>JBEQAD010000012.1:13223-23613 GCA_041640515.1 Saprospiraceae bacterium | reverse complement strand
TGGAATAGTCTGGATTGCGCCGCACGATGTCTCGATAGACCTCAAAAGCTTTGTCAAACTCGCCGCGGATTTTGTAAAAAACGGCTTTGAATTCGCGCGCCTCCATGTGGGTGGAGTCCACGCGCAGGACATTGTCGAAGCACTGCAGCGCCTGCGGATTGCTTTGGTTGAGATAGATTCGCCCTAAGAAGAACCAGGCATCGGCGTTATCCGACGCGTACTGCACGGATTTTTTGAAAGCGGCGATGGCTTTGGTCGTGTCACCCATGTCCAAAGCTACCCGACCAGCCATGAAAAAAGCCTCGGGGTTTTGTGGGTCTATTCGGAAGATGCGGTCTAAGGTGGCCAAAGCATTGCTGTGCTGACGCACAATGAGTTGAAACTCGCTCAGTTTGAGCAGGGTAGGGATTCGTCCAGGGAAGCGCTCAGCGGCCAGGGTCAGCACGTCAATGGCGCGTTTGGAGTCGTTAGGGCGCGCATAGTCTATGAGCACGTCGGCCAGCAAATGGTAGTACTGTGGTTTCATAGAGTCTATGCTCATGGCCATCTCTAAGTCAGCCAAGGCCTCGTCGAAACCGTCCAGCTGATAGTAAGTTTCAGCGCGCAAATAGTACAGGGAGTCTGCTTTTGGGTTCTGCTCGATGAGCCGGGTTAAGCGCACTATTTCCGGGTCAGTAGTCAGATGTTGTACAGCTTCTGGCACTTTTGGACTTTCGCGCTTGCAAGAGGTATAGAGCAACAGACTGCTCAGCAGTGCAGCGAAAGAAAGGAAATGATAAGAAGTTCTGTGCATAGAAAATAGATGTCTCTTAGGCCCAAAATAGCCGGGCAAAGGTAAACAAGAAACCTGCAGCGCCGTTTTATCGCTGCTTTAAGCCGACACATGGAACTCTATTACCGCGAATTTGGCCAAGGCTTACCCGTCATCATCTTGCACGGCTTACTGGGCTCCTCCGACAATTGGCAAACGATTGCCAGAGCGCTTGCCAAAGAGCACCTTGTCATTACCCCTGACCTGCGCAACCACGGCCGTTCTCCCCATCTGCCCTCGCATACGTACCGAGAAATGGCTGAAGACTTGGGCCATTTTCTCGACCAGCACGGCATCTATGCCACGACGCTGGTGGGGCATTCGATGGGCGGAAAAGTGGCCATGCATTTTGCCCTGGAGCACCCCGACAGGGTAGAGCGCCTGGTTGTGGTGGACATAGCTCCAACAGCCGCTGCTCCGGGCAACCATGAGCATATTTTTCAGGCGTTGATGGCGCTGGATATCTCGCGCTTACAAACCCGCGAGGAAGCTGACCTTTTTCTCCAAAGAGACATTCCTGAGCCAGCTATTCGGCAATTTTTACTCAAAAACCTCACCCGAAACCCCGACGGTTCCTTTGCTTGGAAGATGAACCTGCCCGTGCTGTGGAAACACTATCCCGATATCTTGGCGCCGGTAGAAGGCGAGCCCTTTGTTCGGCCAGTGCTTTTTGTGCGCGGGAGCCGCTCCAACTACATTCGCGATAGCGACTTAGGGGCCATTCGCACTTTGTTTCCGCGCGCTCGCCTCGAAACTATCGAAGGCGCTGGCCACTGGGTACATGCAGATAAGCCTCAGGAGCTCCTCGCCTTGTTGCGGCCTTTCCTGAGGGGACAGTGAGGAGGGGGGGGTATGGACTTTTCGGCTTAGTGGCCTTAATCTACGTTATCGTGCAAATGGCGGTTGCCATTAGGCCGAATTTCAGCCTCTTCGTCGTCGATGGAGAGCGTCCAGGATGACATTTCGGGGGTATTGGCATCGGGAATATCCTCGAGCTTGATGCCTCTGCGCACGTAGGCGGGCTGGTTTTCCAGGTCAATGATATTCTGCGGCGAATTCAGCTTGACAAGGTTAAGGGAACGGTGGCGCGCTTCTTCGCGGCGTCGTTGTGCCTCGATGAGGCGCAAGCGGCGCGTTTCTGGGTCTATATCTTCAACGGGCGTGTTTTTTTCGCGCAGGAATGGCTCGTCGGACTTGGGTCGGACACTATCTACCGCCGCGCGAGCTTCGCTGAAGTCGAACTCGATAGTGGGCGCGGGCTTTTTAACATTGGAGGTCGGCTCCTCGCTGGCTTCACCGGTAATAGTTGCCAGCGATGGCCGCGGTATATCGTCCTCTAAGTGAAGTATTTGTTTGGTATTGACAGGCGCTGTAGTTTGTCTTTGGGTGCTGGTGGGCAAGGGCGGTATTTTGCGCGAGGCTTCGAAGCCCGTAGCGATGATGGTTACGCTGATTTTTTCACCCAAACGCTCGTCGAAGCAGTTGCCCCAGATGAGGTTGGCGTTTTCGCCGGCTTCCTGCTGGATGAATTCTGTGATTTCAAAAATCTCATCCATGGTGGCTTCTTTGACACCAGAGGTGATATTGACCAGGATGTTCTTAGCGCCGTAGATATTATTATCTTCCAATAAGGGAGAATTGAGCGCCTCATCCACGGCGCGACGGGCGCGTCCTTCACCTTCGACGGCGGCTGTGCCCATAATAGCTACCCCTGAGCCGCGCATGACGGTGTTGACGTCTTCAAAATCCACATTGACATAGCCAGGCACGGTAATGATTTCGGCGATGCCCTTGGCCGCTGTGCACAGGATGCTGTCGGCTTGCGAGAATGCTGCCGAAACGCTCAGGTTCCCGTAGATCTGGCGCAGCTTGTCGTTGCTAATGACTACCAGGCAGTCCACGTTCTTGCGCAGTTCCTCAAGCCCTTCATAGCCGTTGCTGACGCGGATGCGGCCTTCAAACAGGAAAGGCAGCGTGACAATGCCGACGGTGAGAATGCCCAAATCCTGCGCCGCTTTGGCGATAATAGGCGCTGCTCCGGTGCCTGTGCCACCACCCATGCCGGCGGTAATGAAGACCATTTTGGTGCCGTCGTCCAGGAAGCGGATAATCTCATCGAGACTTTCCATGCAGGCGCGCTTGCCAATTTCGGGTTTGCTCCCAGCGCCGCGCCCCTCCGTTAGGTGGGCGCCCAACGGTATCTTGACCGGCACGGGGCTAAGGCTCATAGCCTGCGCGTCGGTATTGCAAATGGCGTAGTCCACGCCAATGATGCCCTGCTTGTACATGTAGGTTACGGCATTAGAGCCGCCGCCACCGACGCCAATGATTTTTATAATGGAAGGCTCCTCTTTTCTTAAATCGAACAACATGGTGCCGAAAATTTAAAAGGTGAAGGGGCAGACAGAGGAAGCTATCAGCCCGCTGTGCTTACTTTTTGAAATCAACATCGGGTTCGGCTTCGAACCACTCTTTGGTCTTGCGCAAAACGCTATCTAACCACGTGGCGGGCTTTTCTTCCGCTACGTTAGAAGGCTCTTTATTCTCCATGTGGGCCTGTGCGTTAGCGGCTTTTTCCTGGCGTCGGCTGTCATCCAAGCCCTTGATCAACAGGCCTATGCCTGTACTGAAGATAGGGCTATTGACGCTTTCGCGATAACCATGCGCCAAGTGCTCCACCGGCAAACCAATGCGGCCACTCATGCCGGTGTGGAGCTCGGCCAGGCGGTCTACGTGGTTGAGCAGCGCTCCGCCACCGGTAAGGACGATGCCGCCGATAAGCTTGCGCTCGTAGCCGCTTCGCCGGATTTCCCACAGGACGTAGTCGAAGATTTCTTCCATGCGCGCTTGAATAATGAGCGCTAGGTTCTTCTCGCTGATTTCCTTGTGGTCGCGTCCGCGCAGCCCTGGTATGGTAATGATGCGGTTGTCGTACACTTCCGAAGCCAACGCTGAGCCAAAGCGCACTTTGAGTTTTTCTGCTTGCTGAGGCAGTACAGTGCATCCCTCTTTGATGTCGGCTGTAACGACGTTGCCACCCAGCGGAATGACTGCAGTGTGCCGGATAATGTTGTCGTGAAAAATAGTGATGTCTGTGGTGCCACCGCCAATGTCCACCAGCGCTACTCCGGCCTGGCGCTCTTCTTCGTAGAGTACGGCTTCGGCGCTGGCAATGGGCTCCAGAGTCAAGTCAGCTACTTTTAGCCCAGCTTTTTCGATGCAGCGGTACAGGTTGTTGATGGCCGTTATTTGGCCAGTAATAATGTGGAAGTTGGCTTCTAACCGCACGCCGCACATGCCGATAGGGTCGGAAATGCCCTGCTCATTGTCCACAGTAAACTCCTGCGGAAAGACGTGGATAATCTTATCGCCCGGCGGCAACACGAGCTTGAACATATCGTTGACCAGGCGGTCAATATCGCGCCGCGAGATTTCGGTGTGGTCGTTTTCGCGGGTCAAAATGCCGCGATGCTGTAAGCTTTTGATGTGCTGACCGGCAATGCCGACGTAGACCATGTGAAATTTCATGCCCGCCTGGCGTTCGCAGATGTCCACAGCGCTGCGAATAGCATTAACGGTCTTTTCAATGTTGCTAACAACACCACGCAAGACGCCGGTACTTTCTACTTTACCAGCACCAAGAATTTCAATCTTTCCATGCGCATCTCGACGCCCAGCTAAGCAGCATACTTTAGTGGTGCCGATGTCGAGAGCAACAACCACATCATGAGGTTGTGGTTTGAGTTCGATCATGGTATGCAAAGGTTAAATGAATAAATAAGTTTCCTGCTGTTGTCGTCCTTTGCACCCTTCCTGTCTTCCTGGGCACAAAGGTATTGTAACTTTGTTTTTTATATAAAAACACATAAAAAATCTTTCTGTCTCATCGGCGACAGAGCACCTGACCGTCGTATTTAAGGGAAATAGTCTCATAAGTGCGCCAGCCCACGCGCGTCATGCCTTCTTTATAGAAGATTTTCAATCGTCTCAACTTGTCTTCGGCATTGCGCAATTTGCCGAAGACAATCTTTTGGTCGCCCACAAGCGGCACAAGAATAAACTCGTTTGCATTGTTGACGTGTATTTGCTGAATAAAGGCCGAAAGTATGGGGTCGTCTTGCAACATCTGGGCCAGCCGAAAGGCATCGCGCAGTGTGTTCTGTCTCTCCAAAAAGTCGGCACTATAATGCGCTATATTACCTGTGGCCACCAAGACACGCGGCGTGTGTAGATAAGAAAATGGCATCATAGCGCCAGTTTTGTCTAAATAATAGTTGCCTCCGCTGTTGTCTAAAACGCGCAGTATGGGTTCGCGTTGTTCAACGCGGATGTGTACGATGCCTTTCTGGTCTATGTAAGCTTCGGCATTGGCCACAGTTAGGTCTTGTTCTATCACTTCCTCTATACGGCGCAATTCAAGATTGCCGATTTCAGTGCTCAACAGCGCGTTTCCAAAGGCCAGTGTTATTCGCTTCTTTACATCGTTCTCGCTCAATAGGCGATTGCCGTTGTCCAATGGGCGAATGTCTATCTTTAGTCCGGCGATGTAATCCGCTTGCTTTTTATTTACAGCTGTTAACAAAATAAGGACAACCACAACCCCGAAGATAAGCCGGATAATGCGACCATAATTGATGGGCGGTAGGCGATAGTTCAATAAATCAGACAGATGCATGGCTGGCAGTTTTTAGGTGGTTAATAGTTGGGCAATAGACTGCACTAAGGTGTCTATATCGCCGGCGCCCATAGTAAGCAATACTTCGGGTCGCCGATGGGCAAGGCGCTGGAAGAGATCCTTTTTATCCAGAAGTTCCCTATCTGAGATAGTCATTTTCTGAAGCAGCATGTCTGTGCTGACGCCAGGTATGGGTTGCTCCCTCGCCGGATAAATGGGCAATAGGTAGCAGGTGTCTAAACGGTCTAAAGCAGCGGCAAAAGCATCGGCAAAATCGCGCGTACGCGAATAGAGATGCGGTTGAAAGACTCCAGTGATTTTCCTGTTGGGGAACAGCATGCGTGCTGCCTGTACCGTGGCTTCTATTTCAGCAGGATGGTGCGCGTAGTCGTCTATATAGACGATATCGGGCCGGCGCACGATGAACTCGAAGCGGCGCTTCACACCGCTGAACTGGGGCAAGGCTTCCTGCAGTGCCTCTGGCGAAGCGCCTGCCATGTAGGCCGCCGCCCAGGCTGCTGTAGCGTTCTCAGCGTTGTGTTTGCCTGGCATGGGCAGGCGCAGATTGGTCGTTCCGGCGCCGTTGGCGTCCAGTTGGAAGGCCAGGCAGCCCTCGTCGACGCGCAGGTGAGTTGCCCGAAAGTCGCCAGCTTCTATTCCAAACGTCAGGGCGCGGCGTTGGCTGTTGCGCAGCTCATGGGCTACGTCGTCCAGGGGCAGACCATGTTTGTAAAGGAGTGTGCCACCGACCTTTAGCCGGCGGGCAAATTGAGCATACGCCTCAACAACGGCCTCGGGTGAGCCAT
Source organism: Saprospiraceae bacterium (assembly GCA_041640515.1). Lineage (GTDB taxonomy): Bacteria > Bacteroidota > Bacteroidia > Chitinophagales > Saprospiraceae > M3007. The sequence continues at coordinate 17,321 of JBEQAD010000012.1, read as the reverse complement.
AAATGTCCAAATGGTCAGGATCGAGCGAGCTGATGATGGCGATTTCGGGTGAGAGCTGTAAGAAAGAGCGGTCGTATTCGTCGGCTTCCACTACTACCCAGTCGCTGCTGCCGACGACGAGGTTGGAGCCAAAGTTAGCCGCGATGCCACCCAGAAAGGCTGAGGCATCGAGCCCAGCTGCGCGTAGCAGCCAAGTAGCCAGGGAAGACGTCGTGGTCTTGCCGTGGGTGCCGGCCACAGCTATGCAGCGCTTGCCACGGCTGATGAGCCCCAGTACTTCGGCTCGCTTCATCAACGGATAGCCGCGCTCGCGCAGCCATGCTAACTCGCGGTGTTCCTGCGGCACAGCCGGCGTCCAGACGACCAAATCCACCCGCTCTGGGATGCGGCGGAGGTCCTCCTCGTAGTGCACGTGCATGCCTTCGGCTTGCAGCGCCCGCGTCAGGTCGGTCTCGGTGCGGTCGTATCCGTACACCTCTGCGCCCAAATGGCGGAAGTAACGCGCCAAGGCCGACATGCCAATGCCGCCGATGCCGATGAAGTAGATGGATTTGACGTCTGTCAGGTTCATAACCTAAGTAAGGATTTCACAATGATTTTTTGGATTTATACCTTGATTTGGCCAACTGTAGAACCTCTCGTGCGATGGCGTCAGCCGCCTGTGGGCGAGCAAACTGACGGATGTTTTGACGCAAGGCTGCCAAGCGAGGGGCGTCTTCTAACAGGGCCAGTGCTTCAGGCAAAAGCCGCTCCACGGCTTCGGTGTCGGGCACGAAGAGGGCGGCGCCTTTGTCTGCAAGTGCTTGCGCATTGCGCGTCTGGTGGTCTTCGGCCACACTGGGCGAAGGCACCAGTATGGCTGGCTTTTCAGCTATGGCTAACTCGCTGATGGTTAGCGCTCCTGCGCGTGTTACCAACACGTCGGCTGCGGCATAGAGCAAATCCATGCGCTCGATGAACGCGCGCAGTTGAACATTGGCCAGCTGGGCTGCGGCGCTGTTGCGATATTGCGCTTCGTAGAAGCGTCCGCATTGCCACACCACCTGCACATCGGCGTGCCTAGCCAGCAGTTCGGCCTGTTGAGCCACAGCCTCGTTCAGCGTGCGGGCCCCTAAGCTTCCGCCCACTACGGCGACAGTCCTATGGCCCTCGGTCAGGCCGTAAAATTGCAGCGCCTCCGCCCGTTTTTCTACGAGGTGGAGCAAGTCGGAGCGCACTGGGTTACCCGTCAGAATGGTGCGCTCGGCTGGGAAGTAGCGTTCCATGTGCTCGTAGGCCACACAAATACGGTTGGCACGCTTGGCCAGCAACCGGTTAGTGATGCCAGCGTAGGAGTTTTGCTCTTGAATGAGCGTAGGCACGCCCATTCGCTGAGCCGCGTGCAGCACAGCCCACGAGGCATAGCCGCCCGTGCCTACGGCCACGTGAGGCCGAAAGTCGCGAATGATTTGCTTGGCTGTCGATAGACTTCGCCAGATTTTGAAAGGTAGTGCGGCATTTTGCCGCAAGCTTTTCCATGACCAACCGCGCTGTAGCCCTGTGATGTCTAAGCCTAGAATACGATAGCCGGCCTGGGGTACGCGCTCCATCTCCATGCGGCCATTTGCTCCAACAAACAAAAACTCCGCTTCTGGCTGCAGGCGACGCACGCCCTCAGCAATAGCGAGCGCTGGGAAGATGTGCCCTCCCGTACCTCCTCCACTGACCAGTATGCGAAGCGATGCTGTCATGACACCGGTGTATCTAATTTTTCGATATAGCGCGAAACGCTCAAAATGATGCCCACCGAAATGGCGCTAAAAATGAGGCTGGTGCCTCCTTTAGAAATGAAAGGCAGAGTCAGACCGGTCGTCGGCACCAAATGCACCGACACGGCAATATTCGTCATCGCCTGTATAGTGATAAGCAGGCTAAGCCCAACGGCCAAAAAAGCACCAAACACTTTGGGACTTCGCGTAACGAGCGCCACCGTTCGGAAAAATAGCAGCATATACAGGAAGAACACTAAAAGCCCGCCCAACAGACCGTATTCCTCGCAAATGATAGGGAAAATGAAGTCGTTCTGTGAGTAAGGCAGATAATTGCGCGAAATAGAATTGCCAGGTCCAGTGCCTAACCAGCCGCCGCGAGCAATAGCGATCTTGGCCTGTTGCACCTGATAACCTCCGTCCTCGTATAAAAACGTATTTATGCGGCTTACCCATGTCCGTACGCGCACGACCTCTTCGGCATAGCGGCCTACAGTAATGAGCATCGCCAACGTAAAGATGCCCAACACGATGAGCAATAACATGTACTTGTAATGCACGCGGCCGATAAACATCAATACCAGACAAGTGAAAAATAAAATGGCAGCGGTGGACAAGTTCGCCGGTGCTATTAGGGCACACACAACAATTACAGGCAGGATAATGGGCATAAAAGCCTCCTTGAACGACTTGATGTAATCCTGTTTCTTGGTCAGCTCCTTAGCCACGTAAATAATCAATGCCAGCTTAGCCAGGTCTGAAGGCTGAAAGCCAAAAGGCAAAAAAGGAAGTTCCAACCAGCGCGAGGCATCGTTGACGCTCCTACCTATGAACAGTGTTAACACCAACAGCGGAATGGAAACCAAAAGCAATACTCTTCCCAATTGCTGATAGCGCCTGTAGTGGATACGATGACATACGTACACTAAGGACAGGGCTACCACTACGTGAAAGAAGTGATTGAAAAAGTACGAAGTCGTACTGCTGGCGCGCCCTTGCCAAGCCAAGGCCCCCGCCGTTGAGTACACCGCCAGCAGCCCGATGAGGCACAATAGAATGACCACCATCCAAATGGTGCGGTCGCCTTTTATTTGGGCTGCTATTTTATGGACAATAAACATAGGACGGCTATTTTTTGCGGTTTTGAACATATTGAAGGACAGCTTGCCGGAACTGGTCGCCGCGGTCCTCATAGTTTTTGAATAAATCGAAACTGGCACAGGCTGGGCTGAGCAGTACCGTGTCGCCAGGTTGGCTCAGGCGCGCTGCAGCCGCTACGGCTTGAGCCGCGCTGCGCACTTCTTCCATTGGTTTGCCCAAGGGTTGAAAACCCTCGAATAGCTTGCGGTTATTGGCTCCCAAACACACAATGGCGCGCACTTTTTCGCGTACAATGGGCAGGAGGGCAGTATAGTCGTTGCCCTTGTCCTGTCCACCGGCAATCCAGACGATGGGTGTTTTCATAGCCATTAAGGCGTACTGTGTCGCCTCGACATTGGTTGCTTTGCTGTCGTTAATCCAAGTAATACTATCGCTTTGCGCCACCACTTCCATACGATGGGCAGGGGGGGTGTAGGTCAACAGACCTTGCTGAATGGTCTCTGGCGCTACCCCCAAAGTTAGGGCGATGCGCACGGCAAAGGCGGCGTTCATGGCGTTGTGCGGGCCGCGCAGGGCGCTGCCGCTCAGGTCGAAATACATGTCTTGGAGGCGGATTTGTCCGTCCGAAGCCTCGCTTGCCCTAATAGCGACCATTTCAGGCCCTTCGTGCGGATGGCGCCTCAGATAGTCCGTGCTTACCTTGTCGGTGGCATTGTAAAGAAACAGGTCGGCGGGCGTCTGTCGCTTGCGGATGCGAAACTTGGCCGCAGCGTAGTGCTCCATGTCAGGGTAGCGATCCAGATGATCAGGCGTAATGTTGAGCAGGGCTGCGATGTTGGGGCGGAAATACTCAATGTCTTCCAATTGGAAGCTACTGACTTCCAGCACGTAAATGCGCGAAGGATCGGTATTGCCCGCCTGCAGGTGTTGCCAGACAAGTTCGGCGAAGCTGTTGCCGACATTGCCGGCCATATACACATTCAGCCCTCCCGTGCGGAGTAAGTGGTGGGTCAGCGTAGTGGTTGTGGTTTTACCGTTGGTGCCTGTAATGGCGGCAATGGTGCAGGGGCCTACATATCGGTAGGCCAATTCAATTTCGCTGATAACGGCAATACCCTTTGCACGGGCAGTCTTTAGGAGTGGAGTGTCTTGCGGGATACCTGGGCTTTTCACAATAAACTCTGGTCGCTCCTCGAGGCCAGCCCCCAGTAGCCACTCCGGCGTGTGCTGGCCGCTTTCGAAGGATATA
>JBEQAD010000012.1:0-13213 GCA_041640515.1 Saprospiraceae bacterium | reverse complement strand
GCTTCCAGCCGCTTCTGATAGACAGGACGGATAGTGCTGCTGTCCGATACACGGACATCATAGCCAGCCCACTGGCCCAACAGGGCTGCGCCTGTGCCTGACTCTCCAGCACCAAGGATAGCTATGTATTTTTCGCGTGCCATGTTATCGGATCTTTAGCGTGATGACGGCCAACACCGCCAGCATGATCTGGACAATCCAGAAGCGCACAGAGATAGTGACTTCGTGATAACCTTCCTTTTGATAGTGGTGGTGCAAAGGTGCCATCTTAAAGATGCGCCGCCCTTCGCCGTACTTCCTTTTGGTGCGTTTGAAGTACCAGACCTGCAGCAATACAGACAGGTTCTCCGCCAGGAAAACGCCGCACAGGATGGGAATAAGCAGTTCCTTGCGCAGCACAATGGCCAAAGCTGCAATGACGCCACCCAAGGTCAGGCTGCCCGTATCACCCATAAATACGCGCGCAGGGTAGACGTTGTACCAAAGGAAGCCAATACAACCGCCCAGCAAGCAAGCGGAAAAAATCACCAACTCGCCCGTGTGAGGCAAGAATAGTATGTTCAGATAGTCTGCTGCTACGGCGTTGCCACTCAGAAAGGCAATAATCCCTAGCGACATGATCACAATTGCCGAGACGCCTGCAGCCAATCCATCTAAACCATCGGTTAGGTTAGCTCCATTGCTCACGGCAGCAATGACAAATACTGTCATGAGCAAAAAGACAATCCATACGAACCGCTGTGCATTGTCGCCCAAAAACCATAATAGCCGCGAGTAGTCCAGCTCGTTGTTTTTGAAAAAAGGCACATTAGTGATGGGCGCCTTGGCGTGTACCAGTTCCTTGTAAGTGTTGGGGCCAGCTTCTACATAAACATACTTTTTTATTTCGTAGCCGTGCTTTTGGGCTTCCTCCGGCTCCATGCGAACGACCACGTCGTCGCTGGCCAGCATAGTGATGCCCACAATTACCCCTAGACCAACCTGTCCTAATATTTTGAAGATGCCTTTCAGGCCTTTTTTATCTTTTTTAAAGACCTTGATGTAGTCATCCACGAACCCGATGGCGCCCATCCAGAGGGTAGCAGTGATCATAAGCAAAATATAGACATTGTCCAAACGGGCTAACAGCAGACAAGGGACTAACGTGGCTACCAGGATAATAATTCCTCCCATGGTGGGCGTGCCTGCCTTAAGGTTTTCACCGTGAAGCCCTAAAGAGCGCACCGTTTCGCCGATTTGCATGCGCTGCAAAGCATTGATGATGCGCTTGCCGATGAACAGCGAAATAAGCAGCGAAAGAATGATGGCGGCTCCGGCTCGGAATGAGATATATTGAAACAGCCTTGCACCCGGCAGGTCTGTCGTTTCGGATAGCCATTGAGAAAGATGATAAAGCATGTAAGATGGATTTGCTGCGTCGTGTTTTTCAAAAAATGCTGGGGGCAATCTTGCATCGCCCCCGAGCGCTGTTCAAAACAATAGTCCCTCCACTATTTTTCCTTGTTCCATTAGGTACTTTTGAAGGACAGCCTTATCATTGAAAGGATATCTAACGCCTTTGATCTCCTGATACTTTTCGTGGCCTTTACCTGCAACGAGGACGATATCTCCCGGCGAAGCCAGTCGGCAAGCCGTTTTGATGGCTTGTTTGCGGTCTTCGATGATGAGCGTTCGCGTCAAATCTTCGGGGCTGAGACCTGCTTCCATATCCTTGAGGATGGCTTGTGGCTCTTCGGTACGTGGGTTGTCGCTGGTGAGAATGAGTTGATCGCTCAAGCGGGCGGCAATTTGGGCCATCACAGGGCGCTTGGTCTTATCGCGATCGCCACCACAGCCTACTACGGTGATAATGCGCGCAGGGCGGCGGCGTAAGTGAGCGATAGTCTCCAATACGTTTTGTAGGGCATCGGGTGTGTGTGCATAGTCTACGATGCCGATACGTGGCGGTTGTCGGGCATCGCGCAGGACGTCAAAGCGGCCCTCCGCTCCGGGGAGGTTGCTCAGCGCTGTTAAGACCGGCTCTTTGTCGAAACCCAGCAGATGCGCCACGGCATAGGCTGCGGTGAGATTGTAGGCGTTGAAGATGCCTACTAATCGGGCGTGCAGCGAGGTGCCGTCTATGTCTAGTTGCAAGCCGCTGAGGGCGTTGTCTATTACCTTGGCCTTGAAGTCAGCAGGTGTCCTGAGGGCGTAGGTATAGCGTTTGGCTCGCGTGTTTTGCAGCATGAAGGCACCGTTACGGTCGTCGGCGTTGGTCAGGGCAAAAGCGGATTTCGGCAGGTCGTCGAAGAGGCGCTTTTTGGCGTTTCGGTAGTTCTCGAACGTCTTATGGTAATCCAGGTGATCATGCGTGAGGTTGGTGAACACCGCTCCACGGAAGTGTACTCCTGCAATGCGCCGTTGGTGAATAGAGTGGCTGCTGACCTCTATGAATACTTCTGTGCAGCCCGCTTCAGCCATCTGATGCAACAGTTGGTGTAGGGCAATGGCGTCTGGGGTAGTTAGTGCGCTAGATATGACGGTTGTACCAATCCGATTTTCGACGGTACCGATGAGGCCAGCGGTTCGCTGTAGCGCTACCAACATCTGGTACAGCAGGGTCGTCGTCGAGGTCTTGCCGTTGGTGCCCGTTACGCCAACGACGCGCATGCGTTGCGAAGGGTGTTCAAAGAAAGCTGAGGCCATATGTCCGAGCGCTTCAGCGCTATCTTGCACGCGTACCACCGTCACCGACGCTGGCACTACTATGCTGGTGCTGTTTTCTACCACTACAGCAGCAGCGCCCTGCTCGATGGCTTGGCCTACGAAACGGTGCCCATCGGTCGACACACCGCGTACGGCCACGAAGCAGTCGCCTGCCTCCACCCGACGGCTGTCGTTCTGCAGTGCGCGCACGGCGACATCTGCTGGGCCGACAACTTCGAGTATGCCAGGCACATCGCGCAGTAGGGAGTGGAGCGTCATGGCTAACAGTAGGCGTTTAGTTAAGCGTTAAGGTTACCAGTGTTCTCCCATTGAGAGGCGTGCCCGCAGGGGGGCTTTGCGCCACCACCTTGCCTACACCGCGGATGCGCACACGGCATCCACTGTTCTCCAGGATGGGCAGGGCGTCTTTGAGACCCATGCCAAACACATTGGGTATAACTTTGTCGGATATCGGGCGAGGCAGCACTAAGAGCGAGTCGTTGCGCACGGTGAGCACTCCATATGGTGGCCATTGGCGCTCCAGATAGGCCTCCATATCGAGCCACTGCAGGGCCTTTTTCAGGTCATCGCCCAACCCAGCATCTGCAAAAGGCAGCTGGTGACCGGCAAGCACGGGGCGCTCTCCTCGGTTGATGGGGGGGTGCAAATCAGGCTTCAGGGCAAAACATTTGTCGGCAATCTCGCGGAAGACGGGCGCAGCTGCTTCGGCGCCGTGATAGCCGCCGCGCTTGGGTTCGCTGATAACCACGATGCACGAATATACCGGCGCTCTGGCTGGAAAGAAGCCGCAAAACGTCGCCTGGTAGCGGATGCCTGCGCTCGCGCGGAACTTGTGATAGTTAAGCTGAGTCGTTCCTGTCTTACCAGCAATGCTATACAGCGCCGGATTGATGTTGCGCGCTGTGCCAGACCTTACCACCTCTTCCAGCAGTTCGCGCGCCCGCTCGAGGGTACTGCGGCTGGCGATGCGCTTGTCCACTACTTCAGGTTTAAATACCCTCACAGGCTTGCCATAGCGCTCGATACGCTCGACAAGGTAGGGCTTTACCCGGCGCCCGTTGTTGGCTACGGCGTTGTAGAAAGCCAGCGTTTGCAGGGGCGTAAACATGACTTCGTAGCCGATGCTCATCCAGGGCAGGGTCGTGCCCGACCAACGCGCCTTCTTATCGCCAGGAGTCTTGATATAGGGAGGTTCTTCCCCGCCTACCTCGATGCCCGTAGGCAAATGTAAGCCAAACTGCCGCAGGCGCTCCACAAAGGCAGCCGCTCGCCGCGTGTCGCCGTAGTAGCGCTGGACCAGCGTAGCGGTGCCTACATTCGACGATTGGGCAAATACTTGCCTTATCGTCATTGAGTCCAGGCCATGCAGGGTGGCATCCATCAACTCGTCCTTGTAAAACTTCACTCGGCCGCCGTAAACGGGGATTTTCTGCTCAAAGTCTTCGATGTGGCTGTCTTCGAGCAGGGCCATAAACGATGCTAATTTGAACACCGAACCAGGCTCTACGCGCTCGCCAATGGCGTAGTTGAACGTCTCCCACCAGTTGCCCTCGGGCGTTCGGCCCAAGTTGGCAATGGCGCGGATGGCCCCTGTCTTTACTTCCATTACGATGGCACAGCCGTGGTCAGCGTCGTGCTCCTTGAGGGCTTTTAGCAAGGCATTTTCGGCAGCATCCTGGATGTTGATGTCTATTGTTGTCACGAGGTCGTCGCCAGGACGCGGCTCGATTTCAGCCAAGTCCGTCACGGGAATATAGAGGTCGCCCGGTACGCGCAGCATAAGGCGTTGACCAGGCTCGCCGCCCAATACATGATTGAAGCTGCCTTCTAATCCTACGGGCAAAATATCGCCGCCGCGCACATAGCCGATGGTCCGCTGAGCCAGCAGTTTGAATGGCCGCTGCCGATGGTAGGTCTGCTCTACAATCAACCCACCTTTGTTGCGGCCAAGGCGAAAGAGTGGGAATTTCTTTATCTCTAACATCCGGGTATAGCTCAGGCGCTTCGCTATGGGCACATACCGTATGCCGGGCGTCGTATCTGGCGCTTTGCGCAGTTTTTCCAACCAGTCTCGGTAGGCCCCGGGCGTGTACTGCTGATCCACATAGGTAGAGAGCAGCCAAGCTAGACTGTCCAGGTTTTCATAAAAAACTTGGTCGGTCATGCCTTCGGCCTTGGGGTCGAAGTAAATATCGAAATATGGCAACGATGTAGCCAGCAAACTGCCGTCAGAGGCTAAAATATTGCCTCGGTCAGGCGTAACCTCCACCATTTTGAGGAAGTTGCTGTCGCCCTTTTTCCGCCACTCATCGGCATCGGTTACCGCCAACCGATATAGCCGCCACGTGATGAGAGCGCTAATGCCAATCATCACCAAGGCAATGGCGTAAAGGCGGATAAGCACTTCGTTTTTAATATTCAGCATATGGCGGCGTGGTTTTGACGAGGGCAGGGAAGCTTACTTAGCTTCGATAACTTTAGGACCTTCTGGCGGCAGAATCAAGCCCGAAGAAGGCGTCACTTCAGCAGCAACTTGCGATTGCATCGAGCGGTACATGATGTTGCTTGTAATCGAGGTGTATTCCCATTTCAGCTCCATCAACTCGCGCTGGATCAGCTGAATGTCCCGTACGTTTTTCTCTGCGAGGTGGGCATTAGCGATGTAGAGCACCAGCAAGCCAACCAAGAAGAGCAAGTAGCGAAAGTTGGCAAACACCCACTCCGTAGTGTGGCGACTGATATTGAAAACGTCAGCAAATTGGCGAGCCATAGTACACGCTATGTTGGGTTGACAGGGTGAATCACGGTTTCGGCAAGGCGCTCGCCTGCGCGCATCTTAGCGCTACGAGCACGCGGGTTTTGGCGGATTTCAGCCTCCGAAGGTTCAATGGGTTTTCGAGTAACGAGGGCAAAGGGGCGGCGGATATGGCCGTAAAAGTCGCGCTCAGGGACACCATCGGCGTTGCCCGTTTTTAGCCAATTTTTAACGATGCGGTCCTCCAGCGAATGGTAGCTGATGACCACTAAGCGCCCGCCTGGAGCCAGCAGCTCGGTAGCATCGCGCAAAAAGTCTTTCAGCGCGCCCAGCTCATCGTTTACCGCAATGCGCAGTGCCTGAAATACTTGCGCCAGGTAACGCATCCGGTCGCCTATAGCCACCCGCTCGCACACCTGGACTAAGTCGGCGGTCGTTCGGAACGCCCCGACCTCTCGAAATTGAACGCAGGCGTTTGCTAACGTGCGGGCGTTGCGCACCTCACCATACTGGCTGAAAATTGTCTGCAGCATTTCTTCCGTGCTCTCGTTGAGCCACTCGGCTGCCGTTCGCTCTTCATTGGGGTTCATGCGCATGTCCAGCGGCCCATCAAAGCGAAAGCTGAAGCCTCGGTGGGGCGTATCCAACTGGTGGCTGCTGACGCCCAAATCGGCCAGGATACCGTCCACGCAGCCAGCCGACACTCCCCAAGCGCGCAGGTGCTGTTTAAGGTGCCGGAAATTGGCCCGTATAAACTGAAACCCTGCATGTGCTACAAAAGGCCCTTCTTGCGCGTTCTGCTCTGCTTGCTCGTCTTGGTCGAGGGCAAACAGTCGGCCTTTTTCGCTTAGGCGCGCGAGTATGGCCCGAGCATGACCACCGCCACCAAAAGTGGCATCCACATACACCCCGTCGGGGCGGGGCTGCAGGGCGCTCAGCGCCTCTTCCATCAATGCCGGTACGTGGTACATGCCCATGGGGTTGTGCTAAAAGGGTTCTCTCTCGCCTGTGCTTTTGCTATCTTCCATACTGCCCAGCACCTCATCCGCAAGGTCCGTGATGTCTTCGGGGTCGGTCATCAATACGTTTTGCTGATAGCGCTCGGGCGACCAGATCTCGATGTAATTCTGCATCGCCAGCAGAATGGCCTCGTCGCTCAGGCCGGCGTGCTCCATCAGTGGCTTGGGTAACAGGATGCGGTCGGCGCTGTCCGTGACGAGGTAGGTAGCTCCTGAGTAGATAAAGCGCATCAGCTTGCGTTGCCGCTCGCTATGGCGGTTCAGCTGGCTAAGGCGCACTTCAAAATGCTTCCATGTCGCCTGCGGATATAGCGAAAGCGCGCCTTCAAAGCCGCGAGTTACGACGAACTCATAGCCTCCTGCCTCCGCTGAGGGCTCACCCAGCTGCCGCAACAAGGCCGTTGGTACGCGCAAACGGCCCTTGTTGTCTATAGATACTGGAAATTCTCCCAATAGCTGCATATCAGTGGAGGAGGTCTATGAAAAGGCAACACTTACCCTAAGGGTACTTTAGGCCACAAATGTAATGAATTTTTTCCCACTTTTTACCACATTTTTCCAATTTTATTCACTAATTTTTTCTTTAAAATTTAAACCTCTATCTAAACAATTGTTTTTCAGCATTTTAAATGCGTGTCAAAAAGTGGTAGCCCAGCAGTAAAGATGCTGTTTTAGCCGCTGAGAATGCCACTAAGAAGAGCTCTTAAAAGGAATGGTAGCCTCGCTTAAGACCACAGATGAGAGACAACAGGGAGAATTGTGGGAATCTGTGGGAGCATGTTGTAGGCACCGGCCTAATTAAGATGCCTGCCAATTTTTGCTTCTTAGGCAGCCTCCTGCTACACCCATTGGGCACAGCAGGGCATTGCCGGCCGCCGCCTGGCGGAGCGGTGAGGTGCCAACGTCATTTTGGTGCCCTATGCGGGCAAGAGCAGGAGTTGCTCCACGGCGTTTTCGATGAAGTTAGGAATGATGGTGTCAAACGTGCGCTGGATTTTCATTGGATCGGACAGGTCGCGCAGCATTCGGTGGTAACGAGACTCGCCATGCTCCTCCACGATGGATTGCTTGCGTTCTGGCTCCAGGAAGTATTTCAGCAAACCTGCCGGGTCTGCCTCTGGGTGGAATTGCGTGCCGAACATCTCGCTGCTAAAGCGCACAGCCATGATCGCGCGCTCGTAGCGCACGTGAGGGCGCAGTTTTTCCCAGCACAGGATTTTTGCCCCCATCTGCTCGAAACGCTCAATCCGCGGGTGTACGACCTGATAGCGCCGAAAGTCTGCAATGTAAAAAGGATCGGGTAGCCCTTCAAAGAACGGCTCTTCCTTTGCCCAGGAGGTTTTGTGCACCGGATAAGTGCCAAAAGACATTTTGAACCGTTTGGTCACCTGCCCCAGCCTGAAGTGATGGCAAGCCATTTGGAAGGAGTGGCAAATGAAAAAACAGTGCTTGCGCGTCTCCGGATAGGGCTGGCGTAGATTCCACTGCCACAATTGCTCGATAAGGTTGAAATAGCGGTCGAACCAAGGACCATCGTTGATCAATGGGTCTCCCGGGCCACCTGAAAAAATGTAGATATGGTGCGACAGGTCGGGCACTTCGTTCTTGGCCCGCACGTCAAAACGCTCAAAACGAAGTACATGGGCGTAACGCGCTAGGATGGACTCCAACATGGGTATCCCCCGATTGGGTTCGCCATTGTACATGTCTAAGAGGGCGGCGCGTAGCATAGGTGTTGGCAAAAGAAAAAGTCACAGACACAGAACAAACCTTCCTTATTGCTTGCAGCGTCAATTTCTTCATGCAAAACAACAAGGCCGGAGCGGATTAAAAGGGCGTGCGAATACGTCGGGATGGGTCGCGCAAAGGTCGTATGAACGCGCAGTTGTTTTCATACAGACCGCCTACTTTTGCTCAAACTTACTCATCGAAGCAAAAAAGAAGAACCATGAAATTAGTTTCCGAAGAAGTCATTGATAGCGTCCTGGACGAGCTGGAAGAGTACAGCGACGAGCAGTATGAGCGGCAAATGGAGGCTTTTTCCCAAGCCCAACCATACTTATTTGCTTACTTATTTAGCGATGATAACTTTCACTTGCTCACCGAAGACGAAAAGGGATACATACAATATTTAGGTCTGGTGGTGTGGCTCGCAGTAACTCGAGTGAATGGGCATGTCCCCATAGTAGACAGCGAGCAAATTGGTCAGGCCGAAGAGCGCAACTACGAGCGTTTAGAAACGGCAACCGCTCGCCGCTTCGAGGAACGCCTAGATGCCTTTCTTGAGGATGCAGACCAGGAAGAGGCCCTGTTGCTTTTTGCCGCAGAGGCTGTAACCGACGATGAAGAAAGCGGAGAGGCACTAGTGGTTACTCCGGAAGGGCGCGAAACCGTTTTTGTAGCCGTAAAAACCGTCATTGATACCCTTATCCACTCTGCCGCTAAGTGAGTCCTGGCCTACCTTGCTGTTTGTTGCTGTTGCTTTTCGATGGCTGTTCGATGCTCAGGGACACTGCTTGTCGCCTTGCGGTGCTGCTTTGTCCGCAATTATCCATCAATACGGAGCCGTGTATACGCCAGTGGAGGTAGGTGGGCAATGCCTATGGTACTGCAGGCACGGAGAAGGACATGCTTTCCGATTTTAGCCCTAATCAGTAAGGTGCAGCAGTTGGTTTCAGCTAACAGGTAGCATAAAATTTTAGTGTGTAGCATGTTCAAGCCCTTTTTATTTTTTATTTTGATGTATGGGTTTTGTTTTCCTGCTCTTCTCGGGCAGAAAAGTGGCGACAAAACGACCTATATGCTCGTGCGTACAGAGGATGGCAACCAGTACGTTGGCCGCCTATTGCAAATGGACAGTACAACCATTGTGCTGGAGACGGCTATTTTTCCAGAGCTACCTATACCACGCTATGCTATTAAGAGCATGAAGCCTGTGTCGCTCAAACGCGCACGTCAGTCCTTTTCTGCCGAAGAGCTACCCATAGCAGGCGCTTATTTTGTTACGGGCAGCGCTTACGGCGTTCCGGCAGGAGAGAGTTATTACTCCAATGGAATGGTGCTGTTTAACCGATACGGTGTGGGCCTTTCTCCGTATTTCTCTTTACAAGCAGGCCTCCTTATCTATTTTGAAGACTTTATTTTCCCAGGTTGGGTGGCGCCCAAGCTTTCTATACCTATTCGGCAGGACTTCTTGACCGTTGCCCTGGAAGGAATGATAGGGCGAGGCTTTGATGTTTTTACAGAGTACGAGGAAACTTCCCTAAATGGCCTGCAAACGCTAATGACACTGGGCAGTCGGGTGAATAATCTGACGGTTGGCTGTGGTCTCGCTTGGTCAGGCATGAGATGGGCAAGGCAGCCAATGTTCTCCTTGTCCGGTACACTCCTACTGAGTAAGCGAATGGCGCTAATGACTGAAAATTACTCCTTTCTTCGTAGATACGACAATGAAAGAGTCTATGCCAGCACAATAGGAAGCCGCGTGTATGGTCGGGTAGTAAACTTTGATTTTGGTATAAGCATACTAAGAGAAAGTGCCTATACCGATGTAGTACCATGGCTGAGCCTGGGCGTTTCTTTTCGCTGAATATGAGGAAATCATAGAGACCGCCATCCCCCTCGGCTCATTGCTTAATGTAAGGCGCCAAGGCAGGATATTTTTGCACCAGCTGGACGGCTTCAGCGCGTGTAATGCGCACGCCATCCACATACGCCCAGACGATGGGGTCAGAAAAACCCGCGACACGCGCTTCGCGCTGAAGCGCTACAGCTTCTGCGTAGGTGCGGAACAGCCCAGCGCAGTAGCGATACGAGCCGCTGTTGGCCTCACTTTCAATCATCAAGTCGCTGAACATAGCCAAGGCATCGTCGGTAACTATCTGACGAGCAGTAATGAGCTCCACGCGGAAAGTGAGGCCCTGGGTGTTCTCGGTTAAGATAACAGCTCCAGGGGCCGCTATACTTTCCGACACGGGACGCGACTGCAGCCTCAAACGGAGCGGTAGTGGCTCTATCACGCTCACTAGCGACGCCTCTATGCGGCGGTTGAGCGATTGTCCTTCAGGATTAGGCCGCCCATCAGCGTAGGCATTCAAAGCGACCGGATAGGCCGCGCCAAAACTTTGCAATATTATTCGCCGGGGCGATACCCCGCGCTCAATGAGGACCTTGGCCACTGCTTCAGCGCGCTTTATGCCTTGATACAGGTCGAACTTAGCCGGTCCGGTGAGCTCGGTATGTACGCGCACAAGCACTTGGGCGTCGGCGTATGCATGAGCCAGTCGGGCCAGCTCCTGTAGGACGCGGCGATTATTTTCTTTTAAAACATCGGCATCGCTCTGGTAATAAAGCACTGGGAGCGCAATATCCTGCATCGACGCTGCTTCTGGCGAGGCTATCGGCCCTCGCAAGGGTTGTGTGAACAGGATACGCTCTGCCTGCTGCTCCGCGCGGGGCTGCTTGAAGTAAGCGATATATAAATCGCGTTGGCCGTAGGCGTCAAGACGGTCAGAGGAGAAGAACGCCGTTTGTCCGTCAGCCGACAGGCGGAAAAAGGCATCGTCGGCTGGCGAATTGATGGGAGTACCTAAGTTAACCGGCTCGCTCCAAATCTGTTTGACAGGGTCAAAAGTGGCGCGGAACACGTCCAAGCCGCCTATACTATTTGTATGGTTACTGCTGAAGTAGAGCGTACGACCATCGCGCGCTAAGAAGGGAGTCGTTTCGTCGTAGGGACTATTGACAGGAGCCCCAAGGTTGCGCGGCTCCGTCCAGCCAGTATCGGTGCGCAAGGTGTAGTACAGGTCTAATCCGCCCAGACCACCTGGGCGTCGGCTGGCAAACAGCAAAAGCGAATCGCTGGCAAAAAAAAGGCCGCAGTCGCCTTCCTCAGGGCGCATCGGACTTTCAAAAAGGTGATTTTCTACCGCATTGCGTCCTGCTGTATCAGTGCGGATCTCACCGCTGTACAACGTGAAGCCGCGGAAGAAATAGAGTACTTGACCTCCGTTGCTTACATCCAGGGCGACCTCGTGGCGCGGAGTGTTCAGCAGCTCATGGAGCAGGGTGGCGTAGTTCCAGCCCTCCGGAGTACGCTGAGTGAAGAACATATCGCTGCACCATTGCCCCTTTTCTGGGTCTTCGTAGCCCTCGTCGTTGCGCAAGCCACCGGTAGTATTTTCGCGCGCTGCTGAGAAGTAGAGTCGGTCTGGATAATTGACCGAAGGTAAAGGTGCGAACTCGTCACCAGGAGTATTTACTCGGTCGCCCAAGTTTTCTACGAGCGCCACCTCAGTATTAGGTGGGGTCTTCAGACCACTGGCGCAACGGCGCAAGTTATCTAATACATGCGCGCGCAGAGGGTGCTTTTCTGGTGCGGCTCGCAGGAAATTTTTGTACGCTATAATGGCGCGCTCGTATTCGCCTAAGCCGTGCAGCGTGTGCGCATAGTAGTAGAGCACACTTGGATCCTTCGACCGAGGGAAGCGCTGTAAGACAAACTCCAAGTACTGCAGAGCAGCCTGTGGCTGATGCAAATGATAATGGCAGATACCTAACCGCCCCAGTACTGCAGGGTCTCCCGGTTTCTCTGCTTGATAGCGTTTGAGCGCCTCGGCGGCTTCCGCCCAGCGGCCATTGGCGAAGTACTTTTCTCCTAAGCGCTTATACTCTGCGGCTTTTTGGCCGGGCAGCATCGCCGGCAAGCAACACAACAAGAAAAGGGTTATTCTTCTCAAAAATCGCTCTTTTAGTGCCATAAATCGGCAACAAATGTACGTATGCTGCACACAACACCTCTTAGAACCTGTTACAGGCTGCGGTAGACATTATCCGCAGTGCGCTTACCTTCGTCTTATGAAAGTTACTAGCATTTTAACTGGCTATTTCAAGCTCGATGGCGGCGCTATGTTCGGCGTGGTGCCGAAGCGCCTGTGGCAAAAGCTCAATCCTCCCGATGCCGATAACATGTGTACGTGGGCCATGCGGGCGCTTTTAGTAGAAGGCGCTGACCGATTAGTGCTTGTCGATACTGGCATCGGCAACAAGCAAGACGAGCGGTTTCGCGCTCATTTTTTACCCGAGCAAACCGACCTGCTTTTTACCTCTCTGCGGCAAGCCGGCTATGGCGTGGAGGATATTACGGATGTCTTTTTAACGCACTTGCACTTCGACCACTGCGGCGGCGCGCTCTGGAAAGACGAAGCAACGGGTGAGGTGGCTCCTACTTTTCCTAAAGCAGTTTATTGGACGAACGAAGTGCACTATCGCTGGGCTGTGGCGCCTAACGCGCGCGAAAAAGCCTCTTTCCTAACCGAAAACTTTCAGCCGTTGCGCGAGCGCGGCTTGTTGCGTTTCATCGAGGTGCGACCCCATGCTGTGCTCTTTCCCGGCTTTCAGGTGCGCTTTGCCTATGGCCACACCGAGGCCATGATGCTGCCCGTACTCGAAGGCGATGGCCGCACAGTGGTGTACTGCGCCGATCTCATTCCCTCACGCTGGCATGTGGGTCTGCCTTATGTGATGGCCTACGATGTGCGCCCCCTACTGACGCTGGAGGAGAAGGCCTCCCTGCTCGAGGAGGCTGCTCAGCAAGGCTACGCGCTTGTTCTGGAGCACGATCCTGTGGCTGAAGCCGTCACAGTGGTACAGCAGCCCGACGGACGCATCGCTGTTGACCAGGTAGGTTCGCTTAACGACCTTCTTTTATGAGGGTCAATTAATTAGCCGCTCG
>JBEQAD010000011.1:0-24026 GCA_041640515.1 Saprospiraceae bacterium | reverse complement strand
CATAATTTGCACCCACCATGTCTGACCTGAAAGCGCACATCTCGGCGGGCCCCATTCCCGCACACATCGCCATTATCATGGACGGCAACGGCCGTTGGGCCAAACACAAAGGACTGCCCCGCGTCCTAGGGCACCGCAGCGGCGTCAAGAGTGTGCGAGAAGTAACTGAAGCCGCTGCCGAAATCGGCGTCCAATATCTGACCCTATACACCTTTAGTACCGAAAACTGGAGCCGACCGCCGGCAGAAGTGTCCGCATTGATGAATTTACTGGTCGAAACCGTGCGCGTTGAAATCAACGACCTGCACCGCAACGACGTGCGCTTGACCACCATCGGCGACCTAAGTGCCCTTCCGCCCACCAGCCGCAAAGCCCTGTTGGAAGGCATAGAGCAGACCCAACACAACACGCGCCTTACCCTTGTGCTGGCACTCAACTATTCCGCTCGCTGGGAAATCCTGCGCGCGGCCCGCCTGCTGGCTGAAAAAGTGGCTCAAGGACAACTGCAGCCCGAAGACATCGACAACGCCGTTTTCGAAAGTGCGCTATCTACCAACGGCATACCCGACCCTGACTTGCTCATTCGAACAGGCGGCGAAATGCGCCTGTCGAATTTTCTGCTCTGGCAAGCAGCCTACACCGAGCTTTACTTCACTTCTGTCTTTTGGCCCGACTTTGGCCGCAACGACTTGTTCGAGGCCATCGCTAGCTATCAGCAACGCGAGCGCCGCTTTGGCAAAATCACAGAACAACTCGTCGGCCAGCAAGTATGAAAGATGCTGTTCTGGAACTTGCGCAGCGCTTCCAGGCCGACGTAGTTGCCTATCGGCGACACCTGCATCAGCACCCTGAGCTTTCCTTCCAGGAAGAAAAGACCGCTGCCTACATTGCTCAGCAGCTGAGCAACTGGGGAGTAGAGCACCGCACGGGAGTAGCCGGTACGGGCATTGTCGCTTTGGTACGGGGTAAAAATCCGCGTAAACGCACTGTAGCGCTGCGCGCCGATATGGACGCGCTGCCGATACAAGAGGCTAACGACGTCTCCTATCGCTCGCAAAACAACGGAATCATGCATGCGTGCGGTCACGACGTGCACACTGCTGCCTTGTTAGGTGCCGTTCGTATTCTGCACACCCTGCGGCACCAATTCACTGGTACAGTTAAATGCCTCTTTCAGCCTGGCGAAGAAAAACTGCCCGGCGGCGCCCGCCTCTTGATTGAAGCGGGAGCCTTGGAAAACCCGCGGCCAACGGCCATTTTTGGACAGCACGTACATCCGCCTCTACCTGCAGGTACCGTCGGCTTTCGTGCTGGTGAATATATGGCCTCCGCGGATGAAATCTACGTCACAGTTAAAGGCCGTGGTGGCCACGCTGCCATGCCTCACGAGTGCGTTGACCCCATTGCCATCACTGCCCAAGTAGTGCTGGCCTTACAGCAAATCGTCAGCCGCTACGCAGACCCGGCGGTGCCCACCGTGCTTACCTTTGGCAAAGTAACTTCCGACGGCGGAGCCACCAATGTCATCCCGAACGCTGTGCGGTTGGAAGGCACCTTCCGCACAATGAACGAAAAGTGGCGCACCGAAGCCCACCGTCGGATGAAGAAGATGGCCGAAGCCATCGCCAAGAGCATGGGCGGCGCCTGCGAATTTACCATTGTAAAAGGTTATCCAGTGTTGCACAACCACGTTCAACTGACGCGGCGCGCTCGCACCTGGGCAGTCGAGCTATTAGGTCCGGAGCACGTCGTAGACCTTCCTATCCGCATGACCGCTGAGGACTTTGCGTATTACTCTCAAATCCTACCGGCTTGTTTCTATCGCTTGGGCACAGGTAATGCGGCGCGCGGCATCACTGCACCTGTGCACTCCAACCGCTTCGACATTGACGAGGCAGCCTTAGAGACAGGCATGGCCCTCATGGCCTGGCTAGCCTTGCGTGAGCTGAGCTACACATCCACCGCCCAGGCCACAGGCTAAGGGGAAGCCTATTGTTTTTGGGCTTGTTTGACCAACGTATCGGAGTCGCGCAGAAGCTGCTCTAACTCACGCTGGAGGCGCTGGCGTTCGCGCGCCAATTCAGCCCGCTGGGCAGACGTTATGTCGGTGGCTCCCCTCTTCTTGGGCTGCTGCGCCTTTTCTCGCAGCGCCTGCTCAGCCGACTCCAGCGCGTCGAGTTGTTGCTTCAACTCGGCCTTGCGGCTCTCCAGCTCGCTCAGACGCTGTAAAACACCCTGGTCCAGATATTTAGCACCTTGTCGCAGCGACTGGTATACTCGCCCTAACTGCTCCAGCGCGCGGTCGTATTTGCCTGCCTCGAGCTTTTCTTTTTCAGAGCGCAAGAGCGACCAGGTGTCGCCCACGAGGTCGCCCGTTTTCCGAAAAATCTCTTTGGCTTGCTCTTTTTCAGCATCAGTGCCAAAGAAACGGTTGTAGACGAGGATACCCACAACGAGCAGGAGGCCAATTTTGATGAGGAGACGGATCATGATAGGAAGTTGGGAATGAAGGTGAAAAAAGCGCAGCAGCACAAACCGTAGGCCTGCTCATCGCTGGTATTGGCGCTGGCGCTGGCCGTAAATATCGGGCAAATGGAGCGTATCGCCGTTGGGCAGCGGAACATCTAGGTCGTACCGAATGACGATGGGCGTGCCGAGAGGAGCGTGGTAGTACACGCGCCAGGCGTCGGCTTCGCTGTAGCCAATACAGCCATTAGAGCTGGCTTTGCCCAGCGAGGCGGGGTTGGTCGTAGGGTGAAGCATTTGGCCGTTGCGCACACCGTTAATCTCCGTTTCTATCCATGGGATGAGCGGCATTCCGGTGCGGCGACCATCGTCTCGGCGCGTCGTGTGTAAGCGCCGGCCTGTATGCGGATCTACAAAAAACGTAGGCGTGCGATTGATGCGAATGATTCTGCCCTTTCCTGTGCGCGTGCGCAGATCCTCTACGCGACCTGTTACCTGTTGAAAGCGCCGCTTATTTTGCCCCACTCGCACTGGCACACTAAAGAGCGTGTCGCTACCGCAGACGACGCGCAGCCGAAACTCCGGAATGTTCAGGTCCAGCCACAGGTTATCTATGCGCTCCTGAAGCCGTCGAGCAGTAGCTGTGTCGGGCAATTGCAGGGCATCGCCGGGGCGCAATACAAGGAGTTGCTTCTGGTCGAAGACAAACTCACCGCGTTCGTGCATGCGGCGGTAGTAGTCGGTGGCCGCCAACGTATCTATGATCCACGGGTTAGCGTGCACGAGCAGATGTTCGGTGAGTGGATACGGCGCGAAGCTGTCTAACCAGGGCACCAGGCGGTCGAGGGTGGCAAAGTAGTCGCGAATGGTAACTTCTCGGCTCAGCACATAGGTATACAATGGCCTCGGTGGTTCCGATACCGTATCCGGCACCACCACTGCCTGCTGAGCGTTGTTGCTCGATGAGTGTTTGGGCTGGCAAGCAAAGAAGACTAATGCGCTAGCAACCCCAAGAGCCAACCACTGACACCAACGAGTCCACTGTTTTCGAGTAAAAAAATGCCCGACCATCGCCGGGCTTAGCGCAGATTTATTCCTCATTGTTCTTATAAACGATCAACGGTGTGTTTTTGCTCGTCTTTTGTACATTTAGCTTGCCTCTTGAGAAGAGCCCACCCAAAGAGAACAGCGCGTGACTTTCTACCAGCAAAACCTCCCGGGCTGAGAGGCCCCGACATTGGCCTCGCCCTTGTCTGATTCATAGAAAGTGAACGCGGTCAAACCTATTCTTGAAAAATTACCTAACGTCCTGTCTGCTTCTCTACCGCTATTGCGCGGCAGAGCCATCGTCTTCGATAAGCTTGCCGTTGCGGATGCGAACGATGCGCGCAGGGAAATTTTGCAGGATACGGTAATCATGGGTGGCACACAAGACGGCGGTGTTATAGGTTTTAGCGAGGTTACGCATGAGCAACAAGACATCGTCGCTAGTCTCCGGATCCAGATTACCCGTTGGCTCATCAGCAATGAGCAAGGCAGGCCGATTGAGCAAGGCGCGCGCCAGCACGATGCGCTGTTGCTCACCCCCCGACAATTCAAAAGGCATGGCGTGGCGCTTTTGGGTTAGCTGTACGCCATCAAGTACCTCCTGGATGCGCTGATTCATTTCAACAGGGTCTTTCCAGCCCGTAGCGCGCAGCACAAAGAAGAGATTCTCCTCTACATTACGGTCGGTGAGCAAGTTAAAATCCTGAAAAACAATTCCTAATTGACGGCGCAGCAAGTGTACATTATGCCGGGAGATGGTGCGCAGGTCAAATCCGGCCACTTCCCCCTTTCCTTTGATGAGAGGCAAGGCAGCGTAGAGGGTTTTAAGCAGGGAAGTCTTTCCGCTACCGGTTTTGCCGATGAGGTAAGTAAACTCGCCTTGTCCAATGGTCAAGCTAATGTTTTCCAACACCACGCGGCCGTCTTGTTGGCAGATGTCGGCGTTAATTAGGCGAACGATAGGTTGCATGATGCAAGGGGGTGGCCCTATAGGGCATTTAGGAGGAATTTGCGGACCATGTTGAGTCCAAAAATAGCGGCCAGTTGGATGTTCTTAGCGCGGTCGCGGGCGAAGAGGTGTTTTTGAGTCACCACCCGAGACCGATCGGCTACCGCCATCCAGACAGTGCCCACAGGTTTGTCGGGCGTGCCTCCTTCAGGACCAGCGATGCCTGACACGGAGAGGGCAACATCTACGCCCAAGACATCGAGCGCACCCGTAGCCATTTCGCGTACTGTTTGTTCGCTAACGGCTCCAGTATGCGCCAGCGTTTCGGCACGCACGCCGAGCAGGCGCTGTTTCAATTCGTTAGAATAAGAGACGACTCCACCGGCAAAGTAGCGAGAGCTGCCTGGTACTGAGGTGATCAGGTGTGCCACATAGCCGCCGGTACAACTTTCGGCGCAGCCAAATATTTGCCCGCGGTCCAACAGCAACCGGCCTACCACTTGTTCGAGGGTATCCTCATCGGTGCCAAAGACAAGATCGGGTAGGAGCGCACGCAGTTGGTCGGCATAAGAGTCCACTTCGGTGCGCAGGTGCTCCTCAGCATTGGGAGGTAGGTCAGCATGCGGCCAGATGCCGGTCAGGCGCAAGCGCACTTGTCCCAGCGAGGGCAAGTAGGCCAGCCGAATGTGTTCAGGCAGGGCCTCTTCGAAGGCTTCTAACCGTTTTGCAATAGTGCTCTCGCCTTCGCCAGCCGTGCGCAGCGTGCGGTGTGCTAGCGGGCGCCCCGGGAAATGCTGGCGCAAACGTGGCAGTACCTCCTCAGTGAGCAGATACTGCATTTCAAAGGGCACACCGGGCAGCGAAATAAACACTTTACCTGCGCGCTCGAACCACATGCCAGGGGCGCTACCCACTTTATTGGTTAGAAGTACCGCTTTTTGAGGGATGGTGGCCTGCATCCGGGCGCTCTCCGGTAGCGGTTTGCCAATGCGCGCAAAATAGGCCGCTATGCGGTCGTAAGTGTCCTGATGGAAGACCAGAGGGCTATCGAAATAGTGTGCCAGAGCGCTGCGCGTGATGTCGTCCTTAGTAGGGCCTAGCCCACCCGTGGTAATAATAACGTCGGCGCGTTGCGCAGCGAGATCTAACGCGGCCAAGATATCAGCACGAACATCGGGCACAGCGGTTTTCCCAACTACGCGGTAGCCGTGGAGGGCTAATTGCTGGCCCATCCAGGCCGAATTGGTATCGACCACCTGGCCGAGCAAGATTTCATCGCCAATAAGTAACAGATAGACATTCATACCCTCCAGTAGCCTGTGGCAGCTGCGTTATTTGCCCACAAAGGAATGGGATAAAAAGCGAAGTCATGCAAGGGAACGGCAATGGCTGTGTGAGCTGAAGGTCTTCAAGCGCTGCTCTCTCCGCGGCTGGAGAAAACCCATGTAGCATCACTCTTCTCAGGTTTCAGTTCACAAACCCAGCGCGCTCATCAATTCCGAGTTATCGGGCTTTACAGAGGGGCCGAAAAAGTGGGTCAGCTCACCCTTTTCGTTCAAGAGATACTTACAGAAGTTCCACGTCGGCTCCTGGCTGTTCCAGCCATTTTCCTTTGGATCGGTCAGCCAACGATAAATGGGTGCCTTAGCATCGCCTTTAACATGCACTTTCTCAAACATGGGAAAGGTAACACCGTAGTTTTTCTGACAGAACTCGGCAATTTCTGCAGCAGAGCCGGGCTCTTGCCCCATGAAGTCATTACAGGGAAATCCAAGTACAACTATGCGGTCTTGATACTGGCGGTAGAATTTCTCCCAATCCGCATACTGCGGCGTGTAGCCGCATTTTGAAGCCACATTGAGCACGATGATTTTCTTACCACGAAAGCGCTCCATAGACACAGGCTGGCCGTCGAGTGAGTTGACAGTAAACTGATAAAAAGAGGTTGCCCCAGCCGGCGAGGCGTTCTGGGATTCTCGTCCCTCAGGGCGAGAGACTACTCTGCCTGCGCCAAAGCAGCCACCAAAGCCTAGCACGAAGGCCGTTACCAAGAAGAGTGGAGTAGAAGGGATTTGGAACATAAGAGACGTCTTTTATCGATTTAGTAACAAACAACGCCCTTGTGGCCAAACAGTTGAGTGCTTAAGCAGCATTTGTTTTTTATCTTCGCTTTACTATGGACAGAAAAACCTTTCTCCGTCTGTTAGGAACCGGTGTACTGGCGTCGTTGGCGCCTTCGCCGCCCTTGTACGCCTGGAACCGCTCCCCCTCTGCGCTGCGGCGGGCTGACTTTGGCGCCGACTTCACCTGGGGCGTAGCCACGGCCGCCTACCAAGTAGAAGGTGCCGTGCACCAGGACGGGCGTGGGCCTTCTATTTGGGACACATTTAGTCACCGCAAGGGGAAAGTGAAAACCGGTGAAAATGGCGATGTAGCGTGCGATTTTTACCACCGCTACCCTGAAGACCTTCGCTTGGTGCACGAGATGCACTTTGACGCCTTTCGCTTTTCTATTGCCTGGTCACGTCTTTTCCCTCAGGGCTCGGGGCAGCCCAACGTCAAGGGCTTAGATTTCTATCACCGCCTCATTGACCATTGCCTATCGCTGGGCATTACTCCGTGGATAACGCTCTACCACTGGGACCTGCCCCAAGCATTGGAAGACCGCGGCGGCTGGACCAACCGCGACATAGTAGGTTGGTTTTCAGACTATACTGACACTTGCACTCGAGCATATGGCGACCGCGTGCGGCATTGGATGGTGCTCAACGAGCCGCTCGTGTTTACGGCAGCGGGCTATTTTGCTGGCATGCATGCTCCCGGGCGCAAAGGGCTGAAAAATTTCTTGCCGGCTGTCCACCATGCCACCTTGTGCCAGGCCGAAGGCGGGCGCATAGCGCGGCAAAACGCTCGGCAGGCCCACGTCGGCACCACGTTTTCCTGTACCCCTGTAGACCCTGTCTCAGCGCGCAAGAGCGATCTCAGGGCTGCTCAACGCTTCGATATTCTCTTTAACCGCCTATTTGTGGAACCTGCTCTCGGTATGGGCTACCCCAGGGGCTTTAAGGCATTGGAACGAGTGGAAAAATACCTGCGCCCAGGTGATGAGGAAAAACTGCGCTTCGACTTTGATTTTATTGGCCTGCAGAACTATTTTCGAACAGTAGCGAAAAAAGCGCTCTTCCCTCCCTACCTTTGGGCCAAAGAAGTGCCGCCCGCGCAGCGGGGCATTGCCCCGGAGAACATCACCGAAATGGGCTGGGAGGTGTATCCCGAAGGTATCTACCGCATTTTACGGCAGTTTGGGGCCTACCCAGGGGTGCGGCAGATTGTTGTCACGGAAAACGGCGCGGCTTTCCCCGACGAACTGAGCGGCGATGCCGTGCGCGACGTGCGGCGCGTGCGCTTCTTCGAGCAATACCTCAGCCAGGTACTCCGCGCCAAACAGGCGGGCGTGCCAGTGACGGGCTACTTCGTTTGGACGCTCATGGACAACTTCGAATGGGCAGAGGGATACCGCCCGCGCTTTGGGTTGGTATATGTGGATTTCGCCACACAAAAGCGCGTCCTTAAGGACTCGGGGCGGTGGTTTCAGGCATTCCTAAGCGAATGAGTGCACCGAAAACGCAACCCATAGGCCCCTGCCGGGGCAACTGGCTTTTTCCACCTGTTGTCATAGGTTGAAACTCCGCATCGAAGTTTAGCCCTCCGTAAGGCGGTGCTGTCTTAATTTTAGCGCCCATTAATCCCTTTCCATGTTCCTACGTATTCTATCGTATTGGGCAATAGGTTGGATGTCGTTTACGCCTGCTGCCACGTATGGGCAAACGGCTCTGCAGCAACGGCTGGTAAGTGCCCAATGTCAGCAATGTGATGTGAGGAGCATTATCCAAGATATTGCCGTTCGTTACGACATCAACCTCAGTTACCACCCGAATTTCTTTGCCGAATGTCCACGCGTAACGGTCAACTTTAAAGAGGAGCCGCTCAAGCAGGTATTGGAGCGATTAACTTCTTGCGCCCGTGTACGAGTAGAATGGGCAGAAAATCAGGTCATCATTCGAGCCCTGCGTCAGTACACCCTTAGCGGGCGCGTCCTGAATGCTGAGACGGGCGAATGGCTCATCGGAGCTACAGTCAGGGTTAGCACTGGCAGCAGCGAAAGTACTGTAACCAATGAGTACGGCTTTTTCAGCTTGAGGCTGTACGAAGGGCGGCACCGCCTGATGGCCTATTATGTGGGCTATCGTCCTCAGAGCCTGACGGCGGAAGTACAAGGGGACCTGTCTGTGGTGTTTCGGCTGGAGCCTGATGCCACCTTGCCTGAGGTAATCGTTCAGGACATAGCAGCCGCAGCCGCTAGCTCAACAGGGTATTTGAGCAGCGGTGTGCGTTTCAGCACAAACGAAATGCGCCGCACGCCTATGCTGGGCAGCGAGGCTGATCCTATGCGCTACGCCGCCTTGCAACCAGGCGTGCTAACGGGCGTCGACGGCTTAGGTGGCTTACATGTGCGCGGGGGCAATGCCGACCAGAATCTGTTTCTGCTGGACGACGTACCGGTGTATAACCCCAGCCATGCCTTAGGGCTGCTATCCATCTTTCCGTCGGCTTCTATCAACCGCGCTCAGCTATGGAAGGGTGATTTCCCCGCGCGCTATGGCGGGCGCGCTGCGTCGGTGCTTGACATACGCCTGCGCGATGGCAACCCTTACGCTTTTGGGGGGGAGGCATCGGCAGGGCTTTTTGCCGGTAGCGTCATGGTGGAAGGACCGCTTTTTAGAAAGTTAGCCCAAAGCACGGAGCGACAAGCCGAAGGCGAAAAGGGAAAGAACTCATTTCTTATTTCCGCGCGCCGTACTTATTTAAACCCCTGGCTCAACTTGCTCAACAATCGGTACCAAGGCGCTTTTTTTCTTTCAGGCGATAACGTACATTATCGCTTCTACGACGTGACCATGAAGGTCAACTTCAAGCCATCGGAGCGCGACCACCTGCATCTTAGCCTGTACTGGGGCGGCGATCTATTCAAAAATCAGCTCAACCAGACCTTTTCTTCTTCAGCGGGCTTACTCAACGACCAATACGCCCTGGGCGCTGAATGGGGCAACAATATCGCCGCCTTGCGTTGGAATCGGACCTTCAAATCGGGTATTTTCGTCAAGAACATCTTGCGCTACAGCCGTTTTTATTACCAGAGCCAGCAAGACCTTCTCTCGGAACTATTCAGCTTCACCTCCGGAAAACGCAAACTGGTGGCCAACTATGCCCAGCGCTACCAGACGCTGATAGAAGACGTATCGGCACAGACGGACTGGGAATTCAGACCATTCAATGAGCTGGAAATACACGCTGGCGGCACCTATGCTTTCCACACTTTCAAACCGGGCGCCTTAAGCGTCAACTTCTTGCTGCCCGGTCAATCGCCCCTATTGGCCGACTCGCTGACTAAAGCCCTATTCAACCGGGAGCGGGTGCCGGCCGACGAGTTTAGCCTTTACGCCGACGCGGCCTGGGCAATGTGGAAAGGTGGCCGTCTGGAAGCAGGGCTGCATATCAGCTCTTTTGAAATACGAAACCGCACTTTCCGGCTACTGCAGCCGCGCTTGCGCTTGTCGCAGCGGGTGCTTGCGTACGGACAAGCATGGGCGGGCTACCACCGGATGGGCCAATTTTTGCACCAAGTTGGCACCTTTAACCTCAACTTTCCCTTTGAGTTGTGGGTGCCTACCACGCCGCGCGCCTTGCCTGAAGAGGCCTGGCAAGTTTCTGCCGGCATAGGATGGGCCCCAACGGGCTGGACTCTTCGCATAGAGGGTTACCACAAGTATCTGTCGCGCGTGCTTGCTTTTGTGTCTTCTACTACTGCCCTGCTAAACGCAGGCGCAGAAGACGCCAGCGGTTGGGAAGACCGCATCATTGCCGGCACCGGCTGGGCCAAAGGGCTGGAACTGACTGTCGAAGGCAATCTGAGCCACACTAACCTTTCACTTTCCTATACGCTTTCGCAAAGTATGCGCCAGTTCCCTGACCTAAACGGCGGCCTCGCTTTTCCTTTTCGCTTCGACCGCCCCCATGTGTTTAACTTTAGCGTGCGGCAACGCCTAACGTCCTGGCTTGACATCAGCGCCCTGTGGGTATACGCAAGCGGCAACCCCATCACCCTGGCTGGGGTGAAATTTCGACACCAAACTCATGAGGAGACGGCTTCTCCGCGCGAAGTGTTTGTTTACGGCAGCATCAATAGCTTTCGCTTGCCCAGTTATCATCGCCTGGACGTCTCCTGCCACCTCCGCTTTGAAGGGCGAAAATTCCAGCACGAAATCCTCGTCGGTGCCTACAACGCCTACAACCGCGCCAATCCTTTTTTCATGTACCTGGATGGCTCAGCTTCTCCCGAAACAGGCCGACTGACGGCAACCCAATATATCTTGCTGCCCTTCTTGCCTGAACTTCGATACACCTTTCGCTTTTAAGCCTAACTCATGCCCGGTGCTCTATTTGCTATTTCGATGCGTTGCCACACACGCCATTGTAAAATGAACGAAAGAAGAGGCCCTTCCGGCAGCACACTCAGTAGCCTACCGTGTTTTATTGTCGATAGGATGAAAAAACGCTTGCTCTGGAGCACTATCGCTGCCCTCAGCTTGATGGCCTGCGTGCGTGTAGTAGAAGTGGACTTGCCCGAGGAAAAACCCAAGGTTGTGGTCGTTGGTCATTTCACTTCGGAGGAGCCTCTGCGGGTGTACCTGTCGCTTAGCCAGCCACTCAACGCCACCACTCTGCCGCCAACGTTGAGTGACGGCGACGTTACCCTAGCTGCCAACGGCATATTTCTAAACCGCCTGGAGCTGAAGCCAGTGCCCGACGGGCGGCTTTTTTGGCACAGCCGCGATGCCCTGCGCACAGGAGTGCGCTATACCATCACCGCGCGCTTCCCCGGCTTCGAGACGGTGCAGGCTTCTGACACTATCCCTGTCGGAGTTTCCAGAGTGTCCATGAAAGTGAAAACGGACAGCATCCGTATCCTCGAAGACACCTCCGGCTTGCACGTGATGCGCGTGCCCATCAGCATCCGCGTGGACGACTTGCCGACAGCGAACCGCTACTTTGCCTTTGGCCTTCAGCACGAGCTGCGAAAAAACGAATCGCCCCCTGCCAACACCAGCGAGTTTCGCATGAGCGGCTTCCTCGCCAATGGCCGAACACTGGCCTTAACTTATGGCACCCCGGAGGGCATCTACATGCTTAACGAAAACTACTGGAACGACGCCCGGAAAACGCTGGACATCGAAGTCGTCATTCCCTACCGACCCGCCGAAGAGCGCCCTGTGCGCTTGTTACTGGAATGGCGCACCCTGTCGGAAGCGTACTACCGTTACCACCTTTCCTTAGCCACTCAAGGGTCACCGCTTAGCGACCCGAACGCACTGTTCAACAATGTGCAGGGCGGCTACGGCAACTTCTCTGGTTTTGCGCGCCTGCGACTAAGTGCTAACCTGCCGGAGTGAGGCCAACTCAACCCAAAGGCGAACTTTATTCACGGTGCTATACCTTTGCTACAAAAAGCAACTTCCTCTATAGTTTAACACATGAGCAAAGTAACTGTAATTGGCGCTGGCAACGTAGGAGCTACCTGCGCTAATGTGCTGGCGCACGAAGACATCTGTAACGAAATTGTCCTCATCGACATCCAGGAAGGCGCCGCCAAAGGCAAAGCCCTGGATACCTGGCAACAGGCCCCGATTGACGGCTACTCCACCCGCGTGGTGGGTGGCGGTAACGATGCCTACCCGTTGACCGCTGGCTCAGACATCGTCATCATTACCGCAGGCATCCCGCGCAAGCCCGGCATGAGCCGCGACGACCTGATCAGCACCAACGCCAACATCGTCATCTCCGTCACCCGCGAAGTCCTCAAGTACTCCGCCGACCCTATTATCATCGTCGTGTCCAATCCCTTAGACGTAATGACCTACGCCTGCTGGAAAGCTTCCGGCCTCAGCGATCGCCGCGTGCTGGGGATGGCCGGCGTACTCGACACCGCCCGATACCGCGCTTTCCTGGCTGAAGAAATTGGCTGCTCGCCCAAGGATATTTCAGCTATGCTTATGGGTGGCCACGGCGACACTATGGTACCCCTGCCCCGATACACCACCGTGAGCGGTATCCCTATCACCGAACTGGTGGCCCCCGATCGGCTCAATGCCATTATCGAGCGCACCAAATTTGGAGGTGGCGAACTGGTCAATCTCATGGGCACTTCAGCCTGGTATGCCCCAGGTGCTGCTGCAGCCCAAATGGCTGTTTCTATTCTTAAAAACGAAAACCGCATTTACCCCTGCTGCGTACGTTTGACCGGACAATATGGCATTGACAACCTCTTCGTTGGTGCGCCCGTTAAATTGGGCCGCCGAGGCGTGGAGCAGATTATCGAACTGCAACTGACGGCAGATGAAAAAGCCCTGCTGCACCAATCCGCCGCTGCTGTGCGCGAAGTAGTCCACGTTTTAGACAAGATGAATATTCTGTAAATCAGAAACCTATGACGAGCGACCTTTCCTCCGGCACTACTCTATCCTCTCCAGAAGTATGGCGAGAAATGGTAGGTGTCTGTTCGGGCAAAACCTTGGCAGAGATGGCTGACGAGGCGCCTGTGCTTCTCATCTTCCTGCGACACTTTGGTTGTTCGTTTTGCCGCGAAGCCATTTCTGACATTTCCAAAGTGCGCAAAAACCTGGAAAAAAGAGGAGTGCGGGTTGTTTTCGTGCACATGTCGCCCTCTCGACAAACGGCCGAGCGGTTCTTTCAAAAATACCGGCTCATGCCCGTGGAGCACATCTCCGACCCAGACAAGCGGTATTACGCTGCCTTTGGCTTAGGGCGCGGTAAACCTGCGCAGCTGTTTGGCCTGATGAACTGGATCCGCGGCTTTCAGGCCGCTGTTATTGAAGGCCACGGAGTATCGTTCCAAAGCGACGAACTAGGCGATGGCTTCCAAATGCCAGGTGTCTTTCTGCTGTACAAAGGAGAAGTCCGACATTCCTATGTCCACGAACACGCCTGGGACCGCCCCGACTATGAGGCGCTGGTGGAGCATTGCCATTTTGACTGAGTGCCCAAATTTTTTGAATATACGGTGGCAGTTCTTTCCCGAAGAAGGGCTGCCACCCTTTTTTAGACCGCCTGGCGGCTAGCTTGCGCCTCGACGTGAGCCATCCACTGCTCAGCGGTGACGAGATAACCGCGCATTTCGCTGCGCTCAACTAAGTAATCAAAATCAAAGAAGCGATTTTCGTAGTGATTAGTCCACAAAGGGAAAAGGCCCAAAAAATAGCTGTTCCAGCGGATGCGCCCGCGCCCTTCCACCTCTTCTAAGGCCAGATGGAGAAAAGTAGGGTCGGGATAAAAGCGAAAGATACCCTTGAGGGCTCGTATAACTTCTATGGCCACTTGGCGCTCTATACGCTTGTTTTCCAGTAGGATAGGGCTGATTTCGCGATAGTAGCGCCGTTCCTGTTCGGCAAAACGGCGCTGGGCAATACGTCGGCGGGCCTCCATGGCTGGGAAGCGCTCGGGCATTTGGCGCACCAGCTGGCGTAAGATGTCAACAGGGTCGAAACCAAAAGGCATAGCTACAGGCCAGGGCACCGCTTGAGCATCGGGGCGGATATCTATCCAACGCAGCTTGTGTTCGAGGGTGAGCTCATCAAAAACGAATTGGAGCAGGTCAGGGTCAGGGTGCAAGTCGCGATACTGATGCAGCGCCTCCAGCAGTAGGTGGGTAACTTCGTAACGGTGCTCCTCTTTTCCGGGAGGTATTCGCTGATATTCGGGTTGAATGTGGCGGCGGAAGAGGTTGTGGTTGAGAATGCGCAAAGCCACCTGCTCGGGCAAGCTACCGGGGCTGTTCAAAGCGGTGCGCATTTCCCGAACGGCGTCATAGCCTAAGGCGGTGCACTCGGGCAGCGCCAAGAGTTGAAACGGCGAAAAGCGCATCCACAACAAGGCACGCTCGCCGAGGAGTTCCAGTAAAATGCGCTGCAGCAACGGCCCTGCCTGACCTGGCGCCGCCAGCCAAGCACTTTTCCAATCGCGTAAGCATTTTAGGATGACCTGGCGGGCCTCCATAGGGTCGGGGCGTCGGAAGTCGCGGTATTCCAACTGTCGGCGCATGTCCTCATAGCGGCGATCAGCATGAGCAACCACCTGCTGGCGCACCGCCTCAAGGATGTTGGGATGCACCTGCATCCAGCCGGCACGGCCGGCATGGTCGCGCACGATTTTTTCTACTACTCCAACGGCGTCGAAGTGGAAACGCTGGCATTCGGGATGAGGATGTAAACACCCCTGTTCATCGAGGATAAACCAGCTCACCTGGCCAATAGCCTGTGGCAGCGTGGCAGAAGCCAACGGGCGAAGCAGGTTGGGCAGCAGCTGTTCGATGGCAAAACGCAAGAAAGACTCTTCATCGGCGTAATTCTCATCGCCGAAGATTTTGTACCCTAATAAGGCTGCGTCCACCAATTCGAGCACAGACTCGCGCACGTCGGTAAAATGTACGTAGCGACGCTGTTCTTCAGCCACCTGTGCTTGAAGGCGGATGCGCTTGGCGCGCAAATTGAACAGCAGATTTTCGCGCAGCTGGCGGTTCATCAGCTCATCGTCGTCGGCATTTGAAATTTCTTCCAACATGCCGATGACCTCGCGAATCTCACTCTCGATGCCGAAATCCTCCTTTGAAGCAAAACGAAACTCGTCGTTGATGATTTCTACGCGCTGGATGTAATCGTACTTGCCGCCGTTGCACATTTCATTGACCGCCAATTCCAAGAAACCGCGGTAAGGGTGTATCGTTCGATAGATGACCATCGCCGTTTGGATGATTTTCGACACTGCAGCGCGATGATCAGGTACCTCCTCTCGATGGCGACCGGTGTGCAGGATATAGTCGTTTTCAAAAGTGCTGTAAAGACGGAGCAAGGCATTAGAGAGCGCTTCGGCTGTGGCGCGCAAATTGTAGGAGCCTGCTTCCGAAGGGCATTTCCCGGCGCTTTGATACTCGGCGAAACGCCCGGCGTACACGATGACTTGGTTTAGTTTGTTCCCTGTTCCATAGACGGCGTCGTAGATGATGCGGTCAGGGCCTTCTTTTTTCAAAAAAGAAAGGAGCAACAACTCGTACAGCTGGGCCGACTGGGGGTCAATGTGCGCACGCACGTGTTCACACTGGGCATGGGCGCGCGCATATTGGCCGGCGCCTAAAGCGTCTTGGGCTAAGAGCAAGTGTCGGCGAAACTCCTGCTGTTGCTGCATCGTCAGGGTGCCTGCGCCTTCCCACACCTCATCGTTACGCACCTGTGAGGGCAAGTTTAGCGTGTCGGGCATGTGGATTTCGCCAAAAGGCAAAAACAAGCCGGCCAAAGGGTCGGCCACGGGCGGCAACGGCGACCAGCCGTAGTAGCCTTCAGCAAAGAGGTTAGACCATTGGTCGCGGAACCGGCGCTCATCGATGCGGTTGATGAGATGCCCCAAGTCGAGCCGAATAGCCTGCATGCGCTGGATAAAATCCTGAAACGACAACTTGCTGCGCTGGCTTTGCTGGCGCCATTCGGCAAAGGCATCTTCTAGCTGGAACAGGTCGTCAGGGGTGCGTTCGGGGTGAAAAAGTCGCTTGAGCAGTTCGAAAAGCGGCCCCAAGTCGGTGTACTGCAACCATACCAACAGGCGCTCGCGCACGTCTTCGAACGTCAGCGAAAAGGCCGGCCCTTGAGGCAACGGAAAGAGTTCGACCGAGCGAGCAATGCCTTCCAACAAATCGCGCGCACGCGCGGCGGCGCGTTTTAACTGACTCTCCCGACCGATAGGTCCCGCCTCTACGGGCTCGTCAGGAGCGGGTGCCACAGGGAAGCCCCTTAGCACCGCCGGCACGAACGCGTCGCGCACCAGCAGGACCAGCACCTGGAGCGCTCCCTGGCGGCGCCGGTATTCCGAAACAGCCTTCTGCACCTCCCAGCGGGTAGTAGGCGATTCCAGGTAATAGAGCGATAGGCAAGCGACAAACAAATCAGCCCGTTCCAAAAACTCTGTAGCCTCGCGCCGATAGTCTTCCTCTGCCATTTGTGCAGGGTTCCACACCACCAGCTCGTGCCCTTCCAACCCTTGGCTTAGGTATCGGTAAAAATCATCGGCGGTTTGAACATCCGACTCGTTGAACGAAATGTAGATGTACCACGGGCGGCTCCACATGGGGGCAAATGTAAGGGCTGGAGGAGAGTTCCTTTCTGCCTATCAGTAGACATGCTCGAATTGGTGTTTTACAAAAAATAATCTTTTTTTGATAAGCAGAGCACTACCCAAAGCCTACATTTATGCCACAAAAGCGAAACTCACCCTTTCATCTCCCAAAAAAAGATTGCCATGGTATTTAAGAAAAGTTGGCTCATCGGGCTTGTCGTTGTCAGCTTGTGGGCATGTAAGAAGAATGTCCCTTCCGATACCTATCTGGAAGAGGTAGCGCGCTACATCAGCGCCTACACGGGCGGCGCTATCCACCGCAGCGATGCCATACTGGTGCGCTTTGCCCGGGCGGCTGTAGGTCGCGAGCAGGTAGGCCAAAAAGTCTCTGCGCAAGCCTGGTCTGTGTCGCCGTCCATTGCAGGCGAAGCCATTTGGCAGGACGAGTACACGCTGCGTTTACAACCCAAAGAACCGCTCCCTTATGGTAAGCGCTACAAAGCCAAAGTAGCCCTGCGCCAGCTTTTCGGCGATGTATCAGAAGCCGCCCAAACATTTGAGTTCAGCTTTGCCGTACGGCCACTGGCCTTTGAGGTGCAGATAGATGGAGTGCGCGCCCGAGAGGATGCGCGCCAGCAGCAGGTCGTAGGCAGCCTTCGGACCAACGACCCTGTAGAGTCTGCTGCCGTTGAGCAGGTCCTGAGCGCCCACCAAGATGCTACGCGTCTGCCTATACGTTGGACGCACGCTGCCGATGGGCGCCTGCACACTTTTGTCGTAGACGAAGTAGTGCGCTCGGCCACACGTTCTCAAGTAAGCGTGCGCTGGTCGGGCAAACCCCTGGGACTGCCCGAGAAAAACGGTGCCGCCGATGTTGTTGTGCCTGCTACAGGCGAGTTTACCCTACTGAGCGCCCGCATTGTTCCAGATGCCGAACCGTACGTACTGCTCAACTTTTCTGACCCAATATCCACCAACACACCGCTTGATGGCCTCATCCGGATGGCCGACCCATCGGTTAACCTGCGCTTTGCCGTCAATGGCAACTTCGTGCGCGTGTATCCGCGTTCGTCGCTCACGGGCAGGCAGCGTCTTATTGTGGAACGCGGCTTGCGCAGCACGGGAGGTACCCTACTGGATGGCCGCAGCGAGTGGCCCTTGGACTTTGGCGTACTGCATCCCGCCGTACGCTTGGTGGGTCGCGGCGCTATCATTCCCAAAAACAGCGACGGGCAGGTCATCTTGCCCTTCGAAGCCGTCGGCTTGCGCGCTATTGATCTGGAAATTTTTAAGGTTTTTCAGAGCAATGTCCTTCAGTTTTTGCAGACAAACGACATAGAGGGAGAAAGTGAATTGGAGCGAGTGGGCAAAATCGTTCACCAACAGAAAGTGGCCCTCACTGACCTAAACCCCGAAGCCGACAGCCATGGATGGCAGCGCTATGCCCTTAATCTGGCGAATTTCATCAATAAAGACCCTGGTGCCATCTATCAAGTACGCCTGTCGTTTCGTCGCTCCTACACCACCCACAGTTGCCCTCCCTCTGCCAATGATGAAGAGGAAGAATTGGCTCGCTTTGGAAAAACCAACGAACAAGGGCAACTGGTCAGCTTGTGGGGCGGATACCGCGGCATTTATTACTCCGAAAATTGGAATGACGGCGAGGAATACAACTGGGAAGACCGCGATAATCCCTGTGCCCGCGAATACTACCACAAAGAGCACTTTGCCTATCGCAACGTCTTCGTCAGCGACTTAGGCCTCTCTGCCAAGTGGGGACGTGACCGCTCGCTGTTCCTCTGCGTGACCAGCCTGGCCACAGCCCAACCCGAAAGCGGTGCCAAAATCACGCTACTCAACTACCAGCTGCAGCCCATTGCCGAAACCCAAACCGGCAGCAGCGGCACCGCTATCGTCGAAAACTTGCGCGAAACGCCCTTCTTGGTAGTAGCCACCCGCGGCGACCAGCGCGGCTACCTCCGCTTAGCCGATGGAGCTACCCTCTCGCTCAGCCGATTTGATGTCGCCGGCATTGAGCCGCAAAAAGGCCTCAAAGGCTATCTGTATGGCGAGCGCGGCGTCTGGCGGCCAGGTGACTCGCTCTACCTCAACTTCGTGTTGGAAGACAGAACCGGGCAACTGCCCGCTGCTCACCCTGTGGGCTTCGAGCTGCGCGACCCCCGCGGCGCTCTTTATTACCGCACTGCCACTGCCCAACACGTAGGCGGCGTATATGCCTTCCATTGCGCCACTCGCCCCGATGCACCTACTGGCAACTGGACTGCTCGCGTCGAAGTGGGCGGCGCCTCCTTTACCCAAACCCTCAAAATCGAAACGGTAAAGCCCAACCGCCTAAAAATAGCGTTGGACTTGGGCAAAAAAATCTTGACTGCCGGCAACGAGCCAGGCGCAGCCTCCCTGCATGCCAGCTGGCTCCATGGCGCTCCCGCCGCTGGGCTAAACGCCCGCGTAGAAATGCAGCTCAGCTCCGGTGAAACGACGTTCAAAAACTTCCGGGATTTTGTTTTCGACGACCCTACGCGCAACTTCTGGAGCGACGCCGAAACCATCTTCGACGGTTACCTGGACGAAAGCGGACGCGCCACCGTGCCGCTCCGCCTAAGCAACATTGGCGGCGAAGCGCCCGGGCGTCTGGTGGTGCGTTTCAAAACGCGTGTCTTCGAACGCGGAGGTGATTTTAGCACCGACAACTTCGCCATGGACTACTACCCCTATCCGCGTTTTGTAGGAGTGAGCATTCCCAAAGACCAAGGCGGCTACAAGAGCATTGGCCTTCATGGTGGAGAAATACAGGTGGCTTGCGTAGACGCCAACGGTAACCCACTGCCCAACCGCAAAGTGAGTGTTGGACTATACCGCTGCGATTGGCGCTGGTGGTGGGATGAATACCCCTCTTACGATGTAGCCCAATTCAACACCACCGACCATGTGGGCGCCATAGAAAAAGCCGTCGTGGTGACCAACAGCCGAGGCATAGCTACCTGGAAAATTAAACCCGCAGAGTGGGGGCGCTACCTGGTGCGCGCTCTGGACGAAGACGGCGGCCACGCCGGCGGTGACTACTTCTGGACGGGCTACCCCAGCGAGCTCAATGACCTACGAAGCCGAAACGCAGTGGCTATGCTACCTT
Organism: Saprospiraceae bacterium; assembly: GCA_041640515.1. Taxonomy (GTDB): domain Bacteria; phylum Bacteroidota; class Bacteroidia; order Chitinophagales; family Saprospiraceae; genus M3007. The sequence continues at coordinate 4,176 of JBEQAD010000011.1, read as the reverse complement.
TCTCTGTAGGCAAAGAAAAATATGTCGTTGGCGAAAAGGTCAGTCTGCGCGTGCCCGCCTCTGAAAACGGGCGTATCCTGCTCACCCTTGAAAATGGCTCGCGCGTGGTGGAACATCGCTGGTTCGAGGCTAAGGCCGGCGACAATGTGCTGACTTTCGAGGCCTCCGCCCAAATGGTGCCTAACGTGTATGCTCATATCAGCCTCTTCCAGCCTTATGCTCAGACGGCCAATGATCTGCCCATTCGCATGTACGGCGTCATGCCCGTAATGGTGGAAAATCCGGCTACGCGTCTTAAGCCCGAGTTACAAGTGCCTGCTGTTATCCGCCCTGGTCAGCCGTTTACCGTTAGCCTGCGCGAAACCTCCGGAAAAGCGTGCACATATACCTTGGCCATCGTAGACGAGGGGTTGCTTGACCTGACGCGGTTTACTACGCCTAACCCCTGGGATGCCTTCTATGCGCGCGAAGCCCTGGGCGTAAAGACGTGGGACGTTTACGATTACGTCTTAGGAGCCTTCGGAGCCAGCTTAGAGCGCATCCTAAGCATCGGCGGTGACGCCATCAATCAAAAAAGCCGCCAAGCCGCCCAGATAAACCGCTTCAAACCGGTTGTCCGACACCTCGGCCCGTTCCGTTTAGAAAAGGGTCAAACAGCAAAACACCAGCTCACGCTGGAAAACTACGTAGGCTCCGTGCGAGTCATGGCCGTTTGCTCAGCGCCCGCCTCCAATGGTAAAGGCGCCTACGGCGCTGCTGAAAAAACCTGCGCCGTTCGCAAACCCGTCATGGTGTTGCCCACGCTGCCACGGGTGTTAGGGCCGGGAGAAAAAGTCCGCCTACCCGTTGAGGTGTTTGCTGTGGAAAAAAGCGTAAAGAGCGCTACCGTACGCCTGGTGGAAAAGCACGGCAAGGCGCGCATCAGTGGGCCGAACAGCCACACCCTAACCTTTGACCAGCCAGGCAGCCAGGTGGTCTATTTCGACGTGCAGGTGGGCAACAAAACTGGGGTGGCTGAGTTTATCGTCGAGGCCACCGGTGCTGGCGAGACCTCCCGCGAAGCTATCGAAATAGCCATCCGAAACCCTAATCCCGTGCAAACAGCTGTCTGGGACGGCGCCGCTGAGCCTGGGCGCGAGTGGAGCGAGTCGCTGGACTTGAGCCGATACTCCGACCTGAACCGCCTCGTACTGGAAGTGAGCACCCTGCCGCCCATCAACCTAAACCGACACTTGGACTACTTGCTCCGCTATCCGCATGGCTGTCTGGAGCAGATTACCTCGGGCGCCTTCCCTCAACTGTACGCAGACCTCATTGCGCCTTTGAGTAAAGAACAAGAGGAGCAAATCAGACGCAACATCACCGCCACTATCGAGCGCATCCGCCGCTACCAACAGGCCGATGGCAGCTTCGCTTATTGGCCTGGCAGCGGTTCCGCTAACAGCTGGAGCAATACGTACGCAGGCCACTTCTTGCTGGAAGCTAAGGCTAAAGGCTACGCCCTGCCTCCTGGCCTGCTCGAACCGTGGCTCGACCGCCTCGCTCAAACGGCCCGCAGTTGGACCCCATCGCCCAGCGCTCAAAGCCCGTGGATGACCTACGACAGCGAAATCAACCAGGCCTACCGCCTCTATGCCTTAGCATTAGCCGGAAAACCTGACCTGGGCAGCATGAACCGGCTCAAAGAGCAAAAAGACCTCTATACTCCAACAGCTCTCTTGCTGGCCAGCGCCTATGCGCAAGCAGGCAAGGCAGAAGTGGCTCGCGACTTGACGCGCAAAAAGTGGCGCGAGGACTGGGAGTACACCTGGAGCGGCCGCACCTTTAGTTCCTCCTTGCGCGACCAGGCGCTCCGACTGGAGACTTTTACCGCCCTTGGCGACAACTCAAAAGCGGAGGCAATCGTCCAGAACATCTGCACTCAATTGGGCAGCGAACCTAACTGGGAATGGAATACCCAAAGCCTCGCCGTTGCACTGCGCGCACTGGCCAAATACGCTAACCGACGAGGCACCGATGGCCCCCAGTACACCTATCGGCTTGCCGGAGGCAGCTCCCAAAAAGGTGACGCCAGCAAACCTATTTCCGTGGTGGACCTTACGAGCAAAGCCTCTGCAGCGCAGCGCATTAGCATCAAAAACACCGGCAAAAAGCGCCTTTATGTCCGCGTCATTGTTAACGGGCAATTGGCTCCAGACCAAGACCCTGGCGAGGAAAGTACCCAAAACATTGCCCTGGACATCCGCTATTTGGATACCAAAGGCAACCCTGTGGATGTCTCGCGCTTGGCCAGAGGCTCCGACTTCATCGCCGAGGTGACCGTGCGCCGGCAGTCTGACCTCAAATTTCCCTTTACAGAGCTGGCATTGTCGCAGATTTTTCCTTCCGGCTGGGAAATACAAAACGCACGCATGACTAACCTGCAGCTGGGTGGCGTCAGCCCGTCCACCTACCAGGATGTGCGCGACGACCGCGTATATACCTACTTCGACCTGCCCGGCAACACCGACGCTGAAACGCGCACGTACCGCATCCAGCTCAACGCCGCCTATGCAGGGCGCTACTACCTGCCACCCACCAGCTGCGAAGCCATGTACGACAGTCGGATTCGCGCCGCCACCTCCGGCCGTTGGGTCGAGGTGTTATAAACCGCCCCGCTCATCTACCCACCGGCATAGGTAAAAGAAGGAAGAGAACGCCTGCAGCAGTTCTTCTGCCTTTTGCGAACTTTGCCGACGTGCAGCTGTTTTGCTGTCCAAGTGTATTTTATCAATACGGCAAAAAATTATGGCACACTGGCTGTTATACTTCCTTGTTACCATAGCCGCTTACATAGGCATGGAATTTATGGCGTGGTTTACCCATAAATACTTGATGCACGGACCTCTGTGGAGCTGGCATGAAGACCACCACAAACCGCGCCACGAAAAACATGGCTTTTTTGAAAAGAACGACCGCTTCTTTTTGGTTTTCGCCATTCCGAGCATGATTTGCTACCTCATCGGTGGATTGACGGAGCACACCTGGGTGCTGTTCATTGGGGTGGGCATTTCGCTGTACGGCTTAACCTATTTTCTTATCCACGACGTGTATATTCACCAGCGCTTCAAGTGGTTCCGCCAACTGGATGGCTTCTATTCACGGGCCATTCTGCGGGCACACGGAGCGCACCACGCCAAGACTACCAAAGACGGTTGCGAGTCCTTCGGGTTACTGGTGGTGTCGCCTAAGTACTTCAAGAAACGCAGCGCGGCCAAGTCGCAGGCGTCAACTGCTGAGCAGGCATAAACACACCGTTTAAAGCCTAAACCATCTCAACGCACTCTCTCTGCGCGCCAGAGAGAAGGCGCCTTTTTCATTTTTCGCGCACATCACCCGCTCTGCCTATATTTGCGCGCTTTTTTCAACTGATTGTCTTTTCACTTGAACTATACAGTATGCAGATCAAAGGTGTTGTACGCTTTTTCCTGATTGCGCTGACGGTTGTTTGCCTGTATCAGTACCTGCTCATCATTCCTACCTCCAATATCGAGAGCGCGGCGGCTCGCTATGCAGACGAGCGCCACGCACAAAATCCTGCGGTATCCTGGCGGACGTACTACAGCGCCTATTTGGACTCGCTGTCCAGCGAAACGGTATTTTCCATACCGCTTATTAAAAAATTCACTTATGCTGACCTGAAAAAAAGCCAGCTCGCTATGGGTCTGGACCTGAAGGGCGGCATGAGCGTGCTGCTGCAGGTGGATTTGAGAGATTTTATGAAAAACCTGTCGGGCAACAGCTCTGACCCGGCTTTTCTGGCGGCGCTGGAAAAAGCAGCAACCCTGCAAAAGACGCAGCAAAGAGACTTTATCTCTCTGTTTGCGGAAGCGTGGAAAGAAGTGGCCGACGGCAAGTCGTTGGCCTCCATCTTTGCCCGAAACGAGACGCTGCGCGGGCAGATTACGTTCGAGTCGCCTGATGCTGAAGTATTGCGCGTCATTCGCCAACTGGCCAACACCACGGTAGATGAAACCTACAAGCGCCTCAAACAGCGCATTGACAAATTGGGCGTCGTGCAGCCCAACGTCAGCCTCGACGCTGCGCGCGACCTCATTCTGGTGGATTGCCCGCCCTCGCTCGGGGTGCTCACGCTCAACGCCCTTGCCGCCGCGGATTACCTGCTGGTGCCCTTGC
>JBEQAD010000010.1:6220-24642 GCA_041640515.1 Saprospiraceae bacterium | reverse complement strand
GGTCGGGCTTGAGGGTCCAGATGTTGCCAGCGTCTACGAAAACAGCTCCCTTGAGCCACCAAAAGAGCGGAAAGCGGAGCTCAGCATTGAACTCAAACCGAAAATCTGCGGCCTGGTAAAAAGGAGGCCCGAGGGTTTTGGCTTTTCCTGTTGCTTCATCTATGACTACGTAGCCACCCGGGCCGATCTCGCGGATGCGCCAGGCGCGAAGCCCTGCTGGGCCACCCACAAAGAACTGTTTGACAAAGGGCACATCCGTGGTGTTGCCAAAGGGCAACGCCACTCCACCGCCCAACCGCAGCACTCCTACTACATCTTTAGTGAACTCACGCGTGTAGCTGCCGTTGATGTCCAGGCGCATATACTTGGCGAAGTCCAACCCAGCTATGGTCCATATTTCGCTACCGAAGGGGATAGCCCATAGGCGATTCAGCAAGTGCTCCTCTAAGCCAGATAATTCGGTATTCAAACGAAAAAACCATCGCTCGCCAAAGACATTGGTGCGGCTGAGGTATTGGTAAGTAAAGGAGCGCAGTAAAAAGCCTGTGAATAACTGGTCACCAAAGCTGCGCCGTAGGAACTCATTGCGTCCAAAAGTAGAGTCGAACTGAGCTTCCGTTTTGGGTCTGAGCACATCGATGCCTACATTATCAAAAATATATTGGTGCCCGCTGCTGGTGCGCACGGCATAGCCCCAGGCGGCGTTGATGAGATTGTAAGAATAAAAATCAGTTAATCGCAGATAGTTGTAGTTGAGATTCATGCGCACGCGCCCATCGCGTTTGAGGCTGGCATAAATGGGTTAGGAACGATGCCCATGCGATTCATGCGGCGCCACATGCCCAAGTAATCAAAATAACGCGGAAAAAGCAGCTCATTTTGAAACTTGAACTCTTGCGAGAAAAAGAGATTGGAACGTGGAGCGTTGGCTCCCAGGAGATTCAGCTCTACACTGGCCGACAGATCAGAGCGGAAGTTTTCGGCTCCGCGCAGCAGGTTGCGGTGGTTAGCCGAGAAGAAGCCAGACGGCGCATCCAGAGCCCTAAGAGTTGCCCACTCACCTGCGAGCTTGAATTAGTCGAGGAATTCAGCTCTACTCCGAAGCCTGTGCTAAAGGCCTTGCTGAGCGATAGGGCAATGGTTATATTGATACGCCCCGGCACAAGAGAGTCGGCCTGAGGTCGGATGGTAACAAATTGAAAGACGCCCAGCGCGTTCAAGTTGCGCGCTGTCAGATCGAAGTCTTGCTGGCGATACAGCGAGTCCGGACGGAAGGCGATGATGCTAAGTAAACGCTTGGGCTGCACGGCAAATGCCGTGGATGAGGTGGAGAAATAGACCCCCTCCAAGGTGGTGTCTTGTCGAGTGCCTACCAGGTCAGGCACAAAGTCCAGAAAAACCTCTACCTGGCCCACTCGATATATTCGCTGAACGACAGAATCCTCGGGCAGATCTACCTCGACGGTTACCCGTGTCCGGGTGTTGGCGCTATCGCCCAGGAACTCGACATTAGCCGGCTGAAAGAAAGCGTAGCCGCGATTCCGCATTTCATACGTGATGCGGTTCTTCTCGGAATCAAAAGCGCTTCTGTCCAATGCGCCGTTGGGTCTGAGCCGGGAGCCACCCGCAATGCGATGCAAAATGCTGTCCACCTGGGGGTTTGGGCTAGTGAAGCGCACCGATTCTATGCGGTATAATCGGCCTAAGTCAATCGTATAATAAACCGCTGCCTCCTGCCAACGACGCGGTGAGGCGCTGCGCTTGCAGCGCACGCGCTCTTTGATGCGCACTTCGTAATGGCACTGCGCCTCTAAGTAGCCGCGCTGGCGCATGTAATTCTGAAAATTATTTTTGGTGCGCTCCGTCAGTGCCTCATCCAAAAACACCGGCGGCTCAGCAAAGCGCTTCATCACAAAACGGGCAAAGGCCGACGTTTTATCGCGATAGCGGAAATACCACCACATAGGGAAAAGCGGCTTGGATGGTGGTTTTTGGCGATAAAAACTGCTCAATTCCGACTGTAAGGCCAGTCGAGTATCCAAAGGCATAGGCTCCGGACTTTTGAACTCCAATTTGTTGTTGCGCAACAAGGGCGGCGATTTTTCTTTAGACAAATAGCTACCTATGCCGCACCCTGATAGCAATCCTGCAAGCAGGCCAGATTTTATCCCCCAAAAAAACAGCGAGAAAATGCGCCTGCGTAAATATCGCTCACCCGTTTGCATGTAAACTTGCCGCCAAAGTATTGGAAAAATAAAATAAAGGCACTTGGAAGCGCATCTAAGAAGGACCATGCTTTCTGCTCAACAACTGAAGGCCCTGACCGCATTGCAAGTAAAGAAGTACCGGCAAAAGTATCGAATGTTTGTGCTCGAGGGGGCAAAGCTGGTCAGTGAGCTGCTCGACCAACAGCGCATTCAGGCGCAAAGCGTTTACGGCACGGTTGCCTGGGCATCGGAGAACGCCTCGCTGGTAGAGCGCGCCGGAGCGCTTTTTCAAACCATCTCAGAAAGCGAACTGCGAAAAATATCCTCTTTAGCCACCCCTCCAGGCGTACTGGCCGTGGCTAGCTTACCCAGCACGGAGCCGGTCGCCGAAGGGCCAGCCTTCTATTTGGACGGCATTCGCGACCCAGGCAACTTGGGGACCATCCTGCGCATTGCCGACTGGTTTGGCTTCGCCGCCGTGTACTGCTCGCCCGACTGTACAGATGCCTTCAGCCCCAAAGTTGTACAGGCTAGTATGGGCGCTATTTTACGGGTGGCAGTGACCGAGATTGCCTTTGCCGACCTGCTGCCGTACTGGAGCGGCCGACCTATAGCTGGCGCAGTACTCGACGGCGAAAATGCCCTACGCGCGGCTCTGCCCAAGAGCATCCTGCTGGTCATCGGTAGCGAGCGTGAAGGCATTCGCCCGGAAACAGCGCAATACCTAACCCACCGGCTTACCATCCCACGCGCGCCACATAGCCGTGCCGAGTCACTCAATGCAGCGGTAGCAGCCGGCATTTTGGCGGCGGTGTTGACCATAAAGCAACACTCTGAGTAAGCGCGTAATGCTTGTGCTCTATCTTCGCTGCCGTATTTCATCTCCTGTTTTACTGTTCCTTTTTTTCAAAACAAAACATATGGCAACTTTTCGCAAATGGCTTCCGCTGGTATTCATTGGTCTGGTGTTGGTGTTGGGCTTCAATATGTGCAGTACCTACAATGCCCTGGTACAAAAAGACGAGCAAGTCAAAAAAGCTTGGTCGCAGGTCGAAAATCAATATCAGCGCCGAGCCGACCTCATTCCCAATCTGGTGGAGACGGTTAAAGGCTACGCCGACTTTGAGAAATCCACCCTACAAGCCGTGGTTGAAGCGCGTGCTAACGCCACTCGCGTAACCCTTCAGGCCGATGAACTTACGCCAGAAAACCTCCAGCGCTACGAGCAGGCTCAGGGTGCTCTGGGCTCGGCGTTGGGCCGCCTGCTGGCTGTAGCCGAGAACTACCCTAACCTGAAGGCGAACGAGAATTTTATCAATCTGCAGACACAATTGGAAGGCACGGAAAACCGCATTGCCGTAGAACGCAAGAATTTCAACGAAGTAGTGGGCGAGTACAATGCCTATGTGCGTCGCTTCCCAACCAACCTCTACGCCGGCATGCTGGGCTTTTCACAGAAGGCCTACTTTCAGTCTACGCCCGGGGCCGAAAAGGCGCCTCAGGTCAAATTTTAACTGTGTATGCTTCTTAACTCAGAAGAGGAAGCGCGTATCATCGCCGCCATTCGCCGTGCAGAAGAACGCACCAGTGGCGAAATACGCCTTTTCGTAGAAGACTTCTGCGACCGCGACCATCCAGTGGAGCGCGCTGCGGAGCTCTTTCAGCTCTTTGGCATGTTCAACACACGCCAGCGCAACGCTGTGCTTTTGTACATCGCCGAGAAGTCTCACCACTTCGCCATTTGGGGCGACGTCGGCATTCACGAGCGCGTAGGACTGTCGTTTTGGGAAGCCGAAAAAAAAATCCTTCAAGAATATCTACAAAAAGGCAAAGGTTGTGAGGGCATCTGCCTGGTCATCGAACAGATTGGCGAAAAGCTACAAGAGCACTTTCCGGCCCATCCGCATCAAAACGACAATGAACTGCCTGACGACATCCTGTATGGCGGCCGTTAGCTATGCCTGTAAGCTAACCTTTTGGACTGGGCTGTTGCTGGTAGGGCTGCTCATGGGCGCGCGCTTAGAGGCGCAAGAACTGTTTCCGCCCAAGCCTGAACCTGCTATTTTTGTACACGACTACTCCGGTTGGCTTAACGAGCAGGAGAAAGCGCTGCTGGAAGCTAAACTGCGTCGCTATGCCGACACAACCTCCACGGAGGTTGTCGTCATGATTAGGCCCGACATCGGCGATTATGATCGCTCCAGTTACGCCTTTGAGTTGGGCAATCGCTGGGGTATTGGCCGCAAAAGCAAGAACAACGGGGTGGTGGTGCTCATCGTCACCGAGCCGCCGCAACGTGGGGTCTTCATCGCCACAGGGTATGGTGTCGAAGGCGCTTTGCCCGATATCACCGCCGGACAAATTGTGCGGCACCTGATGATTCCGCGCTTCAAGGAGGGGCGCTACTTCGAAGGCATTGATGCTGGCATCAACGCCATCATGGCTGCTTTGGCAGGTGAGTTTCAGGCTGATAGCTCGGACGTCGCTATCCGCATTCCTCTGTGGGTGTTTATCTTGCTTGTGCTGCTCTTGTTTTTCTTTATTCGCTTCATGATAAAACACGGCACCTGGTATACTAGCACTGGCCCTGTCGTTGGCCAGCCCATGCGCGGCTATCGCGGCAGCCATTGGGGCGGTGGTGGAGGTTGGAGCAGCGGAGGAAGCTGGGGCGGCGGAGGCTTCGGCGGGGGTTCCTTTGGCGGCGGTGGGGCGGGGGGCAGCTGGTAAATGAGCTTGCCTCCTTTGAGGTTCCTCAAAGATTTCTTCTGCGTTATCGCTTCGACAAATGAGAGTAATCGCCCAGGTTCAGCTCGTCTTTGGTACCCAGGTACTTGCTCACATTTCCCACCATAGAGTTTTCCAACAGCGCGTTTCGAATTTGCGATTTATTCTGGATGATGCTATTGATGACTATAGAGCTTTCTACCACCGACTGATGCCCAACGCTAACAAACGGCCCAATAACGGAGTGGCGTACTACAGCCCCCTCGCCTACAAAGCAGGGCGGAATGATAACACTGTGCTCCACAGATGCCTTGGGCGAGACCAATGGTTCATGAGCATACAACTCAAGCATGCGGGCATTGGAGAACAAAATAGCCTCTTTATTACCACAATCAAGCCATTCTTCTACCTCACCGGTACGGAAACGCAGCCCTTGGTTTTTTAAATATTCTAGGGCTGTGGTCAGCTGATATTCATTTTTTTCTTTGATGTCGTTAGCAATAATGTGGTGCAATGCATCGGCCAATTGCTCACCGCTTCGGAAATAATAAATACCCACGATGGCCAAATCGGATACAAACACTGCAGGCTTTTCTACCAGTTCGATGATGAAGCCTGCCTCGTCTAGTCGCACAACCCCAAAGGCCGAGGGGTCCTTGACACGCTGCACCCAAATGACGCCGTCGTTTTCAGGGTCGAAGGAAAAGTCGGCTTTGAAGAGCGTGTCGGCAAAGGCAATCATGCATGGCCCTTTTAAACTCTCACGCGCGCAGTAAATGGCATGCCCTACCCCTAGTGCCTTTTCTTGGTAGTATATCTTACCTCGAGCGCCCAGGCTATGGGCAATGGCCAGCAGTTCGCGCTCTACTTCCGGCCCGAAGTCACCCACGACAAAAGCAATTGTTTGAATAGTGCCACTGTACGAGCGCGCCAGTTCCTCTACTAGGCGCTGAATGATGGGTTTGCCAGCCACAGGGATGAGCGGTTTGGGCACGGTGAGCGTGTGAGGACGCAGGCGGGTGCCCTTGCCGGCCATAGGAATGATGATGTTCATGGGTGCAAGGCGTGGGTTAGCGTAAAGCAAAAGAGCTATGTTGTACCAGTGCTGCCAAAACCGCCGCTATTTCGGGTTGTCTCGTCCAGTTGCTCCACGGGCAACCACTCCACTAGCTCATAGCGCGCAACAATCATCTGTGCGATGCGCTCTCCTGGCACTATGGTTTGCGGCTTTGTCGAGAGGTTTACAAGGATACACTGGATTTCTCCACGGTAGTCGCTGTCAATCGTGCCGGGGCTGTTGAGCAGCGTCAACCCCCGCTTCAGAGCCAGGCCACTGCGTGGGCGAATTTGCGCCTCGTAACCTATCGGCAGCTCAATATGTAACCCTGTGGGCACCAAAGCGCGCTCGAGCGGCTCCAGCGTAATGGGCTCTGCCAGGTAGGCCCGCAGGTCCATGCCCGCGCTGCCAGGTGTCTCGTACTGCGGCAATGGGTAGCCGGAACGGTTGATGACTCGTACTATCAAGCTGTTTTTTGCAGCAAAAGTAGGGCAACCACCTTCTTTTTTAATTTTTCATAAAAAACTATCCTCTTCACCCCCTCGCCATCGCTCTGTCTCTAAATACCTACCTTTGCCGCATCCGCTGCTTTAGCAGCGAGGTATCGTTTTCTTCACCAAAATATAGCGACGCTGTATCCTTTATGAACTTGCACGAATACCAGGGAAAAGAACTACTCAAATCGTATGGAGTAAAAATTCAGGAAGGCATTTTAGCCCACACTCCAGAAGAGGCCGAAGCTGCCGCCCGACAATTAAAAGAGCAGTACAACTCAGACTGGTGTGTGGTCAAGGCCCAAATTCACGCTGGTGGCCGTGGCAAAGGCGGGGGTGTAAAACTGGCTAAAAGCCCCGAGGAAGCTCGCCAAAAAGCCAGCGAGATACTAGGCATGATGCTCAAAACCCCACAGACACCCCCACAGGGCAAGCTAGTGCGTAAAGTGCTGGTGGCTCAGGATGTATTTTACCCCGGCCCAGGCGAACCAAAAGAGTTCTATATCAGCATCCTGACCGACCGCGCGCGCAATGGCAACGTCATCATCTACTCGCCCGATGGTGGTATAGACATAGAAACCGTCGCTGAAAAAACTCCCGAGCGCGTCTTTACCGAATTCGTAGATCCGCTGCTCGGTTTACGGCCGTTTCAAGCGGCCAAGGTGGCATTCAATCTGGGGCTCAGCGGACAAGCACACAAAGAAATGACCGCTTTCGTACAAAAACTTTACGCGGCGTTTATCGGTAGCGATGCCTCTCTGTTTGAGATCAACCCCTGCCTGAAAACTTCCGATGACCAAATCATTGCCGTAGATGCCAAAGTCGTACTCGACGACAACGCTCTCCTGCGCCACCCCGACTTGGCCGCTTTGCGCGATACCGACGAGGAAGACCCCACCGACGTGGAAGCACGCGAGTACGACCTGAACTACGTCAAACTCGACGGCAACGTCGGCTGTATGGTCAACGGCGCAGGCTTAGCCATGGCTACTATGGACTTAATTAAACTGTCGGGTGGCGAGCCTGCCAACTTCCTGGATGTAGGCGGCACTGCCGATGCCCAGCGTGTAGAAAAAGCCATGCGCATTATCTTGAAAGACCCGAACGTTAAAGCCATCCTGATTAACATTTTCGGCGGCATTGTCCGCTGCGACCGCGTAGCACAGGGCGTTGTAGATGCTTACAAATCCATTGGCGACATACCCGTACCCGTTATTGTGCGCCTACAAGGCACCAATGCCGATATCGCCAAGAAGATCATTGACGAGTCAGGCCTGCGTGTCATGGGAGCGGTGGAGTTCCAGGAAGCTGCCGATTTGGTCGCTCAAGTCTTGCGTTAAGAAGCGAAGTCTTCGGGGGGCGGGCTAGCCAGTAAACGCTGCAAGTCCTCGGGAGTATCAACACCGACACTTTCCTCTTCCGTGATACCCACGGCGATGGTATAGCCATGTGCTAGCCAGCGCAATTGCTCCAGTGCTTCGGCCGCTTCTAACGATGCCACGGGCAGCCTCGCTACTTGCAACAAGGCCGAACGGCGAAAAGCATAGAGGCCGAGATGTTTGTAAAAAGCGGTCGCTCTTAGCCACTCCTCCGGTGCTGTATCCCGCACATACGGAATAGGGTGTCTGCTGAAATAAAGCGCCTGCCCGGTCAGCGACAGGACGACTTTAACCGCATTCGGGTTGAACAGCTCGTCCGGTGCGCTAATACGCCTGGCCAAGGTGGCCATGGAGCATGAGGGCGCCTCGTGCAGCGTCTGCACCAACAGGTCAATTTGTGTAGGCAGCACCATGGGCTCGTCGCCTTGAATGTTGAGCACCACCTCGGCCTGGGGCAGTAAGCTCGCCACCTCCGCGCAGCGATCGGTACCGCTGCGATGGTCAGCCCGGGTCATGAGCACTTCTCCACCGAAGCGACTCACCTCTTCATAAATGCGCTCGTCATCAGTAGCTACGATTACCCGGGCCACTGACGCGGCCTGGCAGGTCCGCTCCCACACGCGGCGGATCATGGTCTTACCCCACAGATCAACCAAAGGTTTACCAGGAAAACGCGTAGAAGCATACCGCGCCGGAATGACTGCAACCACCATCACTCTTTCAGCTGTTCAGAATAGAGAAAACTACCTTTGCCCGCAAACATACAGAGACAAACACCATGCGACCGAAGATCCTCTTACTCCTCTGGCTAATAAGCCAGTGTGCGTTGTTTGCTCAAAAAGCGCAACCCAAAAGCCCAGAACCTATTCTCACCTGGCGCGACTCGGTACTGCTAACCGTAGAAAACGGCCAGAAATACTTGCACCACATCGTCAAACCCGGGCAGACAACCTTCTCTTTAGCGCGTTTTTATGGTCTCAGCTTGGAGGAACTGTACCACCTCAACCCCGGCTTTCGACACGACCCGACACTGCGCGCAGGTATGCTGCTCAAGGTTCCTATCCCTAATCGGGCTATCCGCCGCTATGAGGGAGCCCTCTTTGACCGAATGCAATATGCCCCCCTTTTCTATGTCGTACAGCCTGGTGATAACCTATTCCACGTGGCGCGCCGTTTGTTCGAGATGCCTTTAGATACTGTGCGCGCCCGCAATCACTTGCACAACGACAACATCCAGCCGGGCCAGATGCTCCACGTGGGCTGGATGAACGTGAACGGCATACTCGCCGAGTGGCGGCGTGGTGCTCCCGTCACCGACTCTGTCCCTGAACGAGCGCTCCGCGACCGCTTCGAAGAGGAAAGCAAGCGCCTCACCGCATACAGTAGCCAAGGAGTCTGTTTTTGGAATCGAGACAGCAACGAAAAAGGTGACTTCTATGCCCTACACCGCGAAGCAGCTGTAGGCTCCATCATTGCCGTAACCAACCCTATGGGGGGCGCTGTCGTGCATGCCCGTGTTATCGGCCGCATCCCTTCCACTTACGAGCCGAATATTGAGCTTATCCTCTCGCCCGCCGCAGCTCGACAATTAAGGGCCATCGACCCGCGCTTTTTAGTGCACATGCGATACTTCAAATAGCAGCCCACAAAACCTATCGGGCTTAGAGGAAGACAGCTTTGAACCAAGCTACGCCACACAGCGGCCGTGAAGAGCCTTTACCTGCGCGTAAGACGAAGTAAGCATGGCGGCGTATGCCATTAGCTGACCATACTTGGCGATCTATTTCCAGCAAGACTTCTGCTAAACCACCAGCTGTTCCCGAAACGGGAAGCGCGGCAGCAGCTGCTAGTGGCCCCTCTGGGCTGTCCAGTCGCAGCTCGATGCGGCCTTGCCCTGTGTGCTGCCGCACCGCCGACACTTCGAGCGCTACGGCAAAGCCTTTGAGTCCTTTAACATCCACCGCATCAAGCCGAAAAAAAGCCCCGGACTGGCACTCGTACAGGTGGATGCGCATGTCGTTAAGCGGACGCTCATACGTTGTCATGCCTTTTGACAGGCTATCTACAGCACCGGCGTTGAGGCGCGCAGGGCGAAGCCAGACGAGCGCTTCGGCAGTTTGAGGCAGCTGCTTGGGGGCTCCTCGATCGGTGTAGCGAGCGTAGAAGACGTACTTGGCGTTCTCCTGTCCTTTGGGCGGCTGAAGCAACACCGTCCCACGTCCAAAAGGCTGTTTGGGTGGCTCTTTCAGAGAAAGTATCCAGCGCACCATACTCACTACGTCAGCCTTAGCTAATTGCGGATGTGCACTCATGGCTACTTCGCCCCATACGCCTTTTCCTCCTTTAATAATCTTTTCAGTAAGGTACTCCAGAGCCTTGGGGTCACCATCATAGCGCCGCGCTATATCCTGATAGGCAGGCCCATTGACCTTGCGCTCCGCCGCATGGCAACTGCGGCAATCCGACTCGTTCACCAATTTCTGGCCTCGCATCACAGCGGCCTCTTCCGGCTTTTCGATGCGCTTTTTGGGGCGTTGAAAAGTGCCCCCCGCCGGCCAGAAGCCGGTATACCATTCGATATCTGACGGTAGAATGCGGCCATCCAGCAAGGAGCCGTCCTCAGCATCCGAGACGTGTAGGGCGTATCTCAACGTATCGCCTGGCCGATAAAAGGAGCTGTTGGCACCTGTGAAGAGCCATTGTACCGTTGGAGGCTGATTAGTAGGTTGTATCTCAACCACTTCATCCCTTCCCGTCTCATCTCGTACGTAGTCAATACGGCTCAGGCAAGCATCAGGGTTAGAGGTAAACCATTCGGTTCCGTATTCAAGGACCCAAATAGAACCGTTTTTGTCAATAAACAAGTCTATGGGCCGCCCTAAGCGCACATTTGGTGCAATAGGTTGCATGTCGACATAGCGGTATAGCGAATCTATGCCTACGGCCATAATCCAGTTGCGCATCCAGTCGTAGATAATGATTTTACCATCGAAGCGCGCTGGCAGGCGGGTGGCCTCTGGGTATTCATCGCAATAATAGGCCGGGCCACCCATAGCGCAACGGGTGCCGTTAAGTACAAGCGGAAACTGGTCGCTGCTTTTGAACGAATACCAAATGAGGGGCGGTTGGGATGGCGGCAAATATCGATCGCCCGTATTGTTAGGTGAGTCGTTGTGAGGATGTCGAGGATCGAAGTAGGGCCCGGACGTGCCCGTGCCGTAGTGATACTCGCGATAAGGTAGGTTTGGGCCTATGCAATAAGGCCAGCCATAGAAACCTGCCTTTCGAGCGACGTTGATTTCGTCATAACCTTCAGGCCCTCGAGCGCTGTCGGCCACCCCGGCATCCGGCCCTGGTTCTCCCCAGATAAGTAAGCCGCGCCGATGGTCAATGTCCATGCGGAAGGGATTGCGGCAGCCCATGAGGTATATCTCTGGTCGCCCTCGTCCCCACCACACCTCGGCGCGCTGCGGATAGTCGGCGGCAATACTGACAGGGCGAGGTTTAGGAGCCGGATAGGCTATCCCCTCCCAAGATGGGTCGTACAGGAGGTGCTGGCCTCCAGGGTAGACGCGCACGTCTTGCTCTACGTACAAATTACCCGCTGGGCAGATGTAGGAACCATCGGGTAAAGGCTTGATGCGCAGGATTTTACCACGCAGGTCCATCGAGTTGGCCGCTGATTTTTGCGCGTCGTATTGTTTCTTGTCTGGGCGCTCATCTATGGCGGCAAAACCATCGCCGTAGTGGTTGGTGTTGTCGCCCGTCGACAGGTACAGGAAGCCCTGCCTGTCGAAGCGAATACAGCCTGCTGCATGCAAGGTGTGCAAGTCGCGGTCGGTGGGCACTTCCAGAATAACTCGCTCGGAAGGGAGGTGAAGCGAGTCCTTTTGAAGGACAAACCGAGATAGCCGCAGTGCTTTGTGTTTCTTTCCAGCAGGTGCGTAGTAGAGATAAATCCAGTGGTTATCGTTCCAATTTGGGTCAACAGCAACGCCCAGCAGCCCCTCTTCGTTTTTGTGAAATACCTCCAGAGAGGCGATTTTTTGCACGCGACCATTGGCGGGGTCGTACAGCCGGATGCCGCCGCGGCGCTCCACCAGGATGATTCTGCCGTCGGGCAGCGGACTCATGGACATTGGCTCTTCGAGATGGCAGATAATGGATGTCTTGACAAAGCCCGTCTTGGTTTGTTCCTGCCGGAAGGGGCGATGCTGGCCCAAGACAATAGGCCTACCATCACCCACAGCGTATTTGAGACCGCCCTCTAGATGCTGAAGGAATGTTGGCTCGCTATACGCTGCTGTCGTATGCCCCATAGCGGTGACAAATGCTCGGCCGCCGTCGAATTCCCGGCACCAACTCACAGGGTGAAAGGCGCCCATCTTGCCGCCCGAGCAGTCGCCCTCTTCTAAAGCGACCAGTACGCGCACCTCAGGTGCGATGTTTTTCAGGTTCATCCATTCGTCAGTACGTACCCAGGTAAGTGGCAAGCCTTCTGTGGCCGGATGTTCGCTGTCGAGCACGCTCAACGTTGCCGGCTGCACAGGCATCAGCCCATCGTACTCGGCACCGACCAACTGCCGATACCAAGGCCAACTGTGCTCGGTATCTACTGCAGTGAAAACACCCACATAGCCACCGCCGCCTTGAATAAAGCGTTCAAAGACAATCTCCTGGGTAGGTGCCAGTACGTCGCCCGCCGTGAGCAAGAACACTACGGCTGCATAACGACTGAGGTTTTCTTCGGTGAAGTCTTCGCCCCATTCGGTAGTCTCCGTTTCCCAACCATTACGGGCACAGATTTCTTGTACGGCGGCCATAGCCGCTGGCAGGCACTCGTGGGCGTAAAACTCCGTTTTGTGGAAAATAAGCACGCGCGGACGATCGCCGTTGTCGCGGCATTTCCAACTGAGAATAGCGGCTAAGATTAAAAAAAACGCAGTGTAAGGAAGTGTTCGCATCGGTTATCTCACAGTTTGGACACAGCGCTCTTACACCAAAAGTGTACCGTTTTACAAAAAGGAGAAATAAAAAAAGAGCCGCTAGAGCACTTGCGTGTCCAGCGGCTAATAAACCCCAAAAAACCAAATGAAAACTATTCTTAAAGACAGCCTTTGCTGTTTTTTCTCACATTTAGCGAGACAAATGTAAGAGTCTCACAAGTAGGTGCGCAAGCTTTTTGCTAAAAATTTTTTCAAAAAAAATATCTCAACCCCTCTGAATACCAGGGCGAGATAGGCACATATTTTTGATAATCAGCATTTTTTTGTATTGAGACTATGCTTCATAACTTCCAATTTAACCAAACACTCCTCATATTCATCTTCAGGATGGGAGTCATAGACAATAGCGCTACCTACCTGACAAGAGAGGTAACCCGTACGTGCCCGGTAGAGAATACTCCGAATAACCACATTGAAATCAAAGTCGCCCTCCGGCGAGAAATACCCTACCGCGCCTGAGTACAACCCGCGCCGGGTTCGTTCATACTGCTCAATCAGCTCCATAGCTCGGATCTTAGGTGCTCCTGTCATGCTACCCATAGGAAAAGCATCCCTCAGAGCAGTGATGGGATGAACAGAAGGAGAAAGCAAACCCGATATCGTGGAAATCAGTTGGTGTACTGTAGGAAAGGTGTAAATGCCAAACAGCTCCTCTACTGTTACACTGCCTGGCACACAGTGGCGCGCCAGGTCATTACGCACCAAGTCCACAATCATGGCGTTTTCGGCGCGGTCCTTTTCGCTGTGCTGCAGCCCGGCACGCTCTTGAGCGTCTGCCTTGGGGTCAGCAAGGCGACGGCGCGTTCCCTTGATGGGTTGAGAATACAAGCGTTGGCCGCGTTTGGCTAAGAAGCGCTCTGGACTGGCGCACAGCAGGTAGCGATCGTACCAGCGTAAAAAGGCAGAAAAAGGCGCTCTTGCTCGCACATTGAGTTGCTCGAATACCAGCAACGGGTCTATGTGCACCCCCTCTGCATAGAACTCTTGGCAAAGATTGACCTCGTATACGTCACCGGCAGCAATATGCTCTTTTAGAGCCGCCACTATGCGCACGTATTCATCTCGAGACATGCGCGGATGCAATTGCACCGGCCTCCAAAGAGTCGCAGTAGGGAAATGGATTTGCTGGAATGTCTCCCACAGGCGGTCCGGAGGCTCACCTGTGGTGTAGATTTCAGCAATATAAGTCGGTGCACCCTCAAGAGACGGCTTATCATTGTTTGTCGCATGATGCCCGTGGTTGCCTTTGCGAATACCGACAACTATCTCCGGCCGAAAAAAGTACATATCAGGCAAAGCGATACCATCGGGATGACGCGAATAAAGTTGCTCGATTTCGTTTTTCAGGTCGTAGCTTATAAATCCAAAAAGCCAATCACGGTGATAATCGTAAAAATGGCGCAGGCTGCCAAAGGCTGTACCGCTCTCAGCACACAGTGCATCTGCTACGCCAACAGCCGTTAGGAACTCCCAGACAGGCTGTTGCCAATAAGGTAATTGCTTGGGCGGCCGACTGCTTTCTTCTTCGAAGGGCGCTGTCATGTGGTTGCTGTCCAGGCATAGGGCCACGGGGAACGTCCGCGCCCATGCGCGCAAAGCATGCTTTAATGCTTCTACCTCCGAAATCGGAAAAGAAGCTACGCAGCGCATCGAGGAATTAGATAGCCTCGCCATTAGCCTCCGAAGGATGCCAGAAGTGTTGTTCAAAGTTGAGCACGCGGTTATCTACGACAGTTACGCCCTCGTTTTCCAGCAATTGTTGCATCAATGTTGGCGTAGGAAAATGCAGACGCCCCGTGAGTTCACCCTTTCGGTTGACGACGCGATGAGCCGGAACATCGGCCATGCTAATGCTCTGGTGCAGGGCCCAACCCACCATACGCGCCGAACCCAGAGCTAAGTAGTCAGCAATGGCCCCATAGGTGGTGACCCGTCCGCGTGGAATGCGACGCGCTACCGCATAAACGAGCGCCAAATAGTTCGACATGGCAAAAGAGCTAACTACCAGATGAACTCCACCTGCTGCTCAATATCGGGATGTAAGCTCAACGCTACTGGACAGGTATGCGCAATGTGCACAAGCAGCGACTTATCGGCCTCCGAGTAAGTGTTGGGCGGCATGAACAGCCGAATCTCCACCCGAGCGATGCGGCGTGGGTCGGCGGCCATGATTTTGGTAACTTCCGCCCGGGTTCCATCAATGCTGATGCCGCGCTCGCGCACGCGTATGCCCATGACGGTTAGCATGCAAGCCGCCAGTGAGACAGCGCACAGGTCAGTAGGTGAAAAGGCCTCGCCTTTGCCGTGGTTGTCGGGAGGAGCATCGGTAAGGATTTGAGCGCCCGACAGTTCGTGGATGAGCTGGCAGCGAAGGTCGCCGGTATAAGTGACAGTAGCGGTCATGTTGTTTTTAAGCGGCAAAATAAAGGCCTTGCTGGCTATATTTAGCACTTTCAGACGCAAAACCAACTGCGGTAAAAAACGCCTACCGCCATTCTAACGGGTAGCCTAACCACCTCAAGCGCCTCAACCCTGACCGCCCTTTCGCCTACGACAAGATCGCTTGCAGCGAAATAGGTACGGCTCCCAGGGCACGGCTCACTGGACAACCGCTTTTGGCCCCGTGGGCTAGCTCCTGGAATTTTTCCTCAGAGATGTCGGGCACTTTAGCCTCTAACTGAAGGGCAATGTTAGCAAAAGTCCAACCCGCATCGGTCTTTTCCATAGTAATAGTGGCCGAGCAGCGCAACGTGTCGGGCGTAAAGCCAGCATTCGTCAGGGCAAAGCTCAGCGCCATGGCATAGCAACCGGCATGAGCCGCGGCGATGAGTTCTTCGGGATTAGTTCCTGCGCGTCCATCCTCATTTTGGAAGCGCAACTGAGCGGAGTAAGGTGTGCTACTCAGGACACCTGAAGGGCCGTTTAGTACCCCCGAACCATCAGGGCCATTACCGTGCCACACGGCAGAAGCGGTGCGTTTAAAAGAAGCCATGACTGTAAACCGTATTTTTTGCGTAAAGGTACGGTCACCTAAACCAAACCTCATGAGGCGGAAGACCTCATGAGGTTCGAGGACAGGCCCTATGAAGAAAATTAGCGCTTCCAGGGTAGCTGGTTGACAAAGCGCCCAATCGTAGTGCCGTAGCGGAGCCCTTCGTCGCCATCTATACGGAGGTGAACACCCAACAGAACACGAGAGAAGGCACTTTCCGCAGCCATTTCATAAAAACTCCCAAAAGAGCGCGGTGTGCCAATAAACTCGGTGCGGCCCTCGTGGCAGCGATCCGTCATGGAGTAACTGTACCCGAAAATGCTGGCAAGTGCTTCGGCAGCAGCGGCCCCAAAGGTAGCATGCTCGGACGGATAAGCTGGAAAAGGCGGGTTGATGCCCTGCTGATTATTGAGTGGATTTCTCAAATAACTTTTCCACGTAGGGTCAATGAGGCGATTGATATAGGCTTGCGGGCGCTCAATGTTATAATAGTACTTGGAATGAAAACAACCTACCGCGGCGTCGTTGAGGGCTATGCCTACCTTAGCATAGGCCTCCAGGGCTACAGCCAATGAGGCAGATTCGCGATCAATGACTTGATTAGTAATAGCTATCCATCGCGCTGCTGGGCTAAAGGTCAGATGGAGCAGATCGTCCGACCAGAATTCACTAATCCAGCGAGCCTCCTGGGGGCGGTCTGGCGAGCCTTGGGCATAAACCTCCACCGCCTGGGAATACAGCAGTGAGTTGGGCATTTCGCTATACGGCAACGGAGGGCGGCAGAGGAAATTGGTCTTGGGCAAAGCAAAAACACGTACGTTGCCCCAGTAAGAAAAGTACCCATTGTTTGGCCCTGGCCCAATGGGCTCCCAGTCGTACGGCTTTGTGTTGCGCGCTATCCAGCTATAGGAGCGGATCGGGTCTATGTGGGCATTGTGACCATGGGGGTCGGTTTTAGCCCATTCCCAGACTCGCTCTGCCACAGCACGACCATGCAGACGGGAGCGAACGAAGACTTCTTCGCGGGTTTCTTCAAAGTATTTTTGCTCCAATTGCGCCTCCAAAGAAGAAATCTTCTGTCGGTCAGCAGCAGGAAGGTAGTTAAAAAACTGTGCCATCAGATAACCGTAAGCCGCATTGGCCACCTCAGGCCAGTAGTATTCCTGATTAGGGTCTGCTTTAGGCAGGGAAACGCCCAACACCCGTTCGGCAATGGAGTGATTGGCAGGCATACCCAGGATACACGCTTCATAGGCCGCCAACCCTAAATAAGCCAGGGCGCGCGCTGTAGGGCAAGGTCGGTAGTCTGGAGCATGCCGCTCAATTTCGAGGAAAAGCTGGTTCCATCGCAAAGCCACCTCAGCCGACTGGACAGTGGCGTTTTTTGCCGGTTTCTCTTGGCCATCCCCACAGCTTGGAGCCAGCAAAAGGATTGCTAACATTAACACTAAAGAGGCTCCAGCCGCGCAAGTATAGTGCAGGAATCGCTGCATTTCACTCATGCTTTTATACTTTCTCGTGTATGTTTTGTGCACTCCGGGCAAATAAAGTGCCATATTGGGAAACTAAATGCGCCTTTGTACCTGCTGCTCGCAAGGGCAGCTCCGCTTGACAAGGAGTACGGCCTTACGTAAGGGGGCAGGGCTTGCCCTTAACCCGAAGCCAAAGCTCCTTCAAGAAGCGGTTGATTTGTCCAGGCTCCTGCGGCGACCGGTTGCGCTGGTAAATATTCCAGTGCCCATCGGGTTGTTTGAAAAGCAGGAAAGGGAAAATATAGTTTCGATTGATGAGCGTGTCGCTTTGCAGACCAAAGCGCAGATCGTTCACCTGCAAAGTGTCACCGGTTTGGCCAAAAGGGAGCACATCATAATAGCCATTGGAGAACCAGCGAATAAATCGCACAGCGCGCTCCTCCTGCGGGATGTGGTTGAGCAGATGATGATTCTTAGGAATCGGGGTTATCCGTTGAAAAGCCGGCATACAGTCGTTGAGACTGACCAGCCCATAAAAGTAGGCCGTGTCAGTTTCCGCTACGCCATACCAGACGATGTTGTTGAAAATGGTCGGATTGGTCATGTATCGCTGGTACGCCAGGCCGCGTTCGGCGAGCGCCTGTTCGAAAAGACGTCCTACGTTTTGCTTGTGAATATAAGTATACGCCAAATAGCCGCAGCTCCATACAATGCCTGCCCACGTGAGGTACAAGCGCAGCGGCTGCGTGCGCTCCAGGCGAGCAGCCAACAGCAGCAGCAAGGCAAAAGGTACAGTGTAAAGTGGATCCACCACGGCTACCGTACTCCATTGCACACGCAAGTCGGAGAACGGCTGCCAAATCTGGGTACCGAAGTTGGTGAAGCAATCCAAGATGGGGTGGGTGAAAATGCTCCAGAAGAACAGCATAACCCACGTCATATAAGGAGCTTGCACCGGGCTAAGGTCGCGCAGCCAATAGTCGCGCCAAAGCCAATAGGCAAACCAAAGGCCCAACAATAGCGTCGGGATGAACACATACCAGCTGATATGCCCAAACAGCACCACCGGCACATAGTTAATGCCTGCCGCG
>JBEQAD010000010.1:0-6210 GCA_041640515.1 Saprospiraceae bacterium | reverse complement strand
GGCAATGAAGAAAAAGAGCACCCAAATGAGCCCAGCAATTAGCTTGTAACCTCGCAACTGGTAGATGTTCTGGCTGTAAAACCATCGCGCCAGCCAAGCAAATACCCACGGCGCCAAGACCGCAAAAAGCATGGAATGCATGAAACCCCGGTGAAAACTCATGGCTGTTAGTCGGTCGGTGAAAAACTCCGCCGCAACATCCAAATCGGGGATAGTGCCACCAATGGCCCCCCACAACATGGCGCGATTTCCCAACCGACGTCCAGCAACCGCCTCGCCACAGGCTGCACCCAAAACAATTTGCGTCAACGAGTCCATAATCATCGCAGTTAGGGTTGCCTTTTCAAAATAGCGCGTTGAAACACAGCGAACGGAAAGGTTTGCACCTCCGGAATCTCCTCGCCTTCACGCTTGGTATTACCTGTAGTGCTGACAGGCCTATCCAGCCCAGAGTACACCTCGAAGAGCAGGGTGTCGGCGTCCACGCGCTCGTACGTGCACAAAAGCCGATTGCCTAGGACGACAAACCAGCTCATGAATTTCGGCCCATAGAGAAAACTCTCGATAACAATACTATTTTTTTCATCCACTTGCCACAGCCCACGCTCTGGCGCCACAGGCACCAGCTCGTAAGGACGCCAGTCCTTTTCTTTCGAGCCGTAAACGATGCCAAAAGTGTATCGCCCCTCGGCAGAGGTATCTATGGGATGAATCTCTAGCTGCATGCGT
Source organism: Saprospiraceae bacterium (assembly GCA_041640515.1). Classification (GTDB taxonomy): domain Bacteria; phylum Bacteroidota; class Bacteroidia; order Chitinophagales; family Saprospiraceae; genus M3007. The sequence goes on along the minus strand of JBEQAD010000010.1, from coordinate 5,481 downwards.
ACGGTATCGGCCAGCCCCTTGGCGTTGTAAATACGCAGCGTGCCCGCCCAGTTGCCCGTCCAATCTTGAGGGAAGGTAATGGCGCTAGGCTTTTGGGCAGGCAATCGACCAGCTAGAGCAAGTAAAAAAAAGAGCGCGAGAATGCATGATGTACAAGACCTTTGGGTGATTTTTTTTAAATAACAGTATTGCATTTAGCGTTGTTTTTGGCAAAAGCCTGTTTTCTGACCAGCAAAAGTAACATCTATGACCCTTCCTTTCCGATGGCCGTCGTTTTCGTTGGCGTTGTGGTTTCGGGCCTTTTCTGAGGTCTGTTTGCGTTTTCCGGCCCCTATGCTATGTGCGGCTGTGTTTACAGGCTCCTTCATTCGGCTCATCCATGAAGGCGAGGCGGACATGCAGGCTATAGCCCTGCTCATGGCAGCGCTATTGGGACTGCCTGTGTGTGTTGGGTTGGCGGCTTTCGCCGAACGCCTTCTGTGGACCCAGACGGCACGCTATGCCTTGCAAAGCGCCGGTCTGCTTCTTGCCGCGGGCGCTTATTTCTGGCTGCAGCCACAACGGGCCGACTGGGGGAGCGTTCAAGTGCCGCGCTATTTGCTTCTCTTCGTGGCGGCACATCTCTGGGTAGCTTTAGCACCGTATTTGCGGCCGCGCGATCTTGTCGCTGACTTTTGGGAATACAACAAACGGCTGCTGACCCATTTCGCCGTAGGCGCTCTCTACGCTGCCGTGTTGTTTATTGGCATTGCCTTAGCGATTGCGGCCATCAATGCCCTTTTTGACCTAAACTGGGACAGCAAAGTGTATGGCTACTGGTTTGCCCTGTTGGCCGGTATGTTCCAGACAACATTCTTCCTCTATCATTTTCCCAAAAATACCCTCTTTAGCGAGGAAGAAACGGGCTATCCCGATCTGCTCCGAAACCTGTGTCAGTACGTGTTCGTGCCCATTGTAGGGCTGTATTTCTTCATCTTGTACGCCTATTCTATCAAAATCCTGCTCACGTGGGCTCTGCCGCGCGGTTGGGTGGCGTCGTTGGTGCTGGGCTTTTCGGTGGCGGGTATTTTCACCTATCTCATCAACTATCGCTTGGGCGAGCAAGCTGGCATTAGCCGCTGGGTGCTGCTGTATCAGCGGGCGTTCTGGTGGGTGCTACTGCCCATGGTGGTGCTTCTTGGGGTGGCCATTGGGCGCCGTCTTTCCGACTACGGCGTAACACCCGAGCGCTTCTGGGTAGCTCATTTGGGTGTTTGGCTGCTGGTGGTGTGCGTGTATTTTCTATGGTCGAAAAAGGACGACATCCGCTTCATTCCACTGTCTTTGGCGCTGTTTCTCCTCTCAGCCATAGCAGGGCCTTTTAGCGCTTTTGAGGTTTCGCATCGAAGCCAAACGGGCATTTTGAAGGCCATTTTTGAAAAAAACAACGCTTTTGAAAATGGCCGGCTAAAGCAAGACCTGTCTTATCTACCCGAGGAAGACCGCGAGCGCGTTCGCTCCATTGTCTATTTCTTAAGCGAACAAGGCGCCTTAGAACGCATCTCCGAATGGCTGCCCGCGTCGGTAAGTGTCGCTGCGCTGGACTCTTTGAGCAGCACCTACGAGCGCGGCCAGGTCGTGTTGGAGCAGCTCCGCCTTACGCTCCAAAACTCTACTGTGGCTTATGCCTTTGCGAATAAAGGAGAAGACACTGTTGTCGGTTTTCAAATAGCCGGTTTTCGCTCTTTGTACTGGCTCAACCTCTACGAACCGCTATCACCTGCTCAGCAAAAAAAGCTGCCGTACGTAGGACTGGCAAGCTCCAGAAAGTCTCTCGTGGTGCGCCTATCTTCCACCCAGACAACCCCCGACACGTTGCCCTTAGATCGCCACTTACCGCACTGGCTGCGCATCGGCCAGATGAACAATGCTACCCTGCCCGACAGCCTTACCTATTTGGAATGGAAAAAAGATTCGCGGGTATATCGCCTGTTGGTGCGGGAGGTATGGCTGGAAGATCGGGAGATGCGCGTACAGCAAATGAACGGCGCCCTGTTGGTAAAATAGTCCTTGCGCTAGAGGACTACTTTTTTTCTTCATGAAAAAGAACGGGCAAAGATGACCTGCCTGCCTGGCCCGACGAAATCGGTTTTAATGAAGGGCCGCAGCTCTGTTTTGCTTAAAAACGCTTCGATGGCAGGCAAGACCTATTCCACTTGCAAGACCAGCCCTTTGAGATAGGCTCCCTCTGGATGGAATAGATTGACCGGGTGGTCGGCACCCTGCGACAAGGAATGCAGCACGCGCACCGGTCGACCTACCTCTATAGCGGCGGCGGCTACCGTATGCTCGAAAAGTTCCCGACTGACCACCTGCGAGCAAGAGAAGGTAAAGAACAGCCCTCCGGGAGCGACGCGCTGCAAGGCAGCAGCATTCAGCCGTTTGTACCCTTGCACGGCATTGTGGCGTTTGTTGACGCTCTTGGCAAATGCGGGTGGGTCAATAATAACGATATCGTAGCGGAGCTCTGTTTTTCTCAAAAAGGAGAGCGCGTCTTCGGCGTAGGCGACGTGCTGACCTGCAAAGGGTTGATTTAAAGCGACGTTTTCTTCCAACAGCGCAATGGCTTTGGCCGAAATATCCACCGAATGCACGAGGGCGGCTCCAGCCTTCAGAGCGTAGCAAGAAAAACCGCCTGTATAAGCGAAAGCGTTGAGGACTGTCTTCCCTGCGGCCCACTGCGCTAGGCGCTGGCGATTGTCGCGCTGGTCTAAGAAGAAGCCCGTCTTTTGTCCACTCTCCCAGTCCACGCGAAAGCGCACGCCGTTTTCGCTAACTACACCATGCCCTGCTGTGGTGCCGAGCAAATAGCCGTTTTGCACAGATTGGGCGTAGTCTTCGGGCAGGGTTTCGCGGCTTTTATCAAAGACGGCCTGCAGCGGCGGCTCTACGACACCCTGCAAGGCCGCCGCTATCAGCGCGCGTTGGCGGTGCATGCCGATGCTGTGGCATTGCATCACGGCCACGTGCTCGTAGATGTCTATAACTAACCCCGACAATCCGTCGCCCTCGCCGTGTACCAAACGATAGCAGCCTTGTTGGGTTAGTCCCAGTTGCCGGCGCAAGGCGAAAGCAGCGCGTAACTTAGCGACCCAGAAAGCCTCCTGGGTCATGTCGGCGGCCTCAAAAGCCAACAGGCGCACGGCAATGTTGCCCCGGTGAAAATGGCCTACGCCCAGCAGGTGCCCGCGGCTGTCGTACACTTCGACGATGTCGCCGTCGGCTACTGTAGAAGGCATCTCACGCAGCGCCCCTGAGAAAATCCAAGGGTGAAAGCGGCGCACGGAGGCCTCTTTTCCAGGTTTCAGATACAGTTTCATGAAGGACAAAGGTCGGTCATGCATGCAGCGAGACAGACCACTCAACTTCAACTTTTCTTGTCAGCAAATGCCTGAGTTAGCGAATCTATAGTTCATTAACCCCAAGCGCGGCTAGCGTACGGAGATGCGCTTCTCCGGTACTATCTTTGTCTAGTGTTTATCTACTTTTTTTCAATCCTTTTTATAACCCTTGGGAAAGCAACAAATATTGCTACAACATGAAACAAAAACTATCCGCCTTCGCAAAGTTGGGCATTTCTATCCTGAGCACAACCCTACTCGCGCTTTTGGCCATCTTTGCCTCTCCGGCTGCCTCAGCGAACCCATCTGCTTGCCTCCCTTTGCCAGACACAACAGCTCCAACCTTGGTATGCCCCTCAGACACTTTGCTTTTTTTGACCAAAGGCACCTGCGATGCCGAGTACGTGTACGAAGTGTTTGCTTTTGATGGAACAGACACGCTGTTAGTCGTTCAGGAGGACGGCTTGCCCTCTGGCTCGAGATTCCCGCTCGGTCTGACGCTCAACCTGTTTACAGCCTCTGACGCTGCTGGCAACACAGCTGCTTGTGAATTTACGGTGCTCGTGCAGCCAGACACCCTCCCGCTTGTATGCCCTCAGCAGACGACGATTTTCCTTGGCCCGCACTGCTGGGCCGTACCCGATGTGGAAGAACTCCTTAAAGACGGTTATTACACATGTCCGGATAAAATCGGTGTAATGCTTCTGTTGCCTTCCGGGCAGGAGCCGGCTTTTTTTGACCACAGCCACTTAGGCGAAAATTTTCTCATGATCGTGCGCGATAGTTTACTAGAGGAAGAATGCCAAATACTAGTAGACAACGTCCGGGATACGGTGCCACCTGAGCTCACCTGCGTCAATATCCAAGTACCTTGCTTAGTGCCTGCACAACACCTGACGCCAGAGTTTTTGCGCGATTCTTTGGGCATAGCAGAGGGCTACCCTGCCATTGCTGAAGCCTGCCCAGGCGAGGTGCAGATTTTGTTCACAGATGTGCGTCAAGACTACCCGTGCGACTCGGTAGGGTTGGCTGGTCGCCTTCGACGGTTCTGGACGGTTAGCGACGCCCAAGGCAACTTTGCTACCTGCATACAAGTGATCGAGTTGGTTCGCACGGTGGACGGGGTGCAGCTGCCCGAAGATAAGACGGTGTCGTGCACGGCCTCCCTTTCGCCCGACTCGTTGGGATGGCCGTACTTTGTGGTAGGTCAACGGTCTTACCCGCTTCAGCCCATGGTCTGCGGCCTAGAGACGACCTACACTCACCAAACGCAAGCCTTGTGCGGCGGCTCTTACTTGCTGACGCGCGTGTGGGAAGTGCGCGATGGGTGCCGTGATAATGACCCTAACGCTGAGCCATTCGTTGGCGAGCAGGCGATAAACGTGTTGGACAACCAAGGCCCAACAGTACATTGTCAGTCCATTGTGGGCACTACGCTGCAGGGAGCGGGCTGTTCAGGGACAATTGACCTGCCCGACTTCGTGGTGACCGACGCTTGCTCTCCCGTGGTGCGCGCCGTCCTGCAGTGGAGCAGCACCGACTCCGTGGAGGCGGAGCTGACTGACTTCATCGGAAACGATACGCTGCACTTGGACACCTTAGCCGTCTTTGGCGAATTGAGCAATTTGGACGTAGGGCCACTGCCCATGACGCTAACGCTTTACGATGCTTGTGGCAACGTCAGCACGTGCACCTTCAACCTGGACGTGCGCGACCAACAGCCGCCCGTGGCCTTGTGTGAGCCGGTCGTTCTCATATACCTGGACTCTACAGGCCGCGGCTCGGCGCCAGCGCAAGCCTTTGACGGTGGCTCAACGGATGACTGCCGACCATTAAATTTTAAAGTGAGGCGCCCTACCCTACCCGACTGCGACACGCTCCTCTACCCGTGGGACGACTTCCTGCAGGTATGCTGCACCGACGCCAGCACCGACCTCATCGCTGTGTTACGAGTATACGATGCGGAAGTGCCTGTAGGCCCTGTGCCCGACAGCACAGGGGGCTCGCATTATGCAGAATGCGAGGCGCGCGTGCAGGTCATTAGCAATGCCCTACCGTTCTGTGAGGCACCTGCCGATGTAACGGTGGCTTGCCACGATTT
>JBEQAD010000009.1:0-25746 GCA_041640515.1 Saprospiraceae bacterium | reverse complement strand
ACGTGGCATTTTCGGCCAGGAAGCCATAGCCGGGATGGATGGCGTCGGCATTAGTGATTTCCACGGCCGCCATGATACGAGGGATGTTGAGATAGCTTTCTATAGAGGGCGGCGGACCGATGCACACGGCCTCATCAGCAAAGCGCACGTGCAGACTGTCACGGTCAGCGGTGGAGTAGATGGCCACCGTTTTAATGCCCATTTCTTTGCAGGTGCGGATAATGCGCAAAGCGATTTCGCCTCGGTTGGCGATAAGTATTTTTCGGAACATGGTGTACGTCAATTTGACGGTGAAGCACCCTGGTGAAAAATAAAATTAAGGTAGAGGACCGTGGCTTACAAGGGTATGCACCCTGTGCATAGGCTCATGCGGGCTCCACCAAAAAGAGCGGTTGGTCGTATTCTACCGGCGAAGCGTCTTCCACCAGCACTTTGGCGATTCTGCCTTTGACCTCAGACTCAATTTCGTTGAACAGCTTCATCGCCTCGATGATGCACACTTTGGTCCCTATGTCCACCATGTCGCCTACCTTAACAAAGGGTGGTTTGTCGGGGCTAGGCGACCGATAGAAGGTACCTACCATAGGCGACTTGATGGTGAGCAGATGACCAGCAGACGTAGGCTCTGGTGCAGGAGCCTCTGTCGGTGCTGCGGGAGCTGGCGGTGCAGGGGAGGCCGCCGCCGGTGGTGGCGGCACAGGGAGCGGTGGAGTGGCGCCCGGCATGGTGACTACAGGCGGCGGAAAGGCCACCACCTGGGTGGAAGTGCTGGTGCTGTGTTCAGAAGCAGCTTGGTTGCGAATGATAATTTTAAAATCGCCTTCTTTAAGAATGAATTCAGCAATTTTGCTTTTGCTAACCAGCCGGATAAGTTCTTGTATCTGATTGATGTCCATAAGCAAACATGATTTTGGCATGCGCCAAATATAGGGCGCTGCCGAGAAGCCGATGGCGCCTTGTATTTTTTTATTTTTTCACGCGCTCGATGTATTCCCCAGTAGCGGTGTCGATCTTAATGTAGTCGCCTTGCTCGCAAAACAACGGCACGCGTACTTCGGCGCCTGTCTCTACTGTGGCTGGTTTTAGGGTGTTGGTTGCTGTGTCGCCGCGCACCCCGGGCTCGGTGTAAGTGATTTGGAGCACAACCGTTTGCGGCATCTCGACGGAGAGCGGTACCTCTTTTTGGGCGTGGTAGAGCACATCTACGACGTCGCCCTCTTTCAAAAAGCGCGCGTTATCAATCATGTCTGCCGGCACGGTGATTTGCTCGTAGGTATCCTGGTTCATCAACACGAAGGCATCGTCTTCGGGGTAGAGGTACTGGAATTTGCGGCGCTCTACACGCACTTCGGTGATGTTGTGGCCGCTCTGGAACGTGTGCTCAATGATTTTGCCTGTAGTGGTGCTCTTGAGCTTTGTCCAGACTTTGCCGCTTCCGCGGCCTACCTGGAAGCGCTGAAAGTCAATGACCTTCATAATGTCGTTGTTCAATTCAATGCACAGGCCATTGCGGATGTCTGCCGTGGTTGCCATTTTTGAATGCTGGTTTGATGTTCAAGATTTTCTCGTGAAAGGCGCGCAAAGGTACACCGCTGCTAGCTTTTGTGGTTATGTCGGTGCACGCTTGCTTCATCTTCGATAGAGCGGCCGATCGGCTCACTGACCCGACAAGCGACAGCGGCGGGTAAAATCCCACACGGCGATGCCCGCAGCCACGGCGACGTTAAGCGAATGCTTTGTGCCAAATTGGGGAATCTCCACGGCTCCGTCACAACAGCGCAAGGCTGCCTCCGAGACACCGCTTACCTCATTCCCCAAAATAAAAGCATAGCGAGCGCCTGCCTCAATGACCAGCTCATGTAGCAGCACACTGGGCACTGCCTGCTCGAGGGCCAGCAAGCGATAGCCCTCTGCCCGGAGTTGCTCTAGGGCTTTTACCACATCCGGCTCGTACGACCAGGCGACAGACGCTGTGCTGCCCAGCGCTGTCTTGTTAATCTCGCGGTGGGGCGGACAGGCAGTGATGCCACACAACACGAGCCGTTCCACAGCAAAAGCATCGGCCGTGCGAAACACCGACCCGACATTAAGCGCAGAGCGCACGCTGTCGAGCACTACAACTAAAGGTAGCTTTTCGCTGTTCTTAAAAGCCTCTACCGAAAGACGGCCTAAGTCAAAAGTATGGCGTTTTTCCACTACCCGTATAGGTTTTTGCCCGGCAAAAGTAGGATGAGCAGTCAGTGTACTCCGCCCTAAAAGGCGTTACGAGACTGAACACTCTTGGTAGGGCCATTTTTTTGCGTAAGGAAGCCGAAACTATTGGCAGAGAGGGGTAGATTTGTCTCAGTGGGTTGTTGGCATGGTTAGCCCTGCCTTGGGCAGTACCTCACGAAAGACTCACCAGCCAGTGCAGCTCACGTTACCGGGTTTTTATTTTGCAGTCAAATACTTAAAATTGCTGTTTCAAAACAATCGATGGTACATCGGGGGTTTGTACCGCTTTTTCTTTAAAAAATTTGCATAAAATGTCCGCTGTGTTTTTCTATCTTTGGCGGCTTTTTTGAAGGCATGCCCCCCACAGCGCCTTCTGACCGTTCTTAATTGGCTTTGAGTGTTTGATAAAAAACTGTTTTTGAGCAATGTCATCTATAGTTGGCACACCCGACATCCTTCAGGAAAATCTACTTAAACATTTTGGCTTCGAGACGTTTAAGGGACAACAACGCGAAATCATCCAGAGCCTGCTGGATGGGCACGATACCTTTGCCATTATGCCTACAGGCGGTGGGAAGAGCCTGTGTTACCAGCTACCTGCGCTAATGCTCCCGGGCACGGCCATCGTCATCAGCCCGCTGATTGCGTTAATGAAAAACCAAGTGGATAATATCCGCGGCTATTCCGACACCGACGAGGTAGCGCACTTTCTAAACTCTTCGCTGACGCGCACCCAGATGCGCAAAGTGAAACAAGATATTGTGGACGGCAAAACTAAGCTGCTCTATGTGGCCCCAGAAACACTGACTAAAGAGGAAAACATCGAATTTTTCCGCAATAACAATATCTCTTTCGTAGCAGTAGACGAGGCGCACTGTATCTCAGAATGGGGGCACGACTTCCGACCTGAATATCGCCGCATCCGGCTCATGCTCGATGCCATCGCGCGCGATGTCCCTATCATTGCCCTGACAGCAACGGCCACACCAAAGGTGCAACAGGACATCATCAAGAACCTGGACATGGACGACTATAACTTGTTCGTGGCCTCGTTTAACCGAGAAAACCTCTTCTACGAGGTGCGCCCTAAGGTCAAAAAAGAGCAGACTATCCGCCAGATTATTCAAATCATCAAGGAAGAGTTCCGCGGAGAGTCAGGCATTATCTACGTCCAGAACCGCAAAACAGCAGAAGACCTGGCCCAAGTGCTCTCCGTTAACGACATCAAAGCGGCGCCCTATCACGCTGGCCTCGACCCTAAGACGCGCTCAAAGACGCAGGACGATTTCCTGATGGAAGAGATCGATGTTATCTGCGCTACCATCGCCTTCGGTATGGGTATTGACAAACCGGACGTGCGCTTCGTCATCCACTACGACATGCCCAAAAGCATCGAAAACTACTATCAGGAAACCGGCCGCGCTGGTCGCGACGGGCTGGTAGGCAAATGCATCGCCTTTTATAATTACAACGACATCCTGCGCCTGGAAAAATTCCTGCGTGATAAGCCCCTCGCCGAGCGAGAGATGAGTGCCCAGCTTATGCAGGAGGTAGTAGCCTATGCTGAGACGGCCTCCTGTCGACGCCGCTTCCTGCTGCACTACTTTGGCGAAGAGTTCGACGAGGAGAAATGCGGAAAGATGTGTGACAACTGCAAAACGCCTAAAGAGCGCATCTATGTGCAGACGGAAATGGTGCAGGCGTTGTCAGCTATTATAGAACTGAAGGAAAACTACATGATGAAAACAGTAGTGGACTTCCTGCTAGGCAACGAGACCAAGGAGATGAAGGACTTCCGCTTTAACCGCTCAGAAAACTTTGGCATCGGCGACGAGCGCGACGAAAACTTCTGGACGTCTGTGCTCCGACATGCTATTATTAATAACCTGGCTTACAAGGAAATAGAAGAATTTGGTATCTTGAAGGTCACGGAAGAGGGCCGTAAGTACATAGACGCGCCCTATCCAATCCAAATCACCATTAACCATAACTACGACGACGGCGGCGCTTACGACTTCGACGACGAAAAGGGCGGCACCGCTGTGCTCGATGAGACGCTGATGAACATGCTTAAGGACCTGCGCAAGAGCGTGGCGAAAAAGCACAATTTACCCCCGTACGTTATCTTCCAAGACCCCTCGCTGGAGGAGATGGCCACCCAGTATCCTATTACGATGGAGGACTTGGCCAAAATTCAGGGGGTTTCTTTAGGTAAGGCGCAGCGCTATGGGCAGCCATTTCTGGATTTAATCAAAAAATACGTGGAGGAAAACGAGATAGAACGCCCCACGGATATCATGATTAAGTCCGTACCCAACAAGTCCAAAACAAAAATCAGTATCATCCAGGCCATAGACCGCAAGATACCGCTTGAGGATATCGCCAACGCTAATGACCTTAGCTGGCAGGAGCTGATGGACGAACTGTACAGTATTGTGCAGGCAGGTACGAAAATCAACCTTGACTATTACATTAACAAACAGGTAGATGAGTACGTCCGAGAAGTGGTCTTAGAATACTTCACCACCGCTGAAACCGACAGCATCGAAGCCGCGGTCAAGGCTCTAAAAGAGGACGAGATCACTTGGGAAGAAATAGAGCTTATGCGTCTGAAGTTCCTGAGCGACAACGCTAACTAACGACTCCGGGCGCACTATGTCCTCCGTCACGACGAGTCTGATTTCCTTTTCCTATTCACTATTGTTTGTTTTTTAGATGCTAGGCACAGCCCATAGCCGACAAAGAGCGCAGTGGAGTGTGCCGACAACACAGACAGAAGACAGAGAGTAGTGGAAGGGTAATTTAAGCCTTATCCGTCAGCAACAGAGGCCCTTGGAACAAGAACAATTAGTCTCAAGATTCTTAGAAACACTTTTTAGCCACCTTAACAAGATATTTTTATGCGCACAGAAGCAGAGATCAAGGCACTTGTTCAAGAGAAGTACGCAGCGATTGCTACCCAAGATCGGGCGGCAAATGCAAACTCATGCTGTGGCGTAGGTACGCCGGGAACTTACACCATCATGTCAGAGTCTTACGAAGGGCTGGAAGGCTACGAACCAGAAGCTGACCTGGGCTTAGGATGTGGTCTGCCTACGCAATACGCGCGCCTCGCTGAGGGCGATGTAGTGCTTGACTTGGGGTCGGGTGCCGGCAACGATGCTTTTGTGGCTCGGTCAGAAGTGGGCCCAACAGGCAAAGTTATTGGCGTGGACTTTACGCCAGCCATGATTCAAAAAGCCAGAGAGAATGCCGAGAAATTGGGCTATAACAACGTAGAGTTTCGCGAAGGCGACATTGAGCAATTGCCCGTGTCAGATAACACCATAGACGTGGTTATTAGCAACTGTGTGCTCAATCTGGTGCCTAACAAGGCAAAAGTTTTTGCTGAAATCATGCGCGTGCTGCGTCCAGGTGGTCATTTCAGCATCTCTGACGTTGTGCTGATGGGTCAGCTACCTCCAGCACTGCAAACAGCGGCCGAGTTGTATGCCGGCTGCATCTCCGGCGCCTTGCAACGCGATACTTACCTAAGCCTCATTGAGCAGGCGGGCTTTGAAGAAATCAAAATTGAGAAACAAAAACCAATCCTTATCCCTGACCATATTTTATTAGAGTACCTTTCGGCAGATGAACTGTCGGCTTTCCGGCGCAACCCCGTGGGCATTTTTAGTATCACTGTTTTCGGAAGAAAGCCAGGAGGCGGTATTGATGAGCCACTCTCTCGGCGAACAGCGAAGCCCAAAGTATCCCTGCGAGACTTAAACAACCCTGCCGGCTGCTGCCCACCTAACAGCAGCTGTTGCTGAGCCGCAAAGACAATCGCGCGGCATGCATGAAAAGCTACGTTAGAGCAGAGCGCGTCGAATTAGTGCACAGCGGAGAAGACTATTTTATCCGCTTGCTTCGGCTCATAGCCGAAGCGGAGCGAAGTCTTCATTTGCAAGTGTACATCTTTGCTGACGACCACACAGGGCGAGAGGTAGCCGATGCGCTGCTGCGAGCGGCTGCCAGAGGTGTCCAGGTGTGGGTTATTGTGGACGGCTTCGGCTCGGCGTCGTTGCCTAAGACCTTGGTGGCGCAACTTCGAGCCGGTGGGGTGCATTTTCGCTTTTTCCAACACATTGTCTCGCTGTGGCGCTGGCAAGGGGGGCGTACCCTGCATCACAAGGTGGTTGTGGCCGATGCCCGGCGGGCAATGGTGGGTGGTATCAACATAGCCGATAAATATCGCGGCACTGCAGAAGAACCGGCATGGCTCGATTTCGCCGTGAGCATCGAGGGCGAGGTATGCCAGTACCTGCATGACCTATGCACCGACATCTACCGCCACCAATACTGGAAACGCCGTTGGCCGCGCCGGGGCAAAAAGGTGGCGTGGCTACCCCCTCCGCCGCGCGAGGGCCTAGTGCGCTTTCGCCTCAACGACTGGCTGCGCCGCAAGACGGAGGTATTTCAAAGCTACCTGCAGGCCTTGCGCGCCGCTGAACATTCGCTGACGCTGGTAGCCAGCTACTTCCTACCTGGCCCTGCGGTGCAAAGGCGACTGGTGCGCGCGGCTCGAAACGGCGTACACGTGCGACTGCTGTTGACTGGGCCGTCCGATGTGCCACCCATGAAATGGGCTGAGCGATACGTGGCATATAACTTAATTAAAAAAGGAGTGCGCGTATTTTTGTGGGAGCGCTCTGTCATGCATGGCAAAGCTGTCATTGCCGACAACGTGTGGGCGTCGGTAGGTTCGTTTAACCTCAACCCTTTGAGTCGCTTTCGCAGTTTGGAGATGAATGTGGATATTGCTGACCCGGCTTTTGTGCGCACCTTCGCCAACCACGTAGAGCGCCTGCTGGAGGAATACTGCGTGGAAATCACCACCGAAGGCCTGCCTGAGCTGGCCAACCGATGGATGCGCCTAGGCGCGCGCCTGGCGTATTACTTTGCTTTTTTCGCCATGCGCCTCCTTTTTCCTGCCAAAAGCCGGGCGGAAAGCTGAACGCCTCGGGCAAAGACTGGCACCGTATTGGCGTACCGCCGGTTCTTCCTGTCGCACCTCCGACAAACGAAGATTGGGCCAAATGAAAAAAGTCTCCTTATTGGCCGCAGCCTGTGCGTGCAGACATGTTCTTTTGCACATGTTTCCTTGCAAAACAAACCGGCTGGCCTATGACCAACACTGACAACCGCAATCCCTATTGGCTTCCGTTCACTTTGGTATGCAGTCTTTTCTTCTTATGGGGGTTGGCCAACAGTCTGAATGGCTCTCTCATACGCCACTTTCAATTTGCTCTTGACCTGAAGCGATGGCAGGCCGGCATCGTGGACTCGGCCTTCTATTTGGGCTACTTCGTTATGGCCATACCCGCGGGGCTTTTCATGCGCCGCTTTGGCTACAAGCAAGGTATCTTAGCCGGATTATTGCTTTACGCTGCTGGAGGACTGCTCTTTTTGCCTGCAGCACACGTTCGGGTTTACGGCTTCTTTCTTTTCGCGCTCTTTACTATTGCCTCTGGATTGGCTTTTTTAGAAACAGCTGCCAACTTGTATGTTACGGTTTTGGGCGATAAGGAACGAGCAGAGTGGCGCATCAACTTCGCACAGTCCTTCAACGGTATCAGCATCATCCTGGGGCCGGTCATTGGCAGCTTGTTCATCTTTTCGCAACAAGAATACACACCGGAGCTGTTGGCCAGCATGACGCCTGAGCAAATAGAGGCCGCGCGGGAGCAAGAGGCGCTCTCGGTGCGCTGGCCCTATGGCGTCATCGCCGGCGTTGTGCTGTTGGTGGCGGGACTTTTTTGGCTGGTCCGCATGCCAGAGGTCAACCGCGAAGCCGAACTGGCCGAGGGCCGAGTGAGCCTCTGGAGGTTGCTGCGCCGCTACCGCCACCTGACCTTAGGCGTTGTGGCGCAATTCGCCAACGTAGGCGCACAGGCCACGCTGTGGGGCTATTTCGTAGACTTCAAGATGGACTTTTCACCATCCACCCATTTGGCTCTGGTAGTTCCCTACGCGGAGCTCTGGCACAACACCATTAAAAAAGCGGTGGAGAGCATGACTTTGGAGCAAATGGCCGGCTATCATGCGTCGTTTGCCTTAGTACTGTTTATGTTGGGCCGATTTGTGGGCACTTACCTGATGACGCGGGTAGAACCGCGCCGCGTAGTGGTGGGCTATAGCGCAGCAGCGGTAGTGCTGGTCATCCTCGCCTTGCTCAGCGGAGGGTTAGTGGCCATTGGCTGCATTTCGCTGGTGTACTTCTGCCAGAGCATCATGTTCCCGACGATTTTTGCGCTGGCTACCAAAGAGATGCTACCGGCGGAACAAAAACTGGCTTCTTCTTTAGTGATTATGGCCATTGTGGGCGGAGCCGCCATGCCACCCGTAGCGGGTCTGTTGTCGCAATGGGGCGGGATGCGTCTGGCGCTCTTAGTGCCGCTGGCTTGCTTCGCTTACGTAGCCTTTTACACACTGGCGGGTTATCGGCCCCAACAGGCTGCCGCCGTTGCGCGTTGATAGAGCGATATGGCTTAGCCTGTGATGCGATTGCTGGTCTTTTTGGCGTGGCTGGTCTTAGCGTTAGGGTGTCAAAAAGACGTCCTGACTCTGCGAGTGTTCGAAGCGGGCAGCGTGCCCGTTTCAGAGGATGTGACTTCGGTGTGGTTTTTGGATAGCTTGCGCGGGTTTGCTACAGCGGGTGCAGCCTGGATACGCGGCCACGTGCTGGCTTCGGAAGACGGCGGGCGTACGTGGTACCTGGACACCACCGTGGTCAATCGCCTGGAGCGCGTCATGTTCGACAGCCACGGCGTCGGCTTTGTGGTGGGGCTACACGGCCTGGCCATGATCCGCTGGCCTGGCGACTCCACGTGGTACACCTTCCGCACCGATTACAACTGGCATCGCAGCGCCTATTTCTGGAGCTATCGCCACGCCGTGCTGGTATCGGGCGATGGCTTCCAAGGGGGCATCCTGCGCAAGTTGGGTCCGGAAGTTTGGTATGTAGACACCCTGCACCGTTTTGTCAACAGCCTCTATGACGTTTGGATGACCGATTCACTTACTGGCTGTGCCGTTGGGTTGGGTTGGGTACTGCGCACCGAGGATGGTGGGCGCTCCTGGCAACGACAGCCTCCGCGCGGCGACCTTTTCTGCTCCGTACACTTTCCATCGGCGCAAGTGGGCTACGTCTGCGGACGCGGCGGCACCCTCCTGAAAACCACTGACGGCGGTCGCACTTGGCAGGTTTTACGGGAGGGCGGCAGCATAGGCCACTCCCAGTCGTTCCGAGCGCTGTGGTTCACCTCCGACCAGCACGGTTTTCTTGTAGGCGACGGTGGTCTCTTTTGGCACACTGTCGATGGCGGCCGCTCTTGGCTGCCGGTGCACGGGCTGCCCAGAACTGTTAACGCTGCTCGCGTCTTTGCTCACGCCGGACGAGGCTGGATCGCTGCCGATGCCGGCCGTATCTACCGCTTTGAGTATTGATCTGCCGCCCAGCCAGTCTGTTGTAAACTACCTTCGTGCGCGATACTCTTTCGACCATCCCTAGGCCCATGCAAATCCCTCTTTGGAAAAAATGGCTCTCCTTCCTCACCCCGATTACCTTGGAGCGCCTCTCCTCCCCCCAGAACCCTAAACTCGCTGTGGTAATAGACCGCGGACGCCTGCAGTTGCTCAGCGGGAACGCCATCTATTCCTGGGACGACCTCTACCACAACTTCACAGCTGCCTTCGGACAGATTGACCTCGAGAGCCGCCCCATGGCCGATGTCTTAGTGTTGGGTTTGGGCTTAGGCAGCATTCCCTATATCCTCGAAACCGTCTACGAGCGCCATTACCACTACACTGCCGTGGAATGGGACGAGGCCGTCGTCCATCTCGCCTCCAAATACACTTTGCCGCGCCTTAAAAGCCGCGTAGATATTGTGGTGGCGGATGCCGCCTATTTTGTACACGTTACTACAGCCCGGTTCGACATCATTACAGTGGATATTTTCGAAGATGACCGCACCCCCGAACTGTTTGAAGGCACCAACTTCCTGCGCGATTGCCGCCGCCTGCTGCGCCCTGATGGTGTGCTCTTGTACAACCGTCTTTACAACAGCAGCGCTCATCGACAGGCTACCAACGCCTTTTTTCAAGACATTTTCTCCGCTGTCTTTGCCCAAACATCGGCCATCGAGACCAGCGGCAATCTCGTCCTTGTAGGCTATCGGAAAGGCCCGGAGGCGTCCCCGCCCTGAGGATGCAGAAGAAGACTGCTCAGGGCCATCCGCTGTTGCCGTTGCGGTGGAATAACTACAAGCGTTGGAGCGCGCGGCCTATATGGTTATTTTTTTTGAAAAACCTTCATATCGCCCTGCTTTGTTCGGTTTTTCGGCCCGCTCCTCAATGACAAAACGCTCTGGCGGGCAGCCCTTCGGCGCGCTTTGTCTTGGCCGCGCTCTTTTGGTCGGCTTCAGACCTTAGGCAACGGCTCTCCGCCATTCAACGCGGCCATTTTGGCCAGAACCGCCCCGTCCGGCGCCGATAGGCTGCGTAGGTGGGAAAACGCTGCAGCAGTAGCCGCTCCTCGTAACTCGATTTTATCCAGAAAAGCCCCCACAACAACACAAAGAAAAGAAACCGCCACCCGCTCTCCGAAAAAGCCGCCCAGCCCAGCGCTATCAGCAGTACCCCCGTGTAAATTGGGTGCCGTACCCAGCGGTAAAGCCCTTCTGTCACCAGCTGGCCCGACGCCTTAGGCGTGGGAAAAGCTGTCAGATTGCGCCCTAAATGGAAAAATGCCAAAAGCAACACACTCCCACCCGCGAGGGCTAGACCCAGTCCAGTGTAACGAAGCGCGTCGGGCAGGGTTACGCGCCACGCATCGGGATTGGCCAAATAAGCAACCATTAAGAGAAACTGAACCGTTACGAAAGCAACATCGCGGAGTGGAGTCCTCGGCCTTGTTGGCGTAGCAGAAGCGGACACGTGCTTGCCGCCCGTCCAGCCGCGATGAGCCAAGAACCGCCGGCCTGTTTCGATGGCTGGCGCCTCAAGAGGCGTACCCATGCTGTCGTTCCAGCGGTTGAGAAAACCAAAAAGAGCCACTACGGCTAAGATTTCGACGATTTCACCCTCGTCCCAGTGCTTCTTTAGAGCCTGCGCAATGTCACTGTCGACGGCATTGGGCACGCTGGCTGCGGCCAGGGCAAAATCCAACGCGGCGCGTTCGGCATCGCTAAAGGCAGGATGTGTGCGATATTCCCACACGTGCTCAAGTTGTTCGGGTGTGGTTCCATAGCGCTCGGCTGCTCGAATGGTGTGCGCCTGGCAATATTGACAGCCGGCCGCGTGACTGGCTATGTAGCCAATGAGCCGTTTGAGCGCACTCGACACGCGTCCTTCATTGGTCATCACTGCCTGATTGAGCGCAATGAAGGCTCTAGCAAGAGCCGGGCGGCGCTGCATGGTCAGCACGCTGTTGGGACAAAATCCTAAGGTCTCCTGGAAGAAAGTGGCCATTTGAGCCACATCGGCGTCGTATTCAGGCGGTAAGGGTGGTAGCAGTGGTGGCATAGATAGTGCTGCGTTTGGCGCGTATATTTGGCCAAAAATAAGGCAATCATGGTCATTCACTACACTACGGTGGAAGACGACAGGGAACTGGAGCAAATCTTAGCCTTACAGGCATGCAACCTGCCCTCGGCTATTAGCGAGGAGCAAGCGCGTACGCAAGGATTCGTGACTGTAAAGCACGACCTCGATGTGCTGCGGCGCATGAATGCAGCTTTTCCCTCCGTCATCGCGAAAGAAGGAGACACGCTGGCAGGCTATTGTTTGGTTATGCTGCGCGAGTTTGCTCCTGAAATTCCCGTTTTGGCGCCGCTGTTTGAGCGGTTGAAGCAGCTCAGCTGGCGAGGGCGGCCGCTGGAGGCCGGCGGTTGGTTTGTCATGGGGCAGGTTTGCGTCGCAGAAGCGTACCGAGGGCGAGGCATTTTCAACGGCTTATATCGCCATTTAGCCGATGCATGCCAGCCGCACTTTGACTTTGTAGTTACTGAGGTGGCCGAGCGCAATACCCGCTCGCTACGCGCTCACGAGCGCGTAGGCTTTGAGACATTCCACTGCTACGACGACCCCAGCACGGGCGAACGCTGGCATATCATCGCCTGGGACTGGCATTGAGTCAATGACGCACCAAAGCGCCAGGCGGGTCTCTCTGAAAGCAAAACCTTCGATTATTGCCCTAGGGGCTGGGGCTTTTTCACCCAAAAATTCTCTTGTAAAAACCCATCGGCGTCGGGCAAGGCCACCAATGGCCGGGCGCCTTTTGGCCAAAGCATAACCTCATCTATCCGCATAGGCCTGTCGCTAACTGCTGCAATGAAAAGCGTACTGCGATGCGGCAGATAGACCTCTTTTTCGGTGCGGAACCAGTAATGCCCCTGTACGTCGTTGCTCCGACGGCTTTCTAAGGTTTCGCGCAGGATTTCCTCTCCGGCATCGGTGCGCACAGCAAGCAACCACGAGCACGCATTCCAGCGGCCCGCATCGGCATAGCTCCAGGCCGAAAAAACTACGGTCGTATCGCAGTCATAAGGCGAGGAAAAGGTGGCCACAGCGTGCTCGCCCGGCGCCAGCGTTTGGCTACCTCGCCCGTAAAAGGTCGTCTCGCTGGGCTGCTCGTCAAACGACAGGTGCAGAGCGGGCACCTCGCGATAACCCTGAGCGTATCGCTCCTGTGCCTCTCTAATAGCCTCGCCGCGAGCTAGGTCAGCCAAGCGCAGGCGGTACAGCGCGTAGCGTGGCGTCTCGGCTAAGCGTTCGGCTAAACTTTCTACGTATCGTTCGCCGGTCTGGAGCGGCCCTTCGCCTTTGGCCACCAACAAGAGCAAGTCCTTCGAGTTGGGAAATTTGGCCAACAGCCCCCGCTCAACGAGTGGATGGGCAAGCATTTGCAAGCGCTCCATGATGTGCTGCGTGCCCACGCGCGACAACAGCGGATTAACTACCGGCAGACCTGTCGCCAGCGATAGGCGTAGACTCCAAAACTGGGATTCAAAAGGCAAATGAGGCCACACCTTGTCCGACCAGGCCGCATAGCGCGGAGCCGCTAAAATGGCCTGAAAGTCAGCAGGATTTATGCGGTTTGCTCGCAGGACATCGAGCACCTCAGCCTCGTGTTCTCGGCTCAGAAAGTTAGCGTGGAAGACGTTGCGAAAATGAGGGACGATGTACTGGTTAATCTCGGCATTCCAGCCGGCCCCAACGGCCAGCAAAAAGAGGGTACTCAGCCAGCGAAAAGAAAGCGCGCGGGAAAGGGCATCCACAACACACACGCCCGCAAGCGTAAAGACAAAGTAGAAAGGCCACGCTAGCCGAGCGGCAGCCTTGAACATGAGCAGCCAACGGAGATGCTCCTCTATCCAGCTCGGCGAAATAGGCAACGCACTCGTGTTAGCTGCTATCAGCAGAAGCATGAGCGATGCCCCTAGGAGAAAGACATAGGCCGTAGGTAGCCGCCATCGGCGTTGCCAAGGCAACAGCAACAGCCCGACAACCACCGCCAGTGTGCTGACCGCGCCGACATTAAGCAAGGTTTCGAAACCCAGCGCCTTGGGCACCAGGACGCCCAGGTGCGTCAGCCAGTCGTGTAAAAGAGACCCTGGTGGATAAAAAAGCCCCTCCGCCCGGGCCTGAAAAAAGAAAAAGCCCCATTGCGGACTGACGCGGTCGTGTACAGGGTCGTTTAGCCAAAAATCAGCAAAAACCCACAACAGGCATCCGGCGCCTACGACTACGGCAGCCACGCCGGGCATGCGATAAGGGCGGCGAAAGCGGTGCCACAGCAACATCACTGCTCCTGCACACGCCAGCATTAAGTTGATGTTCAGGCCTATGTAGGGGTTGTTGTAGGTGAAAAAAAGCGAGACCAGCGCAAAAAGCACGTCGCGCCCTTCCCAGCGCTGCACGCGATACTTGCGCAAAAACCACAGCATGGCCAAGGGAATGGCTACAGGATACGCTAGCCCAAAGTGCCCGCTTATGCGCAAGACTTGCGGCGACAACAACACGATCAGCGGCGCGAAAAGCGCGCTCGTCAGCACACGGCACCCCAGCGCCTGCAGCAGCCAAAACACCACGGCTACAGCGGCAAAAAGCAAATAAAGATTGAGGCTATGCACAATGCCGACCGCATAGGCCGAGACGTCGGCGCCCATCCGGCGAAGCAACTGCAGCGCATTCGATACGGCGCCTTGCGCATCCGTTAGATAAATATACTCGCCGTCGGGGTAGTTGGTGCTGCGCAGCCAAGCGCCGTCGCCGTAGCGCGCGTGAAACGCTATGTTGTAGTACAAAGCCAAGGCGTCGCCGCCAAAAGCATACGATAAGCTGTTGGGGCGGCTGAAGTAGTCGCCAAAGATGGGTTTAGCCAACAAAAAAAACAGCAGCAGCGAGGCCAACAACCCCCAGTGTGTTGCTAACTTTTGAGAAAATATGCGGCGGAGGAAACAGGTGACTCCCATGTAAAAAACAACCACCCCCAAATGCCCGGGAGGTGCATTAGCGGCGGTAAAAATAAGGCGGCGTTTACTTTAGCCTACTGAGGGTAGCCATTTCGCGCCCAGCAGGCTAAGCGGGTCAGTACGTCTGCCGACAGCTTTTGGCCGCCTTTAGGCATAGGGCTGCAGCCTTTTCCATGGTTGACAGCGCACAGCAAATCTTGTGACTCAAAGGCCTTTTTTACACCAGCGTAGTTCGACAGATCCACACCGCCTGCCTTAGACCCGGCATCGTGACATCCTCCAAAGGCGCAACTGGCACTCATAACACTGCGGACGAACAGGTCGTAAGTATTAGCGCTGGCATTAACCGAAGCGCAGTTGGCTTCTTTAATGTAGTCAGGATTCTTGTCGTCTTTGCTGCAGCTGACCAGGACGAGCAAAAGCACCAACGTCAGGACACTAAAGGAGTAGATTTTCATATAAAAGTGCATTTTAAAATCGGAATGGAGGTGGCGCGCGGGAGGAAGTAAAAAAGCTTGAGCTGAACACTGGAGCGCACCGCTAAAATAACGGATGGTTTTAGAACACGCCAATACGGCGGAAAGATGAGGCAAAGTGGCTAATTTTGTGCTTATGGCACAAGACGATATCTTGGACGACTTTAGTTGGGAGCAAAGCCCATATTTCGAAGAGTACTCCGCAGAAGTAGTGACCAAGTTTTACTCTCCGCTTGAGGCAGAGGTGGCGGCAGCGCGACTGCGGGCAGAAGGCATTCCGTGCTTTTTAGTTGGGCGTACGGCCCAGTCGGTGTTGCCCCACCTGCAGCTGTTGGTGCGCCTACACGTGCGCCCGCAGGACGTAGAGCGCGCCCGGCTCATCTTAGCCGAGGCTGCTCTCGAGGCGGAAGAGCCAGCAGCATCTAAGGCAGATGAGCGGGTGTTGGTGGCTTTGTTTGTCCTTCTGGGCTTGCTGTTAGCCATCCTGCTTGTGCGGGCTATATCGCTCTGATGGCCAAAAATGGTCTGGAGTAGTGAAGAAAATCAATTGAAAACCTCTGATCTCAGGTAACACTTTTCCAAGAAAAAAAAGCTTATAAATTGCTGTAAATCTTTTGATTGCGGCAAATATCACTTCTTGTTTTCGCCCTCTTTGGGCGTAACGGGAGGCCGCTTTATGTTTCCAGTAGGCTGTAAGAGCGAGCGGACTTTTGACAGTGAAAAGCGATATGTATCGCTGAGTACTTCATCCTTAATCAGCAAATCTCAGTGTCATGAAAAGTTCTATTATCCGCCTTGTTTGCCCCCTACTAACCATTCTTACCGCGTCGCCTATTATCGTGGACACTACAGTGGTTGGATAGGTGTTATGGTAAATTTAGCAAAGTCCATTGGAGAGAAGGCCTTCCGCTTTTCAACAGTCATACAGGAGGCTGAGATGGAAGTTGTCTTCGGCACGCCAAGTCGAAATTGCGAGGGTAGTGGCATTTGCATGGTAACTGGGCGATTTCCACCTGGTTACACAATAGTATGTCCTCATGCGAGAGCGATTATCTATTGCGATATGAATGAGAAGGAATTGGTTTTTCGATTTCCGAAGCGCTATCTATCCGATGATATAGTGAAGAGATTTTTTTCTAAGGATTTTTTTACTGTAGAGGAGCCTTTTCGTCTTCCTATACAATTGGTTCGACGGTGGAGGTTGCCAGGTCGGTATGTTGCTGCGGGTTATTATCCGATAGAGATTTATTCAACCGAGTGGCGTCTCTATTTTCCTTGGCCTCGAGACTGACTTTCATGAGATGATATTGCCGCAGTGCAAAAGGGCGCTGCGGCCTTTCTCTTCAACGATTGATGGATTTTCAATGCTATCTGTTATCTTCTTTTAAAAATTGATATTATTATGGCGTATATTTCAACTTCTGTGTTTTGGCAAGCGGTCAAAACCGCTGTCTTATTGCGGGCCATACTGTATAGGCTGAGGGGGGGCTTACTGTGGACGCGAGTAGTTTTTTCAAGGTGGTTACAGTTACATTTTGTGCCAGCGGATAGTTATAACGGTTTATATTCAAAACGGCTATTGTTACTCTTGGGCATGCTGGTATCTAGTATAGTGATGGAGGCCCAGGTAAGCGGTTCGGTGTTCCGCGATTTTAATGGCAATGGTGTTAGAGATGCCCATGAGCCGTTGGTTCCAGGAGTAACTATTCGTGTTTATGATGCGACCAATGCCCTGTGCGCTGTGGCTACCTCAAGTGGATCTACGGCGCCCAATTACAGTGCCCCAGGCTGTGGAGCTGGGCCAGTGCGAGTAGAGTTCATTCTACCTAACATACCGACAGTTTGTTTAGATAAAAGCCTGGATGGTGTAGCGCATGGGAATGGTACCGGGTTAAGCGATGTCCGTTTTGTTAATGGGAATAGCACAAATGTAAATTTTGGTATTTTAGATCCTACGTTGTATTCTCCCGGCAGTAGCGGTATCGAGGTATACATACCCTGCTATGTCCACGGAGACCCACTTCCTCCAGGGAGCGATGCTGGAAGTCTGGACTGGTTCGTTGGCTTCCCATACACCAATTCTGGAACTACTCCACCGGCTAAGAAAGTAGATGGCTCTATCATAGGCGCTGTGTGGGGAACTGCTTACAGCAAACAAGCCCAGAGAATTTTTGTATCTGCCTTCTTAAAACGCCATATAGGACTGGGTACCCTGGGTAGCGGTGGTATTTACATGCTTACTCCCACGGGCTCAACCTTCACCGTCACGCCGTTTTATGATATGGACGCCAACGGTCACCGTACGCGAGCAGCAGCTACAGCGGTTGCCTATGGCAGTGGAAGCAGCTTTAACATCAATCTTGCTGGAACTATTGCCACTTTCCTGGGGCCTGTTGATCCGCTTACGGGGCAACCGGAGGGATTAGGCGTTATAGGCTCCAACAGTGAGCGCGGTCTTCCTACGACACCCACCCTGCCTTCATACGATCCGGCTGCTTTTGATCAGACCGGTAAGGTGGGGCTGGGAGACATTGAAATTAGTGATGACGGGCGCTTTCTCTTTGTGATGAACCTATACAGCAGGCGCCTCTTTCGCCTGGAATTGGATAATCCCAATGCGCCTACTTCTGTAGTCAATGTTGAGTCTTATGCACTGCCTGCAGTTTCCTGTAATAATGGCGTTTTGCGTCCCTTTGCTGTGAAATTTTATCGCGACAAAGTGTATGTAGGCGCTGTTTGCAGTGGAGAGAACGGAGGCGTAAACAACGTAAACGGCACTACAGACCTATACGCTTATGTATTCAAGTTGGACAACCCTACGACCATGTCGGCGTCGTTTGATGCCACACCGGTGGTTACCTTTCCATTAAACTATAGGAAAGGTTCAGCAGATGGTGGAGCCACAGATCGGTGGTATCCGTGGTCGAATGTAGCCGGCTTCTTCACACCTATAGATGACCGTGCCAGACCCTCTCCTATACTTTCTAACATAGATTTTTCTGATAGAGGTGACCTAATGTTGAATTTTATGGACCGCCATGGAAATCAGTTTGGTTATTTCAATCGTCGGTTTCTCAGTAGTGTGAATACATCCTTAATTGACCCTGTTATCGGCGGTGATATCTTGATATCGGGAGTTAACTGCAGCGGCACCTATACAATAGAAAGCAATGCCAGCATAATTTCTATTGGTGGCTTGGTTGTTTCTACAACCGGAGCAGGCAATAATCAGGGGCCTGGCGGAGGGGAATTCTTTCACGGCGATGCAGTGATTCACCTGGAGTCTTCCATGGGTGCTTTTGCAGTATTACCTGGTGCGAATGAATTTATTACTACTTTCATGGACCCCATTATTATATGGAGCGGAGGTACTCGAAGGCTTTCCACCCTGACGGGAGCAGGTACATCGGGCTATCAGTTATATGCTGGCGGTGGTTACGGAGGAAAGGCCAATGGTCTGGGAGATATCGAGCGCAGTGCGCTCGATGCGCCTATCGAGATCGGCAACCGAGTGTGGAACGATGTGAATGGCAATGGTATACAGGATGCCGACGAGCCGGGAATTCCTAACGTCAGCGTTACACTGTGGAAGGAAACTTCCCCCGGTGTCTTCACCGCTATTGCTGGAGTAATGACGGACTCTCTGGGGCAATACATATTTACCAGTGCACCGGGAATGTCATCTACAGGCATTACGCGAGGTGTAACTCAGCTGTTACCCAATATGAACTACGAGCTGCGCTTTCCCACCAGTGTTGGAGGGCTTACCTTGACAACGCTCAACAATGGTGGGCTCGACTCCAACGCCGACGCTCGAGACTCAGATGCCAATGCCGCAGGAGTTATTTCATTTTCGACGTCCTCTCTCGGCATGAATAACCACTCCTTTGATGTGGGCTATGGATGTGGGAACCCGGTGTGTCCCACTACAGGTGTAGTTAAAAACTAAAGATTCCTTAATAGTAAACGCCCAGGTAAAATCCTTTAGTCAATATTCAATTTTCTGCTATTACTCTTAAAAATTTAAACTCATGAAAAGAGCACCTCTACTTTCGTATATGATTTGGTTCTCGCTCCTTGGTATTTTACAATTTCAGGAAAAAAGAGAACTATTTTATGAGACCGAAGGTAATAGTATAATTAATCATGAATATTTTGCTGTTGACAAGAGCGCTGGTAAACAGCTAACCAGAGCAGTGCATATTTTTCATAGCCAACAGCGTAGGAATAATATCTATATAGATCCTGCAGTGAAAGCCTTAGAAGTCCAGAGCCCGATCGATGACTCTGTCTTTCATTTGTTCTCTCATGGAAGGCCAGGGTATTTGCTCTTAGAGGGTAGATGGCTCTCTGCAGTTGAGATTGCAGATTGGCTGCAAGAAAGAAATTATCTCAAAGGCAAATCCTATCTCAATATCTATGGTTGTAGTTTTGCTCAGGGTAAAGTTGGACTTGCTGCGGTGAGATACCTCGAAGCGACTTTGGGTGTTTCCGTATCGGCGTCCGACGACGTCACCGGCATAAATGGAGATTGGCAACTGGAAGTCGGCGGTGGTGAAACTGCTCTTGCCTTCTATAACTATCCTTACAATTTGCAGGCTTGTGATTGCAAGGAATATATCTATTTAAATGAACCGATTCTCGGAGCGGTACTAAAATTTGAAGTAGGGTCTCCGGTCTTGCTTACCGAGCTTATAGGCGCCAATGGCGGTACGCCACCCCTTCAGCATTGGTATCCGGGTCTGGGTGTTTCTGTGCTCCCAAGCCCTCATGGATTAGCCACAGACCTCAATGGTAGGTTATACATAGGAGCTAATTTTACTAATCCAACTACCATCAGACGATTTGACTGTGATGGCAACATAGAGCCAGTAGGGCCAAGTACAATAAATCACAATGTGAACCATTTGTTCAATATGTTCAGCATTGGAAATACCATATACACTTCCCGTTCGGGAGGCCCTGCGGCGTGGAACTCCTGCACGGGCGCTTTTATTGGTGCCATGTGTTTAAACGATGCTAACGGAAATCAACTACCAGCAAACACATCTGCACATTATTGGGGCCTATCGTATAACGCGAATACACAAATGGTTTATGTAACTAAGCGCACAGGGTCCACTCGAGCCGTATGGGCCTTCACAAGAGCGCAATTAGAAGCAGGAATAGCGGGAGGGCCCTGTATCGATCCTCTAATACCGTTAGGCACGAGCGCGACGATTAACCCAGGCGATAATTTTATACCTACATCTATAACGCAAGTTTTAGGAGTTACTAGCGATAACAACGGAAATATTTATGTAGTCGGCTGGACCACATCAGCTGACCTCGGTGTAATATTAAAGTACAACTCTTTGGGTCAGTTCATCGCTCAGACCCCTACCAACCCTGCATATGTGCAGACCCACGGTATTGTATGGTCAGAAGATTTTAACCGCTTATATGCCGCTAATTATACGGATAACCCGAGTGTAGATTGCATTTCAGCATTCGATGCAAGTAGCATGACATACTTAGGAACGGCAGCTCCTAACCCAAACTTGCCGGATAATAATACTGCTAAAGCAATTGCAATAATAAAGGAGTGTTGCCCGACGGCGGTACCCTCATCCTTTACAAGAAATGTATGTGGAGCAGTAGGTCAAAAGTTCTTTCTCAATCAGGAAGCCTTCAATGCATGCGATGGAATAGTGTGTGGTAGCACATGGACACCCAGCTCACCGCTTACGGGAATGACTTTTGATGATTGCGATAATAGCGTTACAATTACTGGCGAAGGTTGTGGTACATTTACACTGAGCATCCCTGGAGTGATTAGCACGGGCTGTGGCCCCGTTACTTCCACGTTCACTATATGCAACACCCTTCCTCCTACGGCTACGGTGTCTGCTACCAGTCCCACATGTGTTAATGGTTTAGGGCAAAGTAACGGCTCACTGACCATCAATGGGTTTACTACTGGCCAGCGCTATCAATATTCCAATGGAGCTACTTTTAATCCTGCTTTAGCTATACCGGCTACTATCACAACTATTCCTCCAGGTGGAGTAATCGCGAATAGTCTGCCGAATGCTACTCAACAATACACAGTTCGCATTTATCACGCTACAGATGATAACTGCTTTGTAGATAGAACTGTAACATTAACAGCCGCTGCTTGCTGCGACGTGGATATCTCCATTTCCACTGCCTGCCAGCCCGGACAAAACGGCCAGTACGATTTGACCATTACCCTGGACTATGTAAACAGCCCTGGAGGCCCTATAAACGTTGTCCTCGGTACAGGTCAAACACAAACCTCCGTAGCAACGCCTATGGGCGGAAGTGGTCAGGTAACTGTTATCTTTACGGGCCTAAGCAATACAGGTGCAAACAACATCAGTGTTAATGCAACTTTTGTAAATGACCCAAATTGTGGTGATGTTAGCACGTACAACGCACCTACGGACTGTTGTCCACCGCCTTATCCTCTGTGCCCGGGAGAAAGCTACACCTTTACAGCAGAGCCTGGTTTTACCAATTATCAGTGGTTTTTTAATGGCGTCCCTATATCAGGTGCTACCAGCCAGACCTACGTGGCTAATCAACTGGGTTCTTACACCTGGACAGCCAACAATGCCGGTTGCCCTACAGGCAACTGTTGTCCTGTTGTCTTGGTTCCAGGTACAAATTGCTGCGCTATCGCGGCTATTAATCCCGTGGTTATTTGTAACGACAATGGCACAGGTAATCCCAACGATGACTTCTATGCCATTACCGTTAACCCGACAGGGACTGGGGTCGGCACTCAATATACAGTAGTTATTATTCATAATAGTATTACCTATAATTTTGGGCCTTTCAACTATGGAGCGCCCTCGCCAGCAATGGGCAGCTTCCTCATCAGCGAGGGCGATGCTACGGTTACCGTTAACGACGTTACCAATTCAGGTTGCTCGCTCGGCCCCGTAAGCGTAAGCGCTCCCGAGCCTTGCAGCGTGCCCATGAGCATTGGCTCTTTGGTATGGGTAGATGACCAGCCTGGCTTGAATGCCACCGACAACAACGGCATGCGCGACCCTGGTGAGCCGGGCCTGCCGGGTGTGACGGTCCTGCTCTTTAACGTAGGCCCAGATGGCGTGAAAGGCACAGCCGATGACTCTGAAGTGCCTGTAGGCCCAGACGGCTTGCTGGGTACAGCCGACGATGCCCTCGGTGGTGTTGTCACCGACGCTAATGGAGTGTATTTCTTTGGCTATCTCGACCCAGGCAGTTACTATGTCGTACTCCTAGCAAGTAACTTCGCTCCAGGCGGCCCGGCAGCACCATACCAGATAGCTAGTCAGGTGGTTAATCCAAACGACGACCAGATGGAAGACGATAATAACGGCATCCAGATGGGCGGCCCGGGTGGCATGGTGATGAGCCCAATTATTGTCCTTTTCCCGGGTACGGAGCCGCTTAACGAGCCGGGTGCAGGGGGCAGTCAAGATCTCCCTTACGATAACCTCGGCGACATGACGGTGGACTTCGCCCTCATCCCTATGGTGAGCCTTGGCTCCACTGTCTTTGCTGACGACACCCCTGGGCTAAACGCCACAGATAACAACGGCGTGCAAGACCCAGGCGAACCAGGCATACCAGGAGTAGCGGTAGAACTGTGGAGCGTTGGCCCAGACGGTGTAAAAGGCACCGGCGACGACGCAAAGATTAATGTCGGTCCTGATGGCATACTTGGTACTGCTGACGATGGGCTGGGCGATCATATTACAGACGCTAACGGGAATTACTTCTTCGCAGGCATTGCGGAAGGTATCTATTACGTAAAAATCCAGACGACCCAGTTTGCCTCGGGTGGCCCCTTGACTGCAACGCCGCTATCGAGCGCTGTGGTGAACACAACTCCGAACAGCGATATAGACAGCGATAACAACGGCATTCAGATGGGTGGAGTAGGTGGCATGGTAATGACCAACCCCATTACGCTCATCGCAGGTGCCGAGCCTATGGGTGCTGCAGAAGCAGGACAAGGCGGTACTCAGGACAATAGCCATCCATACAACGACGCCAATGGCAACATGACGCTTGACTTAGGCTTCGTGCCAGCCGTTAGTGTAGGTTCGGTGGTCTTCGGTGATAATAACAACAATGGTACCTATGAACCTATCGCAGGCGAGAATGGTATCTCTGGAGTAACGCTGCAGCTCTACAATCTCGGCCCCAATGGTATTAAAGAAGCCGATGGCTCTGGCGATGATGTGCTTATAGCGGCTACAGTAACAGATGCTAATGGTCTCTATATTTTCAGTGGCTTATATGAAGGACAATACTACATAGCTATACAAAATAGCCAGTTTACTTCGGGTAATCCACTGTTTGAATTTATGTCGAGCAATGATATAGGTACTACGGGGACTGATAATACAACAGACAATGACGATAATGGCATTGCTATGGGCACTATAAATACGCCATCTTACATGGTAATGTCGCCGGTATTTACGCTAATTGCCGGTTCAGAGCCTGTAGGCGTTGCCGAATTTGGCCCTGGCGGCCTATTAGACGATAATCATCCGCTAAGTGATCATAGCGGCGATATGACAAAGGATTTCGGATTTGTCACTACACGCGTAGCCATAGGTAACTACGTGTACATGGACAATAACGAGAACAATGTATACGACGCAGGCGACATGCCAGTGGCCAGCGTAGTGGTTTGGCTATATCCTGCGGGAGCCAATTACGGTATAGATGCGCCGTTGGCGGTGGATGTGACCGACCCGAGCGGCTATTACTACTTTGACAACCTGGCGCCAGGGCAGTATGTCGTTTATATACCCTCGTTGAATTTTGATCCGGGAGGTGCCTTGCAATACAAGGAAAGTGTACCAGGCCAAGACAATACCCAAACGACGGACGATAATGACAATGGAAATGACACGCCGGTCAATGGCGGTGTTGTGTCCAATGTAATAAACCTGCAGCCTGGTGCTCAGCCACTGAATGAGCCGGGGGCAGGTGGTGATGGTAGCGCTACGCCCGCCTACACGGGCTCCCTACCTGACGGCAATATCAACGAGACGATAGACTTTGGCTTCCGTTTGGAGCGGGTAGCGATAGGCAACTATGTGTACATGGATAACAACGAGAACGGTGTGTTTGACGGTGGCGACATGGGCATAGCGGGTGTAGTTGTCCAGTTGTATGCGGCGGGTGCCAACTACGGTGTGGATGCGCCGCTGGCGGTGACGACGACGGATGCTTCGGGCTACTATTACTTTGACCAATTAGTGCCTGGTCAATACGTGGTGTACCTACCGGGCTCGAATTTTGGCGCTGGTGGAGCGCTGGATAACAAGGAGACCATACCGGGTGCGGATGGTGGTCAGGTGTTGGACAACAACGACAACGGCCAAGATGCGCCGGTCAACGGCGGCATTGCGTCCAATGTCATCAACTTACAGCCGGGCGTACAGCCTGCGGGTGAGGACCAGACGAATTATCCTGGCACCTTGCCGGATGCGAACGTGAACGCGACGGTGGACTTTGGCTTCCGCTTGGAGCGGGTAGCGATAGGCAACTATGTGTACATGGACAACAACAGCAACGGCGTTTTTGACGCGCCGGACATGCCCATAGGCGGTGTTTTGGTGTGGTTGTATGCGGTAGGCGCCAACTACGGTGTGGATGCACCGCTGGCGGTGACGACGACGAATGCAGCGGGCTACTACTACTTTGACCAATTAGTACCGGGTACGTATGTGGTGTACCTGCCGGGTTCGAACTTCAACGCAGGTCAGCCCTTGGAGGGCAAGGAGAGCACACCGGGTCAGGATGTGGGCGAGGTGTTGGACAACAACGACAACGGCCAGGACGCCCTGTTCAATGGCGGCGTTGTGTCGAACCCTGTGGTGTTGTATCCGGGCACGGAGCCGGTGGGTGAGAACCAGACGGACTACCCCGGGACGTTACCGGACGACAACGTCAACGGGACGATAGACTTTGGGTTTAGGCAGTCGAATGTTGCAGTAGGGAACTTTGTGTACATGGATAACAACGAGAACAACATATACGACGCAGGCGACATGCCGGTGTCGAACGTATTGGTTTGGCTATATCCTGCGGGAGCCAATTACGGTATAGATGCGCCGTTGGCGGTGGATGTGACCGACGCGAGCGGCTATTACTACTTTGACGACCTGGCGCCGGGGCAGTATGTTGTTTACATACCCTCGGTGAACTTTGGCGCTGGCGGAGCGCTTCAGTACAAGGAGAGCGTTCCGGGTCAAGATGTGGGCGAGGTGTTGGACAACAACGACAACGGTCAGGACGCGCTGGTCAACGGTGGGGTCGTATCGAATGTGTTTACGCTGACGCCGTATGGCGAGCCGGTAGGCGAGAGTGGAGCAGGCGGCAGCGGCAGTGGGACGCCGGCCTATCCTGGCGTGTTGCCGGATGCGAGCGTGAACGAGACGATAGACTTTGGCTTCCGTTTGGAGCGGGTAGCGATAGGCAACTATGTGTACATGGATAACAACGAGAACGGTGTGTTTGACGGTGGCGAC
>JBEQAD010000008.1:0-27499 GCA_041640515.1 Saprospiraceae bacterium | reverse complement strand
CAAGCCTGGCTACTTTATAGTGGGCTTGCCCGACAATGCTGTGCGCGAAGGCCAGCAGCGTATGGAAGCCGCCTTAAAAAATTCCGGTCTACGATTACCACGCTACAAGACCATTATTAACCTGGCACCCGCCGACGTACGCAAAGAAGGTTCCGCCTTCGATCTGCCCATCACTATAGGCATGCTGGCCGCCTCCGGTGTCATCTCAACAGATAATTTAGCCCGCTTTTTTATTATGGGGGAGTTATCTCTGGATGGCTCACTTCGTCCTATCAAAGGTGCTTTGCCTATTGCCATCCAAGCTCAAAAAGAAAAATTTCGCGGCTTCATTTTACCCAAAGCCAATGCTCGTGAGGCCGCTATTGTAGCGGATTTGGAGGTGTATGGCGTAGAGACTCTTAATGAGGCCCTTGACGTACTGGCCGGAACAGGGCAGGAGCATTTAGTGAAAGTCAATGCCCGAGAGGAATTCGCTGCCAACCTGAACAACTACGACGTGGACTTCTCCGACGTACGCGGACAGGAAAACATTAAGCGCGCCTTAGAATTGGCGGCTGCGGGCGGACATAACGTCATCCTTATCGGGCCGCCAGGTGCTGGTAAAACTATGCTCGCCCGACGTCTGCCAACTATACTGCCCCCCTTAACCCTACACGAAGCCCTCGAGACTACTAAAATTCACTCGGTGGCGGGCGTATTGCCGAGCAGTTCGGCGTTAGTTACTACACGCCCCTTTCGCGCTCCGCATCACACCATTAGCGATGTTGCTTTGGTAGGCGGAGGCTCGGACCCTATCCCAGGTGAAATCAGTATTGCACACAATGGAGTACTCTTTCTTGACGAATTGCCCGAATTCAAACGCACTGTCCTGGAAGTACTGCGTCAGCCTATGGAAGAGCGGCGGGTAACCATTAGCCGCGCTAAAACGTCTGTAGATTACCCTGCGAGCTTTATTCTCATTGCCAGCATGAACCCCTGCCCATGCGGCTACTATAACCATCCTGAAAAAGAGTGTGTATGCGCTCCAGGAGTAGTAAAGCGTTACATCTCTAAAATATCTGGCCCACTGCTCGACCGCATCGACCTGCACGTGGAGGTAACGCCTGTGTCGTACGATGAGCTGACCGCCATGGAGCGCCCGCGGGTCAGCAGTGCCGAAATTCGCGAACGGGTACTTAAGGCCCGAGCTATTCAGTCCGAGCGCTTCAAAAACACACCCAATGTTTACTGCAATGCCCAGATGCCCAGCCGAATGGTGCGCGAAATATGCACGCTAGACGAAGATGGCCTTAAGATGCTCAAGAGGGCTATGGAGCACTTGCAGCTCAGCGCCCGTGCCTATGACCGCATTCTAAAAGTAGCTCGCACAGCCGCAGACCTCGCTGGAAGCATCCATATTCGGCTGGAAGACCTTTCAGAGGCCATTCACTACCGAAGCCTCGACCGCGAAGGATGGGCTGGATAAGGAAACCTATTTTTTCAAGCCTATTTCGCGCAAACGCTCGTCCAAATACTCGCCAGCCGTGATGGGCGGGTAGTGAAGCGGGTTACTTTCTGTAACGCAAGAGGGCAAGCAGTCGAGCCGCATGGAGCTCACCGGATGCAAAAAGAAAGGAATGCTCAGACGAGGCAAGTGCCACTCCTCGCGCGGAGGATTCACTACGCGATGAGTAGTGCTTTTCAGGCAATTATTAGTCAAACGCTGCAGCATGTCGCCCACGTTGATAACGATTTCGTCGTCTTCAGGCATAATGGGTACCCACTCGTTTTTCGAGTTGAGCAGCTGTAACCCTCCAGCACTGGCACCCACCAGGAGAGTAATCAGGTTGATGTCCTCGTGTTGCTCTGCACGGATAGAACTTGCTGGCTCTTGCAGAATGGGTGGATAGTGAATGGCCCTTAAAATAGAGTTGCCGTATGTAATGTAGGGAGTAAAATAACTTTCCGACAGGTTAAGATGGACAGCTATAGCTTCCAGTAACCTGGCTCCGGCAACCTCAAAAGCACGATATAATTCTCGACCCAGACGGTTAAACTCCGGCACTTCAACCACTTCTACATTAGGCGGGTACTCTTGTCGAAGAGGATGATCCTCTGGCACTTCTTGGCCAATTTGAAAAAACTCCTTCAAGTCTGGGGCTTGCGCGTGTTTAGCGTGCTCTCGTCCAAAAGAGGTGTATCCGCGCTGCCCTGCTAAACCGGGTATTTCATATTTGCGCTTCACCTCCTCAGGGAGTGCAAAGAAGGCTTTTGAAGCAGCATAAAACCCATCCACCAACGATTTAGGTATGCCGTGATTGACCACGGCGACAAAGCCCACTTCGCGAAATGCGCTACCTAATGCGGCTATAAAGGCCTGCCTGTCGGCATTGGTACCGCGCACATAAACAGATAAATCAACTGTTGGAATCCCTTTTGCACTCATAACTGATTGAAAAATAAAGCCTTGCGAGATTTTCACTTGGTCAAAAACCCAGAAGGCGCTTATTCTTACTTCAGTTTAATTATTGTAGCTACAGAAGGCTTCTTTTTCTGTTGCTCCTCGTCCAGAGGTTTTATCAGAATGCTTATACTCTGACCATCGCCCGACAGTTCAGACAAGGGATTGGATGACTTTTTCACTTTGGCATCCGGAAAGCGGTACACCTGTTTGTAGGTCATGCCCGAGAAGAAGGCTTTCACCATACCCATACTGCCTTCCTCATCAGCCTCTTCCGTTTCAGTTAGCGTCTTCTTGAACTGTTCTCCCATGTCTGCGACGTTCAGACGTTCAAATGTCCCACCCTTAAATCGAAATGTTTCCTCGACTTTCGTTTCGTACTTCTCGCGTTGGATCACGCGGATAGCTTTGTTTAACGCTTCAATATTGGCAAAGTCAAAGGAATAGCCAAACATATAGGCAGAGGTGTCGTTGATCTCTTTCACATTAGTCAGACCTGCAATGCTGCGTAGTGATTGAGATACAGAACTAATCTCCGTTCCCAGCTGTGCCATGGTGCTTTCGCTTTCAGCATCACTGGCCTCTTCGTTACTGTCTGTTTTCGAGGCCTCTTCCTCGGATGTTTGTTCATCTTGACCTTCGCTTTCTTCCTCGCCCATAGTTTTAAAGGCATCCATCATGCTTTTTACTTCGCTCATATCCATCGTCATTTTGTAAGAGCCAGAACCATCTTTTCTGACGATAACTTCTTCAACGATATGCAGACAGCTAGAGAGCAAAAACGTGACTACTCCAAAGGACAACCATCCAAGTAGTCGTTGGGTAAGATTTCTCATTTTAAAAAGGTTATTTTGAAAAGATGAAAGTTGGTAACGCTTATTCTATAACAAAGGTAGCCACTGAGGATTTATTATCTTTCTGCATTTCTATGGTGTAAATACCTTTTTGCAAATAAAACTTTCCAGTATCCGCCTTAGTTAGCTCAACTGTCTTTTTAGGATCTTTCTGGGCATCTTGAAGAGTTTTTTGGTAGCGTTTCACAACAGCCTCCAGAACGATGAGATTATAAACGAAAGTATTCAACCCTTGCTGACAATCTATCTGCCCGCTGTTCAAGACAACACCGTCTTTTGTTTTGATGCTCCAAAAAACTTTACCTGGGGTCGAAGTATAAAATACAATAGGTAGTTCTGGATCTTTCAATTCTTGCCAGGGCTGTTTCTTTCCCCAGTTATCGCTATATTTGGTTTTAGGCGGTTCAAAAACATGTATAGCAGTCATTAAAACTTCCGAAGTCAGCTGTTGCAGGTTAGCAATATTGACACGGAAAAGCGACCGCCCATGCGTGCCAAGAATGAGGTCGCGGGCGCGCTTCTGAATGGCTATATCGTGAACAGGCACTGTAGGTAAATTTGGACAGAGCATGTGAAATGTCCGCCCCCTATCAAGCGATACATAAGCACCAGCGTCAGTTCCCACATACAGTATATTGGGATTTTCTGGATCTTCCCGAACAACATTAATCGGCTCCAATGGTAGATCTGTGCCGATCTGTTCCCAAGTAGCACCATAATTCTCAGATACATACAAATAGGGAGAAAAGTCATCCCATCTATATCCGTTGAGGCTGACATACACTCGACCCTTTTGATGAGCCGAGGCAACAACTCTCGATACCCAAAGGTTGGATGGCAACGAGTCAGAAACACGTACCCATGTATCGCCGCCGTCGCGTGTTACATGAATAAGGCCATCGTCGGAGCCGGTGTAAAGAAGGCCAAACTTAAGTGGGCTCTCACTAATCGAAGTTAGCGTACCGTAGGGGACGTTGCCCGTACGACCTCCGCCGGTCAAATCATCAGAGATAGCCTCCCAATCGTCACCGCGGTTAAAAGAGCGATATAAGCGATGTGCGCCAATGTAAAGAACATCAGCCTGATGGACACTAAGGTGAATAGGTGTCTGCCAATTGAAGCGCAGTGGACGCTCGCCCAAGTCGTGCCGCGGTGTGATGGCCTTGCGTTTTCCACTCTTCTGCTCGATGCGGAAATAACGACCAAACTGGAAGCCAGTATAGACAATATCATTAGTGCGCGTGTCTATAGCCACCTGCATGCCGTCACCCCCTAACAAGTTTTGATAGGGATATTGACCTGTCTGGTGCCAACTAAAAGACGCCTGGTAATTAGAGGGGCCAACCCAGACACCATTATCCTGCGTACCCCCATAGACGCGATAGATCGGTTGAGCATCATCTACTGCCACAGCATAAAACTGCCCCACCGGCGGTTGGTTGCACTTAATCCACGATTCGCCGTCATCCCAGGAAATGTTCAAGCCACCATCGTTACCATTGACCAGGAAGCCTGGTCGGTCAGGGCTTACCCACAGGGCATGATGGTCTACATGCACATTGTCGCCGTTGATATTGCGCCAGGTACGGCCGCCATCGTCGCTACGAATGATGTAGAAACCGAGAAGATAGACCTTGTCGGCATTATTGGGCTGGCAACGAATATTGGAAAAATAATAGCCATAGGTAAAGTTCATCTGTTCCAGTGGCTCATCATGTGTTCGCCTCCAGGAGCGGCCACCATCGTCGCTGCGGTATACTTCGGCGCCGATGTAGTCCACCTCAAAAAGTTGGGCATTAGCATCCTCTAAATATTCTACCAATGCCTGAGGGCTTATTTTGCCTTTCTGGACCAATTCCTTAACCTTCTTGGCCGTATATTTCTCAGGAAACTGATTGTCTTTCATAAAGTTATCAATCTGATCGTCAGACAGTTTGAGAAAAGTCGTTGCACTCATAGTGCGCAGGGCTTCTTTAGTAAGCGCCTCGGCAAGTGGCTTTTCTTTTTTAGGCTTAGGGTTCTGATTATCTACGCAGGCGTATAAGACAGTTTTTCCGTCTTTCACGCCTGCAGCCAAGCCAATGCGCCCTGTGCGGGGGCCGGTTGGAAAACCGCTAGTAAGCGTAGTGACTCTGCCCCAAGTTGCACCTCCATCAATACTTCGCCAGATGGCTGACCCTTCACCCGCACCACTAAAGTGCCAGGCCCGGCGATCGCGCTGCCACGTTGCAGCATATAAGGTATTTGGGTTTTGAGGGTCTAAGCATAGGTCTATAGCACCAGTAGTGTCGTTGACAAACAAGGTGCGTTGCCAAGTGTAACCGCCATCAGTACTTCGATAAACGCCACGCTCAGGATTGGAGGAATACAGATGGCCCAGCACTGCGACCCAGAGTACTTGTGGGTCTTTTGGGTGCAAAAGAATACGGCCAATATGGTGGCTTTCCGGCAAACCGCGCCACTCCCACGTTTTTCCGCCATCAGCGCTGCGGTAGATGCCAGTACCCGCATAGGAAGAACGACTGCTGTTGCTTTCTCCTGTACCCACCCATATAACACGGCGCGCCCAGTCTACAGCAATATCACCAATCGTCATAACTGCTTCTTGGTCAAAAACGGGTTTGAAGGTCGTACCGTTGTTAGCGGAATACCACAAGCCACCCGATGCATAAGCAACGTACATTTCTGACGGATTGCCCGGATTTACTTCTACATCGGCCACTCGACCAGAGAACACCGAAGGACCTATGTTAATAGCCTGGAGGCTGCCCGTTAGGGTGTTTTTACGCATGGCCTTGTGCCGTTCAAAGCCCTTGAGGCGCTCCTCAGCGGGTGTTGGTTTTTGGGCAAAAGCCAAAAGTGCCACGCCCATAAAAAGAACAACTCCTAAATAGCGAGTCCATATCGCGTTTGTAAAAATGGAAAATTGTGTGATGCTGATCATACGCCATTTCAAATAGGAACTGTGAAGGTACAGCATCTCTAACCGCTCTATTGATAATGCCTTTTAATGAAGTTTATTGAGGCAAAAAGGACCGCATCAGTTGCGCAGTATCCATTTCTGGCGTTTTCACAATTCCACGAAGACCTAAGGCCTCTGCTGCGCGTACGTTCACTTCTAAGTCGTCAATGAAGACAGTTTGTTCGGGCAGCAGTCCTGCGTCTTGGATGACATGTGCATATATGCGCCGATCGGGTTTGCGCAGACCGACCTCGTGGGAATAATATACGCGTTCAAAGTAGCGCTCGCGAAAGTTACCTCTCTGGTGTACCTTTTCCATATAACAGTCAATCCAGCGGGCGTGCAAGTCATTGATATTGCTTAGTAAAAATACGCGGTAATGCGCTCGAAGACGCTCCAAGAGGTCGAAATACTCTGCTGGCATACCTATAAAAATAGCATTCCAAGCCTCCAGTACCTCCCTCTCTTCCAGAGGGGGCGCAGGGGCAAAACGCACTGCTTCTACAAAGGCTTCTGTGGTCAGGGCACCAATTTCATAGCGGTGAAATACGTCTGCTGCTAGCCACTTCTCTCGTGCAGCCTCGAATTGCGAACCTAATCGCTGTTGAAGCTGCCGCTCGGTAGCACTTAAGTCCAGTTGAAACAAGACGTTGCCGAAATCGAAGATGATATTCCGAATCTGTGCCATCCCTGTCTGTATGTTGTTTATTGGCGCAAATATCTGCCACCTAAGTAAGGCGCAAGATTAAGGTTTATCGCGGTTTGCCTCTTTCAAATCACACCAGTTCTCCCTACCTTGAATCTGCAACACTACGCACGGCATAACGCTAAGCGCTCTTCACAACAAAACTAGCGCCCATCCTAACAACAACCGATATTTGCCAAGATAAATAGGATATCTATCTTATCTAAATGAAGCCGCTTTTATTCTTCGTAATGAAATACGCTTTTTGGCTTTTTCTGCTGACACTGTTCGCATCCCTTCAAGCCCAATCAGCGGCTGATTTTCACTT
This sequence comes from Saprospiraceae bacterium, assembly GCA_041640515.1. Taxonomy (GTDB): domain Bacteria; phylum Bacteroidota; class Bacteroidia; order Chitinophagales; family Saprospiraceae; genus M3007. Next base: position 20,230 of record JBEQAD010000008.1, on the reverse strand, counting down.
GGAAAAACTTCCTGCTTTCATCAACTCTACTTATGACGAAATTACGCCCGTGCCCAGCCGGGACGGACGAACCATCTACTTTACCCGAGTGGCTAATCCGGAGTTTTGCCGCTATCTCTTTTTAGACAGCATTGACCTCTACGAAAATTTCTCCGCAGAGCGTTATGAGCGAGTCTTGCGCAATATCTACTCTGAATTAGAAGGGAGGCCTGTGGTCGACCCCGCAACATCGTCATTTAACCAAGACGTGTGGATTGCAGAGGCAGACTCCATGTTTCAATTCTATCAGATTCAGCATCCAGGTCCACCACTAAACAATGCCTTGCCAAACAGCATCGCGTGTATTACTCCCGACCCTAACGCTTTCTACTGCATCAATCAGTTTTTGCCCAAAGGTGACATGAGGCGCGGCTTTTCTCTTATTAAGCGCGTGGACAGTCTTTGGCTCCCACCCAAACCAGTTGAGATTGCTGAGTATTATACATTGACTTCGGAGGTCAACTTAACGATGAGTTTTGATGGTAAGGTCCTTATCCTGTCAGCTAGGCGCAACGACTCTAAGGACATGGATTTGTACGTTTGCTTTAAAGAAGGAGAACACAAATGGAGTGCACCGCGCTCATTAGGTCCAGCGATTAATACCCGCTATAGAGAGACAACGCCTTTCTTATCGGAAGATAACCAGACGCTTTTCTTCTCCTCGAACCGATGGGAAAGCCTCGGCGGCAACGATATATTCATGAGCAAGCGATTGGACGACACCTGGCAAAATTGGTCGGAGCCCCAGCGGCTGGTGGCCCCTATCAATTCGCATGCGGACGACAGCCAGCCTTATTTCAACATGGCCTCAGGCTATCTCTACTTTACCTCCAACCGAGAAGGCAATAGCGATATTTATCGGGTGCGCATCGCTCCGCCGCAACCTACAGAAATCACTCTGCGCGGACGCATCCTGCACCGAAAGACCGGGCAATTAGTCTTCGAATCGCGCATTCGATACAGCGCCGAAGATAACCCCTCGAATACCATCGCTGCCTCTGACGGCCTTTTCTCTTTGAAGATTCCTAAAGGCGTCCGCTTTACGCTAACACCCGAAAAAATAGGCCTTACAGGTACACCCGTTGTGGTCTTTTTTCCCTGGGAACATTACTATTTTCGAGAATACCAATGGGTAGACCTATGGCTTGATTCTTTAGAAGTCGGCAGTAAAATTGAACTAGCGCCTATATACTTTAAGCAATCTCTTCCCGTCATCTTGGAGACCTCTTACGGTGAATTGGAGCGTTTAGCCGACCTGCTTCATAATAATCCTAACTTATCTATCCGGGTAGAAGGCCACACCGACAATGTAGGCAAGCCTGAGGATTTACAACGGCTCTCGGAGCAACGTGCAGGAGCCATTCGGGAGTTCCTTGTAGGCAAAGGCATACCACCTAGTCGAATAGAAACTGTTGGCTATGGGGCTCAACGCCCTATTACCGACAATAGCACCGAAGAACTCCGCGCAAAAAATCGGCGCGTAGAAATACGAGTTATTCGAATATGATGTCCACATGTTTCACGTGGAACATTCCCTTATCTAAAACGTCACCAATCCTACATGGAATTATATAGCACGAACACCCCCACCCTACGGACGAACTTCCGACATGCTCTCTTTCAAGGGCTGCCGCCAGACAATGGTCTATATGCTCCGGTGCGGCTACCCAGAATGCCAGAACACTGGGTAAAACAACTTCCAGACCTTTCCTTTCAAGAAATAGCCTTACAATTAGCAAATGCACTCATTGGCGATGAAATCCCGGAGGATGCACTGCGCCATATTCTACAGCAAGCGCTCACCTTCCCAGCGCCCGTGACTATTCTTGACGACCAGACGGGGATATTGGAACTTTTTCACGGTCCATCGCTAGCCTTCAAAGACTTTGGCGCTCGCTTCATGGCGCAAGTTATGGCTTATTTCAAGGGTGACACTCCGAGCAACCTAACCATTCTGGTAGCTACTTCGGGTGATACAGGCGGAGCGGTAGCCGCGGGTTTCTATCAAACACCCGGTATCCAGGTAGTTATTCTTTACCCTTCAGGAAAGGTGAGCCTTTTACAGGAAAAGCAGCTTACCACGTTGGGAAAAAACATCACGGCGATAGAGGTGGCAGGGACATTTGACGACTGCCAAGCATTAGTAAAAAAGGCATTCCTAGATGAAGAGCTTCGGCAAGTTCTCCATTTGAGCTCGGCCAACAGCATCAATATTGCTCGTCTGCTGCCGCAGGTTTTTTACTACTGGGAAGGTTACAAACAAGTGCAGCATCTCGGAAAACCTATTGTTTTTAGCGTTCCCTCGGGTAATTTTGGCAATTTGACGGCTGGACTCATCGCCCAACAAATGGGGCTTCCTGCGCATCATTTCATTGCGTCCACTAACGCCAACGATACCGTGCCTGCCTACTTGAAATCCGGTCGCTTCACGCCCAAGTCCTCCATCCAGACTCTTTCCAACGCTATGGATGTAGGCAACCCATCCAACTTTGCCCGGATGTTGCATTTGTATGGTTCCACGTGGAACACTATGCGCACCCACTTATCTGGGTATGCCTTTGATGACGATCAAACGCGCGCTGCTATGCGTGCTGTGTTCAAAGAATACCAGTATTTTTTAGACCCCCACACGGCAGTAGGCTATCTCGGCTGGAAGACATACCAGCAAGAAATGCAAAGCCGCGCCTTCGGCATCGTGCTGGGTACAGCCCATCCAGCTAAGTTTCAACAGGAGGTCTCGGAAATATTGCAAGCAGAGGTGCCCCTTCCTGCTGCTTTGAAAGACCTGCTAAAGCGCACTAAGTACAGCGTAGCCTTACCTGCAGATTATCCCACTTTTCGAAAATGGCTATTGGACAACCTTGGGGCTATACCCGCTCCGCTTTCTAACTGACAGGAACGCGATCCGAAACGGCCGCCACTTCCTTAAGAAAACCAGCGAGAACTTCGTTGAACTCTTCAGGCCGCTCCATCATGGGAGCGTGACCGCATCTATCTAAAAAGTAAAGTTTGGAGTGCTTTATCAATTCATGAAATTTCTCCGCTACAAAAGGCGGCGTAACGGCATCCTGCTTACCCCATACCAAGAGAGTGGGTGCTTCAATTTTGTGTAGTTTATCCGCTAGATTATGCCGCACAGCTGACTTGGCCGTCATAACGATACGAATGCCTTTAGAGCGATCATTGACAATATCAAACACTTCATCCACCAACTCCTTTGTTGCTACGGCGGGGTCATAGAAGGTATCTGCAGTCTTCTTTCGAATATACTCGTAATCTCCTCGCTTGGGAAAAGCACTGCCGAAAGCACTTTCGAAGAGTCCAGAACTTCCTGTTAGCGTAATGGAAGCAACATGCTCCGGATGAGCCAATGCATACAACAGAGCAATATGTCCACCTAGGGAATTGCCTAACAGGTGCACTTTGCCGAATCCTTTATACTCAACAAAACGAGTCACAAAGTTTACTAAACCAATTACCGAGACATCCAAAATAGGCATCTCGTAAATAGGTAGCATCGGAATGACAACGTTGTATTCACTCGCAAAGCGCTTATACAAGGCCTCGAAGTTGCTCAAAGCACCGAAGAGCCCGTGCAACAAGAGCAAAACTTCACCTCTCTGGCTGTTTGATTCGATGTACTTAAACCCGCTGTCTTCCTTTATGGGAGCATTCATCATAAAAAACAAAGCTTGCGGGCAAAAATAAGGATTAAATTCCATCATACACTTTTTTAGCTGGATTGCCTACGAGCACGACTACTTTGTCTTCTCAGGTAGATAACTCCGAGACATACTGTGTAAGATGAAAATAATACTCCCTAACAAGACAACAGCTAACAGCTGATGAAGTACGCCTAATAACACGGGAATGCTTCCCTGACAATTCAACAGGGTTATAATACCTAACACTACCTGAGCAACCAACGCCGAAAGGAATGCTATGCTTCCCTGGCGAATGGCCTGCGATTGGGCATCTCTCCGGAGTTTTACAACCATAGACACTCCTAAAAAGAAAAGCAAATAGGCGGTATTTCGGTGCAGAAATTGGATAAGAGCTGGCATGAAAGGATTGGTATCATAATTGACAAAAACATCCCAGCGCCAGTGAGTAGCATCCAACAGCACAGCAGGAAGATAAGAGCCATGCATATCAGGCCAAGTCGGAAAGAACAGGCCCGCCCGAGTGCCCGACATCATTGCACCTAACGCAATTTGAAAAAAAGCAATACCAAATATTGTATAACTTGCTATTTTCCAATAGCTTTTGTAACCCTTATCTGCCTCAATCGGATACGTAGAAAGGACTATCCACAGCAAGTAAGAGAATATAATCAGCGCCATACAGAGGTGAAGTGTCAAATTGTATGCATTTACCCAAGGGCGATGAATAAGGCCACTGGCCACCATGATCCATCCCAAAAAGCCTTCTAAACCTGCTAATAGAACAACCACAAGCAGCTGCTTAGTCAACCGGCGCGAAAGCATGCCCTTCCACCAAAAGATACTAAAAGGGATGATGAAAACAAAGAACATCAAGCGCGCCCAGAGGCGATGAGCGTACTCCCAGAAGTAAATAAACTTGAACTCTGAAAGGCTCATGCCTCGATTGATTTTGGCGTATTGAGGCGTAGCCTTGTACAGATCGAAGGCCTCCTCCCAGGCTTGGGGAGTGAGTGGCGGAATGGTACCCGTAACGACTTCCCAGCGAGTGATACTAAGTCCACTTCCCGTGAGGCGTGTCACTCCGCCTATGATCACTTGAAGAAAAATCATGATAACGCCAATCCATAGCCAGATGCGCACCGCGCGAGCTACCTGCGTGTTATTTATTACTCGATAAGTCATGGCTTGGTTGTACTGCTATGAAGTTAGAGAGTAAAATCTTGTTCATTGCACCGCGTAAAAGAACAGGTGAGCATAGATTTTAGATGTAAGAATTTTCCACACCTCTGCTATTTTTGATAGTTTGAATCTTTTTTAATTTTTCAAGACTCGTCTCTCATCATCAAGGGTGTGCATTTGTGGATTTCGTCACAACAGAAAAAGCCCTTGACCTTTCCCGGTATCTCCCCACCAGTTTACACATGGACAAGGCTTAACTTTGGCTTAATATTCAGGAGGTTCTGCCGATATCCACAGCGCCGTGTAAAAAGATATAGAGAAAGGCGTTGGTCTTTTCGCACATCGGCTCTATGTGGAAATATCTTGCAGCATTGCCTATAACTTAGTTGACCGTGAGGAAAATCCCATCACAAGACTTAACTGCCCTAGAGCATGTTAGCAACACCCAGGTTGTTCCTCTGTTTTTCCACACCCTATTCCTCAAATAAACAGATTATAGACAGCCAAGGCCCCCAGGTATGCCATTAGCGTCATAAAGGTGAACTGTAGTAAAGGCCATTTCCAGGACCCTGTCTCGCGGCGAACTACTGCCATGGTGCTCATGCATTGCATGGCCAATGCATAGAACACCAATAAAGAGAGCGCTGTGGCTAATGTATACACAGGCTGGCCAGTGTCAGTGAACTGTTCGGTGCGCATTCGTTGGCGAAGGGTCGCTTTTGAAATGTTCTCACTCTTCTCCGTAATATCATCTGCAGCATCACCTAATTGATATAAAACAGCCAGCGTTCCGGTAAATACTTCTCGAGCAGCAAAGGATGTGAAAAGAGCAATGCCAATTTTCCAATCGTAACCCAAGGGCCGGATAAGCGGCTCGAAGGTCTTGCCAATGCGGCCGGCATAGGAGACTTCCAGTTGGTATGCTGCTACCAAGTTTTTTGTTTCTAACTCAGATAGTTGTTGGGCCGCAGCTTCCTCACGAGCTCTCTGTTCAGCTTGTTGCCAGCTGTCACCGGGCCCGAAGCTGGCCAAAGCCCACAGAATGACAGAGATAATCAGAATGATGCGGCCGGCCTCTGTGACAAATGCCAGTACTTTCTCCCACACGATTAGCCACAGGTTGTGCCAATGAGGCATGCGATAGATGGGCAGCTCGATAGCTAAGTACGACATCTCGCGTGTGCGCAACAGTTTTTTCATGATATATCCAGAGCCCAAAGCAGCGATTACGCCCAAAGCGTACATACTGGCGAAGGTGAGGCTCTGCCACGAGAAAATACCAAGCACCTTATTGGCTGGGACAACCAGACCTATTAGGATGACATACACGGGAATGCGCGCGCTACAAGTAATGAATGGAGTTACCAGGATGGTAATTAAGCGCTCTTTCCAGTTTCCAATGGTACGACTACTCATGATCGCTGGAACGGCGCAGGCACCTCCACTAATGAGAGCTACAATGCTGCGACCATTCATGCCAAACCGCTGCATAAAGCGGTCGAACATGAAAACTACACGCGCCATGTAGCCCACTTCTTCCAATAGGGTAATCAAAAAGAATAAAATCGCTATTTGTGGTACAAAAACCAGCACTCCGCTTAACCCTGTAATGATACCATCTGTCAGCAGCCCAGTAACCCAGTGTGTAGGTAAGTTGGCTTTTAGCATCTCGTTGAGCCAGGAAAAGCCCGTCTCAATAGCATCCATAGGTAGCGAGCTCCAGTCGTAAATAGCCTGAAAGACCAGCAGCATCACAGCCATAAAAACAACCGGACCTATCCAGCGGTGAGTCAACACAGCATCTATGCGATCCGTTATTGTGCTGGGAAAGCGAGGCGGATGCTGGATTGTCTCCTGTACGATAGGTGTGAACTGGTCATAGCGCTCGAGTGTCTCGTCTACCTGGTGCTTTAGTGAATTGAACTGCTTGTCGGTCACAATAGCACCAATGGTTTGGCGAGCCTGCTCAGAAAGGCCTGGCAACCAAGAGTAATGATGCGCTAGCAGTAAGGCGCGGTAGGGAGTTTCTGCACCAATATTTAGTCGAATAGCTTCAGCTACGGCTTTTTCTGCCTCGTCGAAGGAGTAAAACTTGCCATTCCACGAAGGACGAACATCCAATAGCCGGCTAATTTCTCCAATCAGTTTGGAGATATTCTCTCCTGTGCGGCTACTGATAAGAATCACTGGTATGCCCAGTTTATCGGCCAATTTAGACGTGTTGATTTTTAAGCCAATAGTCTCTGCGGCATCGGCCATATTGAGAACAAGCAACACGGGAAGGCGGAGATCGAGTAGCTGGGTGAGCAGTAGCAAATGCTTTTCCAAATGGGTAACATCGGCTACATAAATCACTGCATCTGGGTAGTATGGGTCCGCAGGGTTACTCAATACAGCCGTCACTATCTTTTCATCACTAGAGGTCGGGTAAAGACTGTATGCGCCTGGAAGATCGGTTAGCTCCACTTCCTTTCCATCTGGCAACCGAAAGCGCCCTTTTTTGATGTCTACCGTGATGCCGGGGAAGTTACCTGTCTTTTGTCTGAGACCTGTGAGCAGGTTGAACAGCGTAGATTTACCGCTATTGGGATTGCCCACCAGCGCAATGTTGGGCACTCGAGTTTCCTCGCTTACTTTCATGCGTCCACTAAGATGCTTGCAGCTTCCTCTTTGCGCAGGGCCAACCGAATGCCATCAGCCTTGATATAATAGGTGTGACCAAACGGAGCTCTGCGTATCATCTCTATTAGGGTGCCCGGCAATACCCCCATGGCGGTTAAGCGACTGGCTAACATAGGATCTTTAATGCACAGTGCACGAGCACACTCCCTAGATTTCAAATTTTCTACTGTCCTGTAGCGTCTAAGCATGTCCAAAAGTAAGATTGGGATTTAGACAAAATCCAAACAGTGCAAAAGTAACACCTCTGCTCTATCTTTTACGGATACTTTAGCTTTTTATCGCGATGGTTCTTTGCAGAGCGAAGTAATAAGCAGATGGCTTAGTGGCTCAATCTTTTCGGTCAGTGTGTAGGCTGATGGGTATCAACGGGTATCGGTTCGCTTAGCCTGGGAGCCTCGGGTGTGGAGCGGAAATGAGCATTAGGAAATCGTTGGCCGTTGAAACGGAAGCGAAGTGCTTTTTGCTTCTGGACCTCTTTAGGCAAGCGAATAAAGTCTCGACATGTTTCTGAGCAACAGCCCTCATATTTTTGATGGCACGCCGAGCATTGGATAAAGAGCAGATGGCAATAGGCGTTGGCACAGTTGGTGTGTGTATCGCAGGGCGCGCCGCACTGGTGGCAGTGGGCGATGACGTCGTTGCTGATGCGCTCTCCGAGGCGCTCGTCGAAGACAAAGTTTTTGCCAATGAATTTATTGGGGAGCTGTTGCGCTTTTACCTGGCGGGCGTATTCGATGATGCCACCTTCGAGTTGAAAGACATTTTTGAAGCCTCGATATTTCAGGTAAGCACTGGCCTTTTCGCAGCGAATGCCGCCAGTGCAGTACATTACAATGTTGCGGTCTTTTTTGTCAGCCAACAGTTCGGCTACATAAGGCAACTCTTCGCGAAATGTATCCACAGGCGGCAAGATGGCTCCCTGAAAATGTCCAATTTCGCTCTCGTAATGATTACGCATGTCCACAATAATGGTATCGGGCTCATCAGTGAGTGCATTGAAAGTCTTAGCGTCTAAGTAAGTGCCGCAGAGAGAGGGGTCGAACAAGGGGTCGTCAATGCCATCGGCCACGATTTTTGAGCGCACTTTAATGGTCAGAGCGAAAAAGGATTTTCCATTGTCTTCTATGGCGGTGTTCAGGCGTATTTCCTGTAAGAAAGCAATTGTTTGGAGTGCCTCTCGAAAAGCAGCAAACCGATGCGAGGGTACTGAGACTTGGGCATTTACGCCTTCGTGCGCCACATAGATACGTCCCAGCACGCCGAGTTCGCTGAGAAGGCTGTATAGGTGATCGCGAAAGAATTCCGGGTTAGCAATGCGCGCGTATTTGTAAAAAGAGACCGTAGTGCGCGGTTCTGCACTAAGCTGGAGTTTTTTTCTCAGCTCCTGCCGATTGACGCGGTTGTACAGAAAGGTGGCCATAACGGGTAGAGTGTTTTATACTTTAGCCAGACGTTCGCCGGCCTGCTCGAGCAAGTCGTCCGTTTTAGCGAAACAAAAGCGAATGATCTTGTCGTTGCACTGGTGCGAAAAGAAAGAGGAGAGCGGTATAGCGGCTACACCGTATTCTATAGTTAGGCGTTTGCAAAAATCCAGGTCTGGTTCTTCGCTAATGGCCGAGTAATCGAACAATTGGAAATAGGTACCACTGCAGGAGATGGGTTTGAAGCGCGTGTTGGCCATCGCCTTTTGGAAGAGATCGCGTTTTTGTTGGTAAAACGCTCCTAACCCTGTGTATTCCGACGGGTCGACCATAAAATCGGCAAAAGCCGCTTGGATAGGGTGGTTGGCCGAAAACACGTTGAATTGGTGGACCTTGCGAAACTCGCGCGTCAGTTCAGGCGGAGCGATACAGTATCCCGTTTTCCAGCCTGTGTTATGATAAGTTTTTCCAAAAGAGTAGATACACAAGCTGCGCTCATAAAGTTCGGGGTATCGAAGGGCGGAGGCGTGCTGTTCTCCATCGAAGATAATGTGCTCGTACACCTCATCGCTCATTACTAGGATATCGGTGTTTTTGAGCAAATGGCCTAAGGTCTGCATGTCGACCTCGCGCAGCAGCGTGCCCGTGGGGTTGTTGGGCGTGTTGATGCAAATCATGCGGGTGCGCTGGGTAATGCGCTGGCGCAGAGCATTCCAGTCTACTCGGTAGTCGGGCGGGTTGAGGGCAAAGGGTACGGCTACTCCGCCAACTGTTTCCACTGAAGGACGATACGAGTCATAACATGGCTCTATCAGGATGACTTCGTCGCCAGGATTAACAAAGGCGGCAATAGCGCAAAAGATTGCCTGCGTACCGCCAGCAGTTATGGTGATTTCTGTGTCTGGGTGTAAGGAACGTCCATAAAGGCGTTCCATTTTTTCGGCGATGCGTTCGCGAAGCAGCAGGAGCCCAGGCATGGGAGCGTACTGGTTAGCGCCTCGTTGCATATGTTCGAAGACCAGCCGTTGCAGCCGGTCTGATGGGTTAAAATTGGGAAACCCTTGTGATAGGTTGATTGCCTGGTGCTCGTGGGCCAACCCTGACATGATAGTAAATATGGTAGTGCCAACGTGAGGCAATTTGGAGGAGATATGCATGGGCATTCAATCAAGCAGGCCAAAAGAGTCAAGCGGTTTTTTTTCTCGCGTTTGATGGAGCAGCTTCGCTACAGAGTCCAGAATGTTCGATTTTTGAGCCATCAATCCAAAGGCTCATGGGAGACCCTATATTTTGGTGTGCAAAAGTAGCGCGCTGGGCTGGTCGGGCAAAGCACATGGTCATAAGTGTGCTGATGTGCTGTGGCTTAGTTGCTTGCGCCGATGCCGATGCTCCCCTCGACCCTAAGGTGCGCCACCAAATCGATTCGCTCTCTGCCGTTGAAGTGCAGCGGACACGTATAGAAGTGGATAGTTGGTGTGCCCGGGAGCGCGCTGTTTTGCTTCCTGTGCTGATGGATTCTATCCGTCGCCAGCGGCTTAGGCAAATTGAGCGGCAACTACAAGCGCTACCTCAGTGAAATGAAACCATCCTTTTCCTCGCAATCATTACTAAACCTTGCGCTCTGTGTTATGAAAAGCATTAACCAATGGTTGTCTGAGTATGGCGAGAGCCATCAAAATCCGACCAACAAACTAGTACACTGGATTTGTGTGCCGACCATTTTTTTCAGTATTGTCGGGCTGTTTTACGGAGTAAAACTGGGAGTTAATATAGCCTCTGGGCTTCAGCTCAATCTGGCTATGGTACTCTTGGCTCTGACGGTGCTATACTATGCGCGTTTATCACCGGCGCTATCGGTGGGCATGTTGCTTTTCTCGGTAGTTTGCCTGGGGTTGGCGCATTTTATTGAAACTAGCGGGTTGGTGTTGTGGCAGGTTTGCATAGTCCTGTTTGTACTGGCTTGGATTGGCCAGTTCTGGGGGCACAAAATCGAGGGAAAAAAGCCGTCCTTTTTCAAGGATCTGCAATTCCTCCTGATTGGGCCAGCCTGGCTCATGAGCTTCATTTACCATCGCTTGGGACTGCGCTATTAAAACCGTTTTTTTGCCCGAAAAAACGAGGGCATAGGTATCATGGAGGATATTACCCAACAAGGCTATGTGCGTACCGACCTTCAAGAGGGCGGCTTAGCACAGGTAGCCTTTTTTCACCCTAACCACAATAGCCTACCTAGCCGATTGCTGCAGGCGTTGGTAGAGGCGTTTGACTCCTTAGGCAGGGATGACCGGGTGCGCGTTATTGTTCTGCGAAGTGACGAGCACAAGACTTTTTGCGCAGGAGCCAGTTTTGATGAGTTAGTGGCCATACGCGATATGGAGACCTCTAACCGCTTCTTCTCTGGCTTTGGCCGTGTGCTCAACGCCATGCGTACCTGTCCGAAGATTATTGTAGGGCGCGTTCATGGCAAGGCGGTAGGAGGTGGAGTAGGTTTGGCTGCAGGTACAGATTTCTGTCTGGCTTCTCAGTATGCCTCTGTGCGCTTGAGCGAGCTGGCAGTTGGCTTTGGGCCGTTTGTCATTGGTCCCGCCGTCGAACGGAAGGTGGGCAAAGCTGCCTTTTGCCAGATGGCACTCAATCCCAGCGAATGGCAAACAGCGGCTTGGGCTAAGGAAAAAGGGCTTTTTCAGGAGGTATTTGACACCGTTGAACAGCTCGACGCCTATATGGAGCATTTTACCCAAAACCTTTGCTCTTACCATCCGGAGGCTTTGAAAGCCCTGAAAAAAATTTTCTGGCAAGGCACTGAGCATTGGGATCAGCTTCTTGCCGAACGCGCGGCCATTAGCGGTAGGTTGGCTCTTTCGGATTTTTCCCGGCGAGCCATCGAAGCCTTCAAAAAGAAAGGGTAAAGCAACGCTGCATCATTTTTTGGGGAGTTACCGTTTTTCGAAAAGCCACCATTTCGGACGGCGCTTCACTATCCGGTAGTTTTCGAACAGATGGCGTCTGATGTGTGTAACAGCTTCAGCCGGGTCATCGGTGAAAATGAGCAGCTTTAAGTCTTCCGGAGCAATGGTTCCTTCATGCACCATTGCTTCCAAAAATGTGCGCAATTGCTGGTAATAGTCAGTTCCCATGATCACAATGGGAAAGTTGCCTATCTTTCGCGTTTGGATAAGTGTCAGCGTCTCGAAGAACTCATCCATCGTACCAAAACCACCAGGCATGATGATGAATGCAAAGGAGTACTTCACCAGCAGCACCTTGCGTACAAAGAAGTAGCGCAGGAGTATGAACCGGTCTAAGTACGGGTTTTCCTTTTGTTCGTGTGGCAATACGATGTTGCATCCTACCGACCAACCACCAGCTTCTCTTGCTCCTCGGTTGGCCGCTTCCATGATACCGGGGCCACCCCCTGTCATGACCACTAGTCCTAGGTCGGAGGCAATGAGCGCTCCTACTTTTCGGGCCAGCTCGTAGTAGCGGTGCCCCTCCTGAAACCGGGCCGAGCCGAATATGGTAACAGCGGGACCCATGAAATGCAGTGCCCGCATGCCGGAGATGAATTCCCAAAAAACGCGTAGAGCAAAGACCAGTTCGTAACGCCGGCTTTTCGGCCCTTCCAGCCAAACCGACTCATTGCGATCGATAAGTGGTCGACGTGTTGTTGTCATAAAGGATTATTTAAAGAGAGAGAAATAAAATTGCAGAGGTTATGTGGGAGCTACCGGGCACATTCCTTTGATGTCAGAGAGCGGCAAAGCAACTATTTTTCTTATTTCTTTGCATAGCAGCCAAAAAAGAAGAAGAATGGCATTCCACCATCGTCCAATAGCGGGTTGTCACTAGGCAGCCTTAGGTTATTTGTGTTTGTCTTGCCGTTGCTTAGTTCAGCCGCTCAATAATTCCAGCAATCCCTTGCCCGCCACCAACGCAGGCAGTGACCATGCCGTATTTCTGTTTTCGGCGGCGCATCTCGTTGATGAGTTGAACGGTTAGTTTGGCCCCTGTGCAGCCCAAGGGGTGGCCCAGAGCAATGGCCCCCCCGTTGACGTTGACGCGTTCGGGGTCGAGTCCTGCTTCTTGGATGACGGCTAAGGCCTGCACGGCAAAGGCTTCATTGAGTTCGATTTGCTCAATCTGGTCTAAGTGCATGTCAGCTTGCTTAAGCGCTTTTGGTATGGCTACTACAGGACCGATGCCCATGTGCAACGGCTCCACGCCCGCCACAGTACAAGCTACCAGGCGAGCGATGGGCGTAAGGCCCAATTGTTTAATTAGAGTCTCGGACATGACCAGAACGAAAGCGGCACCGTCTGAGGTCTGTGAGGAATTGCCTGCCGTGACCACACCGTCATTGGCAAAAGCGGGGCGCAGTTTAGCTAGAGCCTCCAGCGTGGTATCGCGGCGCACTCCTTCATCCGTGTCCACGGTAAAAGTGCGCGACTGCCGTTTGTCATTTTCTACCCATACTTCCTCAACGGACACGGGCACAATTTCTTCGCGGAATTTACCTTGGCTGATAGCCTCAGCAGCGCGTGTGTGCGATCGAAGAGAAAAAATATCGGCAGCCTCACGCGAAATGCCGTATTTTTTAGCTACAGCTTCTGCTGTTAGGCCCATACCGACCAGATAGTCAGGTGTCTGCGATGCTATTGAGTAGTTGGGCGCCAGTTTGTATCCAGTCATAGGGATTAAGCTCATGCTTTCGGCACCACCGGCAATGTAACAGTGCCCCATGCCGGCGCGTATTTTAGCAGTGGCAATGCTAATGGTTTCTAGTCCCGAAGCACAGTAGCGATTGATAGTCATACCGGGCACTTCTTTGCCTAGTGCTCGTAAGGCGATGAGACGCCCAATCTGTAACCCCTGCTCGCCTTCTGGGTTGGCACAACCCACGATAACGTCGTCCACCAGCCCAGGCTCTAACCCGGGCACATTTCTTACCAAGTAGCGGATAACTTCTACAGCTAAATCGTCAGGTCGAGTATTTTTAAAACTACCTTTTCCGGCTTTACCTACAGCCGTGCGATAACCGGCCACAATATATGCTTCTTGCATAGGACTAATGATTTACTCTGTAACAGTTTGGTTTTCCGTAGTAAGAAGAAAGGAATTATTAAAGATTACAGCCAACGAACCAGAGGGAAGTCTTGTCGGTGAGCAAGCAGCGGGTGTTGAGGAAACAGCCGAAAGCCATACTCGAAAACGCCTGCCCTTTGAGGAGTAAAATTACACGAATACGTAGCGATGGTTCCTTTTTGATGTATCGGTTCGAGTTCGTGGATTTCGACCAATTCGAGCTCTGTTTCGGTACGGCGCTTGAGGAAGACTACTTCTACGCCAATATCGGAAGAGCTCAGAGTCTGAAGATTGAGCACCACACGTGCCTCAAAAGGTTCGCCCAAGGGTAGAGGGTGATTGTACGTGTCGGGAGCTTCTAACGAGATCAAGTCAATAGACGGCCAGACGCGGCGCACGCGGCTTTTCCATTCTACGAGTTCGCGAAGTATATGGTACTGGTTTTTGACCAGGTGTTGACTTCGCTTCCAGAGTTTTTCATAATAGTTCGCATCGTAGTCATCGAGCATGCGTTTCATGACGAAGTGCGGAGCGATTTCAGCGATGTTTTTCTTAATAAGGCCAATCCATTTTGAGCGCAGGCCCTGCTCATTTTGTTCGAAGTAGGCTGGGATAATCTCTGTCTCGAGGATGTTATAAATAGTTTCAGCATCCAACTCGTTTTGGAGGGCAGGGTCGCTATAAGTTTCGTGTTCGGGCAATGCCCAGCCCGCGCCAGGGCGGTAGCCTTCTACCCACCAACCGTCGAGGACAGAGAAATTGAGCACGCCGTTGAGCACAGCTTTCATTCCACTGGTGCCGCTAGCTTCTTTAGGGCGGGTAGGCGTGTTGAGCCATACATCCACTCCTTGCACAAGCAGCTTGGCCATCTCCATTCCATAGTTTTCTAAGAAGATGACTTTGCCAGCAAAAGCGGGCTTTTTAGTAATGTTGTAAATGGCACGGATGTATTCCTGGCCGCCCTTGTCAGCAGGGTGAGCTTTTCCAGCGAATAGGAAAATCACGGGGCGGTCGGCGTTATTAACGATGGAAGCCAGGCGTTGCTCATTGGTGAAAAGAAGGGTTGCCCGCTTGTAAGTAGCAAAGCGGCGGGCAAAGCCGATAACGAGTGCACTATCCTGGATGGCATTAGTAATTTCAAAAATGGTGCGCGGATTTTCGCCGCGACGAGTCAAGTCTTCGCGCAGTGTGTGGCGTACCCAGTCAAGCAGGCGCTTTTTGAGGGTTGCGCGGATTTCGGCTATGATAGTGTCGGGCACCTCGTAAATCTTAGCCCACAGTTCGGGAGCGCTTTGGCGTTGGTCAAAGTCCTCCCCGAAAGTTTGACGATATAAAGCTGCCCACTGTGGAGATATCCACGTGTCGAAGTGTACACTGTTAGTTACATGGCCGATGTGTATTTCAGCGTAGTTATAATCAGGATACAAGTCGTTAAACATGCGCCGGCTCACATCTCCGTGAAGGCGGCTAACGCCGTTGGCCTCGGCAGAGGTGCGCAAAGCAAAATGGCTCATAGAGAACGGTTCAGTAGGGTCTTGAGCTGTCAGGCGTCCCATAGCGACAAAGGTTTCCCAGGGAATGTCTAAGTCGTACAGGTAGTCAAACAAATAGGTGCGCAGGAGTCCCTCCGTAAAGGAGTCATGTCCAGCGGGCACAGGTGTGTGGGTGGTAAACAGTTGGGTGGCACGCACCATTTCGAGGGCTTCTTCGAAGGTGAACTGCTCGGTTTTAATGTAATAGCGCAGGCGTTCGAGACCTAAGAAGGCGGCGTGACCTTCATTAAGGTGGTACAAATCGGGCTTTTCGCGCAGGGCTTGCAATAGTCGAACGCCGCCGATGCCCAGCAGGATTTCTTGCTTCAGGCGATGCTCATTGTCTCCGCCGTAAAGCTGGTGGGTAAGGCTGCGATCTTCCCATGTGTTATCGTCGATATCGGTGTCGAGCAGGTAGAGCGGCACGCGGCCAACATTGATCAGCCAGGCTTTGGCCCACACCGTTCGCTGGCCAATGGTTATGTGGATTTTTACCCATTCGCCGTGGGCGTCGCGCACAGGCAGAAGAGGTAGCTGGGTGAAACGGGCCGCTTCCAACTGGTGAATCTGCTCTCCATGGAGCGAAATGGACTGCTGGAAGTAGCCATATCGGTAAAGGAGACCTACTGCTACCATCGGAAAGTGGCGGTCGCTCACTTCTTTAAGGTAATCGCCAGCTAATACACCTAAACCACCGGAATAGAGGCGAAGGCTTTGGTGTAGGCCGTACTCCATGCAGAAATAGGCTACTCGCGGATGTTTTTTTTCAGGTTTTCGATCCATGTAATCCTGGAACTGCTGTAGTACCGACTTCATGCGTGCCATGAACTCGGCATTTTTCAGAAGTTCCTGGGCGCGTTCGATACCCAAACTGTCCAACAGAGCCAGAGGGTTGTAATTTACCTTCTCAAATTGGCCAGGGGCAATGGAGTGAAACAATTCAGTGGCCTCGTGATGCCATGACCACCATAAATTGTGAGCCAGGTCGCGCAGAGGCATCAGCTCGATTGGGAGCTTGGGTTCTACAAAAATGCGCTTAAGTTTGACAGCTCTTTCCGTCAAATTACCAACCATAGCAGGGTGTTGCGTCATGTAGCAAGGTTTTCCAAAATGAAAGGCGAAGGTAAGGCGACTCTGACGCCTGCGCGACGTTCGGAGTGTGCCCTTTTAGGTTAAATTTGCCTGTATGTCTTTTGTTTCACTAACTGGAAGCCACTCTACTGGACATGACAAAACGCTCTTCTATTGTGATTGTGCTTCTTGCTGCGGTATTTTCGGCAGTACCGTACCTCTGGACGCAGACGCCTAACGCCTTTTCAATAGTACCAGACAATTCTTTTTTGCTGGCCCTCGACGCGGAGGGCGGTTACGCCCTTTGCCCAGCTCCTGATGGTGGTGTGTTCGCTGTGGGCGCACGTGATGCCGAAATGGTGCTGTTCCGAATTTCGCCACAAGGTAGCGTCCTCTCGGCGGATTACCTGGGTGTGGGCGATGGCTCATCCGTGTACCCTCTTAGTGTTATTTTGGATTCGGAAAATAAATTGGCTATCATGGGTCGGCACGAACAAGCAGCCAATGCGCGGAGTTTCATCTTGCGCTATGATCCGGTGTTGCGCAAAACGCTATGGTCAAGAATTTCGGAGCAAGATTTTTTTAGCACAGGCAGTTTGGCTGATATGCCTGCCAGCGATGCCTATGCTGTCTGCTTGTCCAATTTTACGCTTGAAGTGGTTAGGCTCAATCGGCAGAACGGCCTGATTATGCCGGCCTCTGCCTTTGGTTATTACCTCGACAGCCTTACGGAACCTAAGCGGATTAGGCTGTACCAAAATGATGTTTATGCCGTGGGTACTCATCTGGAGCGGGCAGGGCCTAATCAGTACAAAGGTCAGCTGCCGTTCGTCCTACGAGCTTCGGTGAACGATGGTGTCGTGACCTGGGTAAAAAGCAGCCCCATCGCGCCCTTCAGCGGCCAGCCACTCAGCCTTGTCGCTTACGACCTGCTCGTGGAAGACGGTGCTGTTTACTCTGTATTCAGTGGAACGTTCGATGGTGTACAGGTGCGTACTTTCCTACAAAAGCACACGCTAACCGGTGAGTTGGTCTGGCTAAAAGAGTGGAACATGCCCGAGATCGATGGCCGATATGTAAGCAATCTCTTTTCTGTACCGGATGGCTTTGTGGTGTATGGCCATGGCGAGACGGCTTTTGTTCTGAAAGCGAACAAAGAAGGCGAAGTGCAATGGGCCACTCGGACTCAATTCCAAGTGGAACCTCAGCGCGGCCTGTACGAAGCCATTGTGCACGATGGTGCGCTGTATGTCACTGGTACACTGGATTCCACTCTGCCAGAGCGTATGTATGTCCTCAAAGTGGACCTGGAAGGTAAGGCTGTTGTCTGCAATGAACTGACCGCTATGTCCACCACTACTCTGGCCATAGCGAGCACTACTCCGCGAACTCCACCTCTATTGGCACCTAACCAACCGCTACTCATCTTACCTTGGCCAGCGTCGCCGCCGGTTCCATTCATTCCAAAAGCGGTGCTTTTGTGTAGTCCGACAGGAGACTGCACCAACCAGCCCGATATTACCTTCAGCATTGACGGAACGGCTTGCAACGGCGGCACACCAGCCCTCTCTTACACGGTGTGCAATATCGGGGCCACGGAGGTGAGTGGTAGTGTGCCCGTCTGGTTTTACCCTGCAGACCCCACCCAGACGAGTACAGTAGCCATGGGCAGCGCGGTATTATCGCTGGGGATTCCGTTGGCGCCAGGAGAATGTCGCAGCGGACAGCTAACGGGTCTCTCTTGGCTCAATCCTTCCAGTTTGCAAGCAGTGTACAGCGTCGTCAATCACGACAATTCACTGCCTACGCCCTTTACTTTGAGCAACTTGCCCACGACAGGGTTGGAAGAATGCGATTATACCAACAACCTCTCATCGGCTCAGCTGTCGTGGCCATCAGCACCTAGTCTCAACTTAGGGCCCGACCTTATACTTTGCGAAAAGGCCTCTGCAACACTGGACGCCGGTCCGAACTTCGTGCAATACTTATGGCAGGATGGCTCCACTGCCAGGACGTTTACAGCTACAGAGCCGGGCTTGTACTACTGGGTGGAAGCCACTGATGCCTGTGGGCGTATCCAACGAGACTCCGTCTTTTTCACTTTCAGCTTACTGCCCGACACGCGCTTTGGCGACACGGTCATCTGTCCTGGCCAAAGTGTCGTTTACACTTTGCCTGGCTTCAGCACCTATCAATGGGCGCCCGCTGCCGGCCTTAGTTGTACCACCTGTCCTGTAGTAACGGCCAAGCCCGCCGAGCCTACCACCTACATCTTATTAGCCACGGATACTCTGGGCTGCGTGTTGCGCGATACCTTTACTATTAGTTTTTATTCTAGTGAGCCCGCGCTCCAGTGTCCGCCCAATATAACAGTAACTGCGGCGCCAGCGGCTAATGCCGCTGTAGTGACCTACCCTGCCCCGACGGCTTTTACTAATTGTCCTTGCGGAGCTGCTGTTGAAGTGCTAACACAGGGGCTGCCTAGCGGCGCTAACTTTCCTGTCGGTATCACGACGGTCTGTTACAGTGCTGAGGATGGCTGCCTAAACACCACGGGCTGTTGCTTTACCGTCAGCGTGACAGCTCCTCCCGCCGATCAACCGTGTGATGTCAAGGAAACGCCGTGCTTGCGATTCGAAATCTTGAGTATCGGCCAAAATGCCAAAAAGGAAAAAACCTACCGAATGCGTGTAATAAATAAGTGTGCCGCCGAGCTGGTGCATGTCGCGTACGAACTGCCTCAGGGCATTGTAGCCGTTGCTCCGAGCAACGGCGCTACCTATACGGCCCCGAGCGGACGACAGTATTTCGTGCGCAATCCCAACCTATCGCCGCAGCGCTCTGTTCGCTTTAGCAGTATAGGCGCGGGTATTGCATTAGGAGAAGCTGACATTTTCCAATACACATTACCTCCTCAGGCCAACCCACTTTTTATCTATGTATCAGCACGTTTGGCTCCGCAAACGTATGTGGAGACGCATCTGGACGTATTTGGGTGCACTGTGCAGCAGACGCAAACGCTGGTAGATAGCGATGCAGGAGAGCGTAACCACCAAGAAGTGAGTGCGGGTTTAGCCCTCTTTCCCAACCCCGCTACCGATAGGGTTTATGTAGATGCGCGCAATTGGCCCACGGGCCGCATGCGTATACAAGTTATAGATGCTTTCGGGCGCGTGCTTTGGGACGATGTCAGCGCCCTTTCAGGAGCGATGTACTCCTTGCCCATGGTAGCCAACTGGCCTTCAGGAGTATATCACCTGACGGCCTGGGCGCCAGATGGGCAGTGCTTTTCGGCGCGAGTGGTAAAATAATTCGACTTAGTGCCAAACGAACGATTCGTTCTATCCGTCGAGGCCGAACTACCTTTGCGCCGTAGCTGTTAGTAAGCACAGCTACGGCGTTTATTTTGCCATGGCGGAAAAAATCTGGCTACTCATTCGAAGGATAGGGCTGGAGGTGTACAGCTTCCTGACGGCTCCTTATGTGGTGCGCAACTGCTTGGGTATGCTGGTCGTTGGGATGGGCTTTGTGCTGCTGACTGTGTGGGGGCTAAAGTGTT
>JBEQAD010000007.1:0-28446 GCA_041640515.1 Saprospiraceae bacterium | reverse complement strand
ACGACGCTCTTCCGATCTGGCCGAAGCACCACGTGGTCGGAAGGGGCTACGACCAATACCGCATCGGGTTGAAGGCCGGACAGTTTGAGGGCAGTGTAGGCAATACAGGGAGCAGTATCGTTTCGGCTTGGCTCGCCCAGGATCTGATGCGGTGCCAGCTCGGGTAACTGCTCGGCGACCAGATTGGTATAGGCGGCATTTGTCACCACGAAAATGTTCGATGCTGGGCAAAGGCCCAGAAATCGCTCAAAAGTGAGGCGCAGTAAGCTCTTGCCGACGCCCAGAATGTCCAGGAATTGCTTTGGGCGATGTTCGCGGCTGCCAGGCCAGAAGCGGCTGCCTACGCCGCCAGCCATAATAGCTACATAAACTTCAGGAGTAGGATGCATGGGAAAGCCATAAGAGTGCAGCAAAATTGAGCACAAGTTGGCAATGCTTCGGCACTCTTGTTCCCATTAAAAAAAGGTCTACTTATTGAAGGGGCTGCTCGGGTAGGGTATCGGCAGCGCGTCTGAGGTGCAGTTCGAACTGCATGCCACGCAGCGAAAGGGCGAGCACCAGGGTGCTATCGGTATGTTTCAGTACCTCATAGGTCGTCTTCGGAGAAGTCCAGTGCTCAATAGTGGACTGGTGAGTAATTTCAAACGGCTGTGGCTCTTCTGGGCCGATAGGCAGGTTAGTGGTCAGCTTGCCGTCGGCGCTAAAGAGGAAATAAGTGCCGTTTAGTGTCTTCGTTTCTCGATGGTTGCGAAACCCGCGCACCAGTTCCCAGCGGCCTTGCAGGTCTTGGGTAGACAGCGCCCCTTTTTCGGAGTAGTTGCAACTCCACATCAGCACTGCCATAAAAGAACAAAAGGCGGAACGATACAAAAGGGACATTGCCATACCTCCTATCTATCGTAGTGGGGGCGTCCAGAGGGTCGATAGGCTCATCCTTATCGCCGCCCCTTGGGCTGCCATTGAAAAATTGCTATCTGTTTAATAAGAACTACACTCAAGCGTGTCGTGTTGCTTATTCAAGGTGTTTTGATGTCCACACAGCCAAAGCCCAGGTGGCCATACTCACCAAACCCTGCGAAATAGCAGAACTCCATGAGTCGTATAGGCATAGTTACCTCGAACTCGTAAACAAAGCCGCGCAGCTGGTTGAGCCCGTCGGTGTTCGGTTTCAGGTGAATGAGCCGGGATTTAGCCGGCCCTAATAGTCGGTATTGCATAGGGAAGGCCGCATCCAGCAGCCCCAAGGCTGCCAAGGAGCGGTACTGCATAGCGGCTTTGAAGCGCCGGACAGCGTGATTGAAAAAGCTGATGTCGTACGTTTCGCTATCGGGCAGGAGGGATTGGTGAGCAGTTTTATTCTCTTCCACGTTGCTGACAGCAATAGGAGACAAGGCCTTAAACTGCATGGTTTCCTTCAGTGGTGCGCGAGGCATGACCTGCCAATGTTTGACGGTAAATTGCGCGGGATTACCCTCGAATGTCCCCAATTCCAGAGGCGTGTGGCGAAATAGCTGGATAACCTGGTATTCAAAAGATGGGGCCAAGTAAAGCGAAACGGTTAGCTTAACCTGCTGTCCTAATAGCTTGAACTCCTGGCGCGTTTGGTCCATCTCGTAGGGATAGATAGCCAGCGGGCTGAAGGTGAACAGTCGGAAGGTGCGTGTGCTTACGTCAAATCCCAGTTGTTGAATATGACGTGAAAGCTCGGAACCCGCCTTAGCTAGCACCGCAAAGACCCAGTTGGAAATTTCAGACTGGTAATTGATCGGAATAACGGTGCCCTTTTGGCATGAGAGGCTAAACTGAATGCGCATAAAGGGTGTGCGTTGTGATTAAAAAAAGATTACGCCTCTAAATTTAAGGCCTAACCACATTTTTCGAACACTTGCTTTGCTTTTTCGGCGAAAAGTACGCAACCTTTATATTTGGCAAAAGAAAAATAAAAAGCGGGGGCCTTCCACGAGGGAATGGTATGGGCTTGCCAGCACCTCCGCTCCTGGGCTAATGCTTTTGAAAGAAAGTCTATCTTCTTCAAGAGTCGAAGAAGGCATCGTACTGGTTGCGGCCGCGGGCCTCTTTGGGCGGCACTTTCGTCGAGGCATTCAGGTCAAGGACGTTCTTAGGGTCTTCCGCTTGCGCGATGAGGACGTTCTTTTCCTTGCCCAACAAAAAGGAAACGCCTTCTTTTTCCCACTGCTCCAACATGCGGAGGCCTTCCTCTTCAAACACCCCATTTTGCAAATCAATAGAGTCCATGAAGCTCTTGGACAAGTCCATGAAACGCTCCATTTCCCCCACTTTGCGGCCTACATCCTCGGCCATGGCTTCTAAAGCCATGTCGTACATGTACCTCTTGTCGCCGCTACCAGTGAGGATAGACATGGCAGAGCGAATGGCCGAATGGCTGGCCTTGATGGCCTTGTACTCTTGCTCTTTAACCACAACCTGATCCTGCAAGTCCTCGAGCATGATTTCAGACGTCTCGTACATTTTAGTCAGTACGCGATAAAGCACCTCCATACGCTTGTAGAGGTCTTCTAACTTAAGGTTAGATTCTTGCAGGCGGCCTGCCCGGCGTGCTTTTAGCACCATGAGGGCTTCTTTACCACTCTCTCTGGCACGGCTGGCCATCCCTAAGCTGGTCTGTATTTCGCGCTGGTTTTGCTTAATCATTTCACCCAGCCGATGCATCTGGCCGCGCAGCTGGCTGATTTGGGCGTTCATATTGACCAAGTTCTTCTTCAGGTCTTCTATATAACTTTTCAGTATGCCAATAGGATCGAGTTGTACAAACAGGCCGGTGATCCAGCGCATGACGGACTTGTACATGAACCAGATGAGGTTGCGCATCTTCGGGTCCAGCACCACGTACAGTAAGCCAGCCAGCAGGGCTAACAAGCCCGCCAGGTAAAGGGTATTTTCGGCCAGCTGGATAAGAGTTGGCAATATTTTCATGAACAGATACCCGCCTCCGATGACGATGGCGATGAGAAAGAGGGCACCCGTGATGCCTTCGGGGCGCTGCCAGAAACTTTTGGGTTTGAGCGGTTGCATTTCGGCTTGCATAGCGATGGGTTGGTTTTAAAAAGCGGTGAATTAGTGAAAGAGACGACTGAAGAAGGCTTGCATGGCCCGACGAAAGCGCTCGTTCAGGAAAAAGAGTAAGATAAAGGCCAGGACGACAATCCAGAATTCATTGACGACAATTTTAAGCACCTTGAAGGCCAGCCACAAGAACAGCAGGCCGGCAATAAAAACAGCAATAGGATTTTTCAGTACGTCATTCATGAGTGCGAGGCGAGTCTACAAATGAGGTCAGAGCCGCAGCTTTGGCCCGCAAGTTACGGGCATGTGCAAAAATTGCCTAAGGGACTGCGTACAAAACCACAGGCCTGAGTTGAGCCGCTACCTTTGCCGCCCAAATCACGTTTGTATGCTCACCTTTGACGTAACCATACCCGTGCTGAACGAAGAAGCTACCCTGGAGCGCCAAGTGCGCATCCTGCATCGCTTTCTTTGCGAGCACTTTCCGGAACGCTTTCGCCAGTGGCGCATCGTCATTGCCGACAACGGCAGCACCGACGCTACGCCGCAGATAGCGCTTCGCTTAGCCGCAGAACTGCCGGAGGTGCACTTGGTACGTGTATCTGAACGCGGCGTAGGCTTGGCACTCAAAACCTCATGGACCCAAAGCGAGGCTGATATAGTGGGCTACATGGACCTCGATTTAGCTACCGACCTGAGCCATTTCATTCAAGCTTACAATGCGCTGGCTACCGAAGGCTACGACCTGGTGTACGGCACCCGGCTCCACCCGAAGGCCAGAGTAATAGGGCGAACGCTTAAGCGAGAAATTATCTCTCGCGTGTTTAACTTCATCGTTCGGCACTATCTGGGCACTCATTTTTCCGATGGCATGTGCGGCTTTAAGTGGCTCAAGCGCGAGTATGTGCCTGTACTCCTCGCGGGCGGAGCTGTCAGCAACGGTTGGTTCTTTAGCACGGAGCTGCTTGCCGTGGCCGAATGGCAAGGGCTGCGCGTGTGCGAGTTGCCAGTGCACTGGACGGACGACACATCCAGCAGCAAAGTCCGCATTGTCAGGTTAGCCCGGCAGTATTTGAAGGCCATGGCTCTTCTGAAAAAGCGCAAACCGCGATGAACACTAAACAACTACTGTTAGGCACTGCCCAATGGGGCTGGACGGTCAGCCGAGAGGAAGCCTTTCGCTTGCTCGACGCCTGGCTGGCCGCCGGGCAACGCGCCATAGACGGCGCTACCAATTACCCCATCAACAAAAACCCGGCGGATTTTCGCGCAGCAGAGCGACTGCTGCAAGAATACCTCCACGCCCACGGAGTGAGCGACGCGCAGATTACCATGAAAATCGGCGCTCTCGATAACCTTCGCTCACCCGACGTCAACCTGTCGCCTTCTTTTGTGCGCATGATGACAGCAGAGTATCGGCGCCTCTTTGGCGCCAACTTGCGCGTGGTCATGCTGCACTGGGACAACCGAGACGACTCCGCCGCCATTGCCGAGACCCTGCATGCCCTCGTTGAAGTGTGTCAAGAGGAAGGGCTGCGCCCTGGCCTATCGGGCATTCGATACCCGGAGGTGTACGGCCCCCTGGTAGCCGAGGTGGGCGCTTCATTCGATGTCCAACTGAAACACAACTTACTGCATACCGACTTGCCTCGATACGCTGCCTTTGAGCGCCAGGCGCACCGTTGGTTTGCTTACGGCATTAACGCAGGCGGATTGAAACTGGATGGCCACTACGCCGACAGCAGCGCCTTGCGCGCGCGCGGGGGTGATCCCTCGGCGGCCGAAAGCCTCCTCGCTCAGATTCGGAGTGCTTTGCCCAACTGGAACACCGCAGCCGTGCGACCTCCCATCACCGCTTTTTACCAAGTTGGCATGCTCTACGCGGCGCTGCATCCGCACCTCGATGGCATCGTGCTGGGCTGCTCTTCCACCACACAACTGTACCAAACCCTCAACTTTTGGCGCGACTTAGAGACCTTCGATTATGCCGATGTCTTCAACGCCTTAGCCAAAATGGAACGCAGCTAACAGGAAGCGTTTACTGTCCAAAAGGCAGGGAAGATTTTGATTGTTTGCCTAAAAAATCCTCACAGCGGGTGCGAAAGAACAAAGAAGCTCCTTGGGCCAGCCGCTCTACATTTGCCGTGTCAATTGCTCTAAACAGGGCGAGGTGGCACCTGCAACAGAGGTGGCGACACGGCGCGCTCTCGTCCCTGCGGCCCGTCTGGCGACATCAACCGAACTTATCAGGTCAAACACATGGAAGATTGGGAACTGGAATTTGAGTGGCTGCGCGTTCGGCACGAAGTCAAAGAAGCCATGCAACGCGAAGCGTTGCCCGACCTAAACACGATGCTTTTCCTCATTGGCATCCAGGAGCTGGGGCGGTGGAAGAAGGGTTTTACTAAAGAGGAAAAGCAAGACCTCATGCACATTGCCGTTTGTCGCTTGCTGGCCTATGAGGGCTACTATGAATTTGTGGGCCGCGATGCCGACGGGTGGCCTCACTGGCGCCAAACCCGCGACCTTAGGACAATGCCTCTGCCTGAGCAGGAGCGATTGTTAAAGGAAAAAATAGTGCAGTATTTCAAAGACCTGGAGGCAGAACGAGAATAACAGCTATGAGGACAACGACACTGCTGGTTTGCTTAGCTCTGCTGGCGCCATCCTGCCGCAAACGCGAAACTATCGTGCGCATCCAGACGGACTTGGGCGACATTCGCGTTCGGCTCTACGACGAAACGCCTCAACACCGCGACAATTTCCTCAAGTTGGTGCGCGAGGGCTTCTACGACAGCCTGCTTTTTCACCGCATCATTCCGGACTTCGTCATTCAAGGAGGCGACCCGACGTCGAAGCGGGCGCCCGCGGGTGTGTTGTTGGGCAATGGCAACATAGGCTACACCATACCGGCCGAAATACGCTTCCCCCATGTGCGCGGCGCGTTAGCAGCGGCGCGGTTAGGCGATGCGCTCAACCCGCAGCGCGCTTCCGACGGCAGCCAGTTTTACATCGTGCAAGGGCAGCCGCAGAGCGATGCCTCGCTCGACGAATGCGAGCGGCTGAGAGGAAACCCGTTCAGCCCTGAGGAGCGCGCTCGCTACAAGGCTTTGGGTGGGCTGCCTCTACTGGACGGCCAGTATACCGTCTTCGGCGAGGTAGTGTCAGGCATGGAAGTAGTAGACCGCATCGCTGCATTGCCGCGCGATGCCTTCGACCGGCCATTGGAAGACATCCGCATGGTCTTGCGTATCGAGTAACGCTATAGCCACTTCCTACATTAATAAGGCATTAAAAGAAGTAAATCGCTCGGCAGTCTAAAACCTCGAAGCGATGGGCGAAAATAGGCGGACTGACACCCGTTCGATGCTCTACCTTTGCTTCGCTTCATCAAAACACCGCGCATGAGGAAGAAGAAAATCCTGTTTTTGGTGGGTTCGCCCAACCAAACCACACAAATGCATCAGATAGCTAGCCATTTGCAAAATGAGTTTGAGTGTTGGTTTACCCAGTTCTTCCCCGATTCCCCTCTCGAAAAATGGGCGCTCAAGGCGGGGCTGTTGGACAGTACCATTATGGCTGGCCATTTTAAAGAAAAAGCAGACCGCTACTTAGCCGAGCACAACCTGCCCGTGGACTACATGGGCCACCGCAACCAATACGATTTAGCGGTGCTTTGCAGCGACCTTATCGTGCCTAAGCGATTGCGAAACATAAAAACAGTGTGGGTGCAAGAAGGCATGACAGACCCTGTCAACTTCTTGACTCGCGTGGTTCAGAAGGTGCGCATCGTGCCTCGTTACCTCACGTTCAACACCTCGCTCAACGGCGCCTCCAACCTGTGCGATATTTATTGCGTGGCGTCGGAGGGATATAAAGAGCACTTTGTGCGCATGGGCACCCACTCCGATAAAATTGTAGTAACAGGCATGCCCAACTACGACAACCTACACCGATACCTGAACAACGACTTCCCCTACCGAGACTACGTCCTGGTGGTCACCTCAGACATTCGCGAGACCTTCCGCTACGAGAACCGGCCGGCGTTTTTGCGCCGTTGCGTACGCATTGCGGCAGGCCGTCCGCTCCTTTTTAAGCTGCATCCCAACGAAAACGCTGAGCGTGCCATTCGCGAAATCCGCGAGATAGTAGGCCCGGAGACCCTTGTGTTTACCGACGGCGACCCTTACTCTATGATTGCCAACTGCAGTGAGTTAATCTGTCAGTACTCTACGCTCGTTTACGTTGGCATCGTATTGGGCAAAAAGGTGCACTCCTACTTTGACCTTGACCAACTGCGCCGACTGGCGCCTGTGCAGAACGGAGGAACGTCAGCCCAGCGTATTGCCGACCTTTGCCGCCAGTACCTGGTCTTCCCACGCAAGGATGGCCCTGCGTTTTTGCGCAGCATAGGGCTTAACTCAACCGTTGCTATCACGTGAGCCGCATCGTTACCGTCATACAGGCGCGCACGGGCTCGTCTCGCTTGCCAGGAAAGGTGCTGCTCGACCTGGTAGGGCAGCCGCTGTTGTTGCGCATGGTCGAGCGCGTGAGCGCTGCGCGCTTGGCCGGCGTTGTGGTCGTGGCCACTACGCTAGAGTCGTCAGACGACCCTATCGAGGCGCTCTGCCTGCAGCATGGCCTACGGTGCTATCGCGGCAGTACGGACGACCTGCTGGATCGCCATTACCAAACTGGGCGGCTATGGCAGGCGGATGCCGTGGCCAAAATCCCGTCGGACTGTCCGCTGATTGACCCGCTGGTGATAGACCGCGTCTTCGATTTTTTTCTGAACAACGACTACGACTACGTCAGCAACCTGCACCCGGCCACCTACCCCGATGGCAACGACGTAGAGGTCATGACCATGCGCGCCCTCGAAACGGCCTGGCGCGAGGCCAAACGCCCTCTGGAACGCGAGCACACGACACCTTTCCTATGGGAAAATCCGGAGCGCTTCCGCATTGGCAATGTCTGCTGGGAAACGGGACTGAATTATTCCATGACCCACCGCTGGACGATTGACTATCCTGAAGACTACGCGTTTATCCGCGCAGTTTACGAAGAACTTTATCCCAAAAATCCGCGCTTCGGCTTACGGGATGTGCTTGAACTGACCGAGCGCCGCCCAGATATCTTTGCCCTCAACAGCCGCTATGCCGGTGTCAACTGGTATCGGCACCACTTGCACGAACTCAAAACCATCACTGCTGACCAAACGCGACACGTGTGACCACCGCTACCTCCTCTTCTGCTCTTACTCCTGCTGCATACGCCGAACTGAGCGCCATAGCTCTGCGCGTGCGCGAGCACATTTTGCGTCTGTCCACCGATGGCGGGTGCTTCACGGGCGCCTCGCTATCGTGTGCCGACCTGTTCGTTTTTCTTTACGCGCGTTTTTTGCGCATCAACTACGAGCGTCTCGATGACCCGGAACGCGACTACTTGCTGTTGTCAAAAGGGCACGACGTGCCCGCTCTGTATGGCACGCTGGCGGAGTTGGGCTGGATTCCCATCGAGCGTTTGAGCAACCACCTCAAAACCAACGACTTCATCTACTGGCATCCCAACCGCCACGTACCCGGTGTCGAGTTCCACTCCGGCTCGTTGGGCCATCTGCCTGCCGTAGGGGTGGGCATTGCTTTGGACATCAAGCTGCGCGGCGCCTCCAATCGCGTCGTCGTCGTTACGGGGGATGGCGAGCTCGACGAAGGCTCGGTGTGGGAAGCCCTCTTAGTGGCCTCCGCCTATCGGTTGGACAACCTGGTCATCGTAGTAGATCGCAACCATTTCCAGGCGAATGTGCGCACGGAAGAGCTCATCCCGTTGGAGCCCATGGCGCCCAAGTTTGAGGCTTTTGGCTGCGCAGTGGCGCGCATTGACGGCCATGATTTTAGCCAAATGGAAGCGGCCTTTAGCCGTCTGCCTTTTGAAGAGGGCAAACCCAGTGTCATCATCGCCGACACGGTGCGCGGCAAGGGCGTGCCCAGTATCGAGGCGCGCGCCGACCGCTGGTTCTGCAACTTTTCCGCAGAGGAAGTAGAAGCCTTGCTGCGCGAACTGCACGGCGAAGCGCGCGCTCAGTTGACCTCCGAAACCCTCACCGTTCGCTAAGCCCAACCCATGAACTACCAGGAACTCATTCGCCAAACGGCCCTCCGCGACGAGCGCGTCGTGGTGATGACCGCTGAAAATCGCGCCGTACTGCGCGAGTTGCCGCCGGTGTTGGGGCCGCGCTTTGTTGACGTCGGCATTGCGGAGCAAACGATGATAGGAGCCGCTGCCGGCCTGGCTCTGCGCGGCCGTATCCCTATTTGCCACGCGTTGGCGCCCTTTCTCATCTATCGCGCCTATGAATTCGTGCGCACCGATGTGGGTATTGCACATTTGCCCGTCAAGCTGAGCAGCTGGATTGCCGGCTTCCTCTCGGAAGCCAATGGTCCTACCCACCAAGCCATTGAGGATGTGGCGCTTATGCGCGCCATCCCTGGCATGACGGTCTTTTGCCCGGCCGATGAGGCCGACATGCTGGCGATGCTGCCGGCCATTTGGGCCTCGCCTGACCCAGCCTATGTGCGTCTTATCGTGCGCAAGACAGACTATGCTCACGCGCCTTTTGAGATAGGCAAAGCGGAGGTGGTTAGCGAAGGCTCAGACGTAACGTTGCTCGTTTATGGGTTGCTGTTTGAAGAAGCCCGCCAGACAGCTCGCCTGCTGGAGCAGCAGGGGTGGAGCGTAGGCCTTATTAATATGCGCTCGCTCAAACCAGTAGACGAGGAGGCTATCCTACGTGCTGCTCAAACCTCGCGGCGGCTCGTCACTATCGAAGACCATTTGCTTACCGGCGGGTTGTACAGCATCGTAGCAGAGACGCTCTTGAAACACCGACAGACGGCTGACGTGTTGCCTCTGGCCCTGCAGGAACGCTGGTTTAGGCCAGCGCTGTTGGCTGACGTGCTGGCTTTTGAGGGTTTCACGGCCGAGCGCATGGCTCAGCGCATCGCAGCGCAGCCGGAGAGGTAAAGATTTTTTCTTTTCTGAACTTTTATCAAAAACAAAATAAAAATGCCGAATATTGTAGCGCTAAATGCGGATTACCCCGATATAACTAAGTCCAAGGAGATTTTGGCGAAAGCCTCTGAGATTATGCATCCCGTTACCCAGACGCTGGCCAAAGGCCCAGGACAATGGAGCCGCGGCGTGGCGCCGGTGTATTTGGAGCGCGGCAAAGGTTCGCACGTGTGGGATGTGGACGGCAACGAGTATATTGACTACACCATGGGCGTGGGGCCGCTCTCTTTAGGCTACGGATACGAACGGGTGGACGCAGCCATTCGGGAGCAACTGGAGCGGGGCATCACCTTTTCGCTCATGCACCGGCTGGAGTACGAGGCGGCGGCAGCGGTGCAACAGGCCGTGCCTCACGCGGAGAGCGTGCGCATTTCGAAGACGGGTTGCGACGTCACCTCGGCGGCGGTGCGCTTAGCCCGCGCCTTCACAGGGCGCGACGTTGTGGTATGCTGTGGCTATCACGGCTGGCACGATTGGTACATTAGCTCTACTCCGCGCAATGCCGGTATCCCAGAAGCGGTGCGCCGCCTGACGCGCACTTTTTCGTACAACAACTTAGACAGTCTGCGCGCTGTGCTCGACCAAGACGTGGCGTGTGTAATCATGGAGCCTGTGGTGTTCGAGGCGCCGCGCGACCATTTTTTGCACGAGGTGGCGCGCCTGACGCGAGAGAACGGCTCGCTGCTGATTTTTGATGAAATGTGGACGGGCTTCCGCCTAGCTTTGGGCGGAGCGCAGGAATATTTCGGTGTGCAAGCCGACCTGGCGTGCTTTTCTAAGGCGGTGGCCAACGGCATGCCCATTTCCTTCCTGACGGGGCGCAAAGACGTCATTAGCCAAGGCGAACACGATGTGTTCATCTTCACTACATTTGGCGGGGAGGCACTCTCGCTGGCGGCTACGCTGGCCACGATCGCTGAGATTCGGGAAAAGAACGTGCCCGCCTATCTGGCCCAACAGGGCCGCCGGCTGAAGGATGGCTACAACGCCCTGGCCGCTCAGTTTGGGCTGCAAGAGGTCACTCATTGCGCGGGCTTCGACTGTCGCACGGTCATCAACTTCACCCCGGCAGGGGGTGACCCCCTGGTGCTGAAGACGCTAATGCAGCAGGAGATGATTAAGCGCGGTGTGCTCTGGGGTGGGTTCCACAACATGTCGTTCAGCCACACGGACGCTGATGTAGCCTACACGCTGCAGGCGTACGAGGATGCTTTTCGGGTGTTTAAAGCGGCTGTGGACAGCGGTAAACCCGAGCAATTTTTGCGCGGCGAGGTCTTGGAAATGGTGTTCCGGAAAACCAAATACTGATGTTCGCCATGACAATGGAGCTGTTTTCGCTAAAAAATAAGACTGCCATCGTTACGGGAGCCTGCGGTCTCTTGGGGCGCGAACATTGCCTGGCCTTGGCTGACGCGGGTGCTCAGGTGGTAGCCCTGGATATAGATGAGGCTGCTTGTCAACAGTGGGCAACGCAGCTCGGCTCTCAGCACTTGGGCCTGGCTGCGGACGTGACCGACCGCGCCTCGCTTGAGCGCGCGCGCGACGCCATTTTAGCCCGCTATGGCACTATAGATGTGCTGGTGAATAATGCGGCAATCAACGATATGTTTGAAAACCCAGCCTTAGCGGCTCAGCAGTCCATGTTCGAGCACTACCCGTTAGATATGTGGAAAAAGTCGCTGGAAGTCAATGTCACGGGGGTCTTTCTGTGTGCACAGGTGTTCGGCACCGTCATGGCGCGCCAGAGGCGCGGCAGCATCATCAACATTGCCTCTACGTATGGCATGGTAGGCCCCGACCAGAGTATTTACCAGAACGAGCGCGGGGAGCAGACGTTTTACAAATCGCCCGCCTATCCGACCACCAAGGGTGCGGTTATCAATTTCACCCGCTATCTGGCGGCCTATTGGGGGAAACATGGTGTTCGGGTGAATACGCTGTCACCAGGTGGCGTGGAGAATAACCAAGAGCCTTTTTTCATTCAAAACTACTGCCGCAAAACAGCCTTGGGCCGTATGGCTCAGCCGTCTGACTACCGCGGAGCAGTCGTCTTTCTGGCCAGCGATGCTTCGGCCTACATGACGGGTGCCAACGTGGTCGTGGACGGCGGCTGGACGGCCATGTAAACACCTTCGTTAGCCTCATGACGCACACGGAAGAAGCCCTCGCCCAAAAAGCCGCGCCCATTCGCTTGCTGCTGACCGATTGCGACGGTGTGCTGACGGATGCGGGGGTTTACTATTCGGCTCAGGGAGAAGAACTAAAGCGCTTCTCCATCCGCGATGGCATGGGTGTGGAGCGCCTGCGCCAACTCTGTAGCGTGGATGTAGGCATTATGACGGGTGAAAACTCGGCCATTGTGGCGCGCCGCGCTGAAAAGCTGCACCTGACGCATCTCTACCTGGGCATCAAAGACAAAGCCGCCTGCCTGCGCGACCTACTGGTGGAGCACGACTTGCGCCTCGAAGAGGTCGCCTTTATCGGTGACGATATGAACGACTTAGAAGTGCTGCAACGGGTGGGTTTAAGCGCCTGCCCTTCCGACGCCTTGCCACCCATCAAAGCTATTGCCCATTACGTGTGTCAGATGCCCGGCGGACACGGCGCTTTTCGCGAGTTTGCTGAACTGATTATTCACCTGAAAACAAGCAAAACCACGTTGACATCATGAGCATTGTCACTTTACCTAATGGGCGTTCTATAGGTCCCGGCCAGCCCTGTTTTCTTATTGCCGAAATCGGCATCAACCACAATGGCTCGCTAGAGCTGGCTTTGCGCCTCATCGAGGAGGCTGCCAAAGCAGGTTTCGACGCCGTCAAGTTTCAAAAGCGCACACCGGAATTGTGCACGCCGCGCGACCAGTGGGACATCCTGCGCGATACGCCCTGGGGGCGCATGCGCTATATTGACTACCGCCACCGGGTGGAATTAGGCGAGGCTGAATACACCGCCATTGACCAGTTTGCCCGCCAGCACGGTATTATCTGGTTTGCCTCCTGTTGGGACGAACCTTCCGTGGACTTTATAGCGCAGTTCGATGTGCCCTTGTACAAAGCGGCCTCTGCTTCGCTGACCGACCACGCGCTGCTGCAAAAGAAAAAGGCAACGGGCAGGCCGCTCATCCTTTCCACAGGCATGTCTACGATGGAAGAAATCGAGGCGGCCGTGGCTGCCGTGGGCACCGACAACCTACTTTTGGCACACGCCACCTCGGCGTATCCGTGTGCGGTGCAGGAGCTTAACCTGCGCATGATTCACACCTTGCAGCAACGTTACCCTCAGGTGCCCGTGGGATATTCGGGGCACGAGACTGGCCTGGCGCCCACGCTGGCTGCAGTGGCCTTGGGGGCCTGTTTTGTCGAGCGCCACGTAACGCTCGACCGTGCCATGTGGGGGTCTGACCAGGCGGCCTCTGTGGAGCCGGTAGGTATGGCTAAATTGGTGCGCGATATTCGCGATATCGAGGTCGCCTTGGGCGATGGTGTCAAGCGCGTGTATGACAGCGAAATGGGACAGCGGCAAAAGCTGCGCCGCGTGAAATAATCTTACTCACAACCTCTGCGCCTATGGACTTGCTGACTATCACAACGGCTATTCTGCTGGGCTGGATGGTGCTCATTATCACGCTGGAGCGCCTCTTCCCTTACACACCGGGGCTGAAACTCTTTCGCGAGGGATGGTGGCTCGACTTAGTGTGGTACACGCTCATCCAGAGCTACGTCTTGAAGATTGTCATCTTCGATTATCTCATTGCCCCGGCTAAGTCGGCCTTAGGGTGGTCGGAGGCGGGCTATCTGTCGCACTGGCCCATTTGGGCGCTGGTGCTGCTTTTTCTTTTCACACACGATTTGTACATCTACTGGTTTCATCGTTGGCAACACAACAACAAAGTTCTTTGGCGCACGCATGAAGCGCACCACTCCGTCAAGACTGTAGATTGGCTGGCCGGCTCGCGCTCGCACGCGCTGGAAATCCTTATCAATCAGACCATTGAGTTTGCTCCCATCGTTCTCCTGCTCGACAATGAGACAGCTGCCGTAGTGGTGCCCATTAAGGCACTCCTCGACGCTATGTGGGGCATGTGGATACACGCCAACATCGACGTGAACATGGGCAAGCTGCAGTACTTCATCAACGGCCCGCAGATGCACCAGTGGCACCATGCCAACCACCGGGAGGTCTTCTACGCAAACTACGCCACGAAGTTTGCCTTCTTTGATTGGATCTTCGGAACGGGCTTTTTGCCTGGTCTAAAACCGCTTAAGCACGCTTTTTTCAAGCCTAAAGCATTCGGCTTGCCCTACGAATATCCGCGCGACTATTTCTTGCAGCATTGGTTCTCCTTTTGGCGTTTTGACGTGCGCAAGGTGGAAAACCACCCCTGGCTAAAGCCATACATCGAATGGCAGCACACCCTTCAGCGGTGGTTGGGTTTTTCGACTGGCACGAAGAAAGAAGAAACGCCCCCAGCCTCGGAGCCTATTGTCGTGGCTGCGCCATCCTCATTGCCATCTCCGACCCCTCCTTTAGTGCCACTGTCACCACCACCTCCCCCTGCTTCATGAATGCCTGGTTTGCCCTCTTCATTGCCTCCTGCATGGAGGTTTGCTGGATTTATAGCCTTAAGTGGTTAGATTTTAAGCGCATGGCAGCCTTTGGGCTGCGCCGTCTTTTTACCGAGTGGGAGGGGTGGCTCGCGGTGTTTCCTTTGCTAGGATACATTGTCTTTGGCTTAGCCAATATTTATTTTTTTTCCATTGCCATGAAAGGCATTCCCCCCTCCACGGCCTTTGCCGTGTGGATGGGTTTGGCCCTCATCGGCACCAAAGTAATCGGTGTAACCCTTTTCCGAGAGGCGTGGGACTGGAGTCAAGTGCTTTTTATCTGCCTTATTTTGGTCGGGGTCATTGGCCTCAAGATGTCTGAGCGATAGCGGCCGCAGGGTTACGGCTGGGCATTCTCCAACCGAAGCACTCCGCGCGGACAGACGGCAGCACAAATGCCGCAGCCGACGCAAGAAGCACGCACGACGTCCTGGCCGCGCTGGGCATAGGCGCGCACATCAATGCCCATTTCGCAATAGGTGGAGCAGTTGCCGCAGGAGATGCATTGTCCGCCGTTGGTCGTGATGCGAAAACGCGATTGTTTGCGCTGCCAAAGGCCCAACCAAGCCGCCATAGGGCAACCGAAGCGGCACCACACCCGGCTGCCCAACAGCGGATAGAACCCTACACCCACTACCCCCGAAAATGCTGCGCCTATGAGAAAGCCGTAAACGCGATAGAAGCCTTCGGAAAACTGATGAAGCACCCCTCGCCCTGTAGCCACGTTGAGCCATAACAAGGCAGTCATGAGTACGGCAAGCACCAACACGCTGTAAATCATCCAGCGCTCTATTTTCCAAGCGCGGAGGCTCTTGTCCGATAGGTGCCGGAAAGGGTCGCCTGCCGTTTCGGCTAGGCCTCCACAACCGCACACCCACGAGCAGTACCAGCGCTTGCCAAAGAAATACGTGAGCACTGGGGTACCAATGAAAAACATGGCCAAACCAAAAAAGAAATAGAACAACCCCAGATTAGACGACAAGTAACCTTGGTAAGCCATAGGCGTACCCTGGTAATACGACAGCGGCCAGAAATAGGAAAAATACAACTCGGGCTGTTGCAGTCGCACCAGGAGGGCGGGCAACAACCAAGCAAACCACAATTGGAAAAAAACCACCGACACTGTGCGCACGCGCTGATAAGTGTTGTGGCGATATTTAAAAAAAAACTTGATGCCCAGCAACAACACAGCAACGGTGTACAAGGTGCCGTAGACAAACCACTGGTCGGCAGCGCGAGCGCGCATGCCTTGGCTTAGTGGTT
This sequence comes from Saprospiraceae bacterium, assembly GCA_041640515.1. Classification (GTDB taxonomy): domain Bacteria; phylum Bacteroidota; class Bacteroidia; order Chitinophagales; family Saprospiraceae; genus M3007. The sequence continues at coordinate 12,463 of JBEQAD010000007.1, read as the reverse complement.
CAAAGAGCGCTATCAAACCCTTGAGGTACTGCGGGAACCAGTATAAGCACACGTAAAAACCCGTAATCCAAACTCCTAAAGCCCACCCCCACACACCGCGGGCGCTTAAACTGCGAAACCACACGCCATTATTGCGGATGCCAGCAGGATGCCGGAGGTATTCCTCGCGTACAAAAAGCGCCACACCAGCAGCCATCAGGCTGAACGACAACAGCAGCGTCGGTATGGGTGCTATTGCACGTCCGGCAGCCCAGGTGATGAGCAGCAACAGGGCGCCCAAAGCACCCAAGGTTAGGGCGGCTTTCTGGCGCCAGGAGGTGAGGACAGGTGCTGGCGTGGCTAGCGAAAGAGAAGATGCTTGCATGGTAAGGAGCTGGTTATGAGTTGAAAGCGCGAGTTAGTCGTTGCCAGGCCGTACCGCTGCGGCGCTGCTGAAGGATAAGGCTTCGGCCTGTTTTTTGGCGGTACAAAGCCACCAATTCGGCCTCGTACTGGGAAGAAAACTCTGGGTCAAAGTTGGCAGTGCCGAGGTGCTGCAGCACCGTTTCGATAGGTATTTCTTGGCGCAGCCATGCCTCGCATACAGCATGGCGGTAGCGCACACCTAAGAGATTGAAGCCGCGTATGGCTCCTGTATGACGGTCGTAATTGAGGCGGATGCTGTGGCGGCCGTTGGGGTGCTCCCAGTAAAGAGTCTCCTGATCGGGTGGCAGCTGAGCGGGCACATTTCCATAGGTTTGATATTCTATATCGAAGAACTTAGCCGAGTTGAACCAAATGCCGGGGTCATAGGCTTTGGGTTCTCCGCACAGGGTGTAGGCTACCGTTTCGCCCATAGCGCGAGCCGTATACCAGACGGCCTCGATGGCTCGGCGGCCTGGGCGCGGCTGTCGTATTTGAGCACAATCCCCTACGGCGTAGACATTGGGGATGTTCGTCTGCAAATATTCATCTACAAGGATGCCGGTTTGAATGGCCAGCGGTGTGTTCCTTAAGAAGTCCACGTTAGGGCGGACACCCACCGTCAAGCCTACAAAGCCGCAGGGAATTTCCTCGCCGTGGGACGTCACTACCGCTCGGCATCGGCCGTGTGCATCGGGTAGGATTTCGCGCAGTTCTGTGGCTAATCGCAAGTCAATACCGTGCTCGCCCAGATGGCGGTTGATGAGGGCGGACTCTTCGAGGGGTAGCACGTTGCTCCAGAAGCTTGGCTCGCGTACGAGAAAGGTAACGGCTATGCCGCGAGAGTGAAACATTTCGGCCATCTCGACGCCAATCAGCCCACCCCCTACGATGACTGCTCGTTGCAGCCCTCGGCTGTAGTGTTCCATGGAGGCCAAGTCCTGCCAGTGATAGAGCCCCTGCACACCATCCAGTTCCTGCCCTGGCCAGCCGAATTTGTTAGAAATGGAACCCGTAGCCAACACTAAACGGTCGTAGGACACGGTGCGTCCGTCAGCACACAGGAGTATCTGCTGCTCAAAATCGACGCCCGTTATGCGGGCGCGGAGCAGTTCGATGCGGTTTTTAGTCCAAAACCAGTCTTCGTACGGCTTCAAATCCTGTGGACGAAGGTGACCCATGTACACGTACATGAGCGCCGTGCGGCTGAAAAAATAGTCGGTTTCATCTGAAATGACCAGGATATCGTGGTCACTGAGCTTCCGAATGTGTCGGGCTGCCGTAATGCCCGCCACGCCGTTGCCAAGGATGACAATGCGCATAAAGCGTTGTGAAAGAGAGGACGAAGTGCTTAGAGATCCGCCTTAAAAAAGGCACCGGAAACTGCAATAAGCAATAGATACGAGTTTAAGAGAAGTTAAGTTTTTTTAATCTCTGGTTAAAAGGTGGCATGCGCAAAAGGCGTTCGCTGGGCTGGCCTTACCTTTCGAAAGGAATCAGGGCGTGCGAAGGCATGGCATATTGTTCTAAAAGCACAGACGAAGAGCTTCGGCAAGGCTGTTTAGCACAGCACCCACTTGCTCAAAAGTACTTGTACCAGCGCTATTTTGGGCGTTTGTTGGGTATTGCCATGCGTTATACTTCAGACAAAGATGAGGCTATAGGTGTGCTTAACCAGGCCTTTTTAAAAATTTTCACTCACCTCAGTCAGTACAATGGGAGCGGCTCCTTGTTGGCTTGGATGTCCAAAATTGTTCTTCATGCCTCCATTGATTATATGCGGAGCCGGGCGCACTATCGGCGCGTGATGGATTTCGAAAGCCCGGTCGAAGGCTACGCGTTCAACGAGGGATTAGACCAATTACACACCGAAGACATCCTCCGCCTCCTTCAGCAGCTTCCTCCAGCGACGCGCACGGTGTTTTGCCTCTACGTGGTGGATGGTTACAAGCACGCTGAGATTGCCCAGTTGTTGGGCATTGATGAAGGAACTTCCAAATGGCACCTTTTCCAAGCACGCCGCCAACTCCAGACCCTTCTAACGCAAACCTACCGACCGACCCCCGATAAGCCGGTTGACGTCAATCCCTTGTAAACCCTCAAAACGCCTTTCTATCGCTTGCAGCTATATGGGCAGCCTATTGTCTCAAGCGGCTACTATGGCTACTGACAACTACTCTGAGGAGAAAGGGCAAGACTTACCTTCTCTGAACGTGGCCTATTTTTTGAGCACACGGTATTGTCTTGCTCCAAAAGATTTATCTTTTCGCCGTTTCAGGCTTCTGCAGATAAAAAGACAGGCGCTCTGACTGCCGGAGTTTGTGTTCATACTTTCAGAGGGTGCCGCTCTTTCCGATGCCAAAAAAACTACGTATTCTCTCCGTCACTTTCGATGCTCAGATAGAACCTTGGGAATTGCCCTATCTGCGCGCAGCTATAGCCCATCAAGCGGGCTGGGAGCACGAAATGTTTCACAACCACAACGGCGAAACCGGAGGTTTTCACTATCGGCTGCCGCTCATTCAGTACAAGCACCACAGGGGCCGACCCATGCTGCTGTGTCTCAACGAGGGCATTGATGAGGCGTACCACTTCTTCTCGCATCCCAACTGGAATGTGCTCATCAACGGGCGCGATGTGCCCATCGGCATCTCCCGTTTGGATGTCCGGGAATATCACTTGACCACGCCACAGGAGCGCCCGCGTCTATATCATATCCGCCATTGGATAGCGCTCAACGAGGACAACTACGCCACCTACACGCGCTTGCCAGGCATGGTGGAGCGCCTCTTTCTCCTGGAAAAAATTCTACAAAACCAGATAGTCGCCTTTTTGCAAGAGGTGGATTGCGCTCCCGATTGGGGCGTGGAAGTGAAGCTGTTGGACAAGAAAGACGAGCGATGGGTATCGTACAAAGGCGTCCGTGTGCTGGCTTTTTCCTTAGAATTTTCAAGCAATGTCTTTTTGCCCGACTACATAGGCTTAGGTAAGGGTTGCAGCAGTGGCTGGGGGGTTGTTCGGCCTATCCCGGCAAAGAAGCCTTCCTTTACCTTTGGCAACCCAGCGAGCGAAGTGGAGTAAGGGTTGCTGCAGAAGATTCGTTCGAGTAAAGCGGACAGCAAGGCAAGGCCGTTCTTTTTTAATGCCGGAAGGGGAAAATAGGCCCCCTCCTCCCAACCTTTTAGCGGCGACTTCCGACTATTTCAACGACGGCTTGAAAAGCGTGAGGTATCACGCAAAGAGCACGGACGAAGAGCTGTGGGAGGGCTGCCTAAAACGGCATCCGCTCGCTCAGAGGTACTTGTATGAGCGCTACTTTGGGCAGTTACTGGGCATCGCCATGCGCTACACGTCAGACAGAGAGGAGGCTATAGGTGTGCTAAATCAGGGTTTTTTAAAAATTTTCACTAACGTGGCTCCATACAAAGCCAAAGGCTCCTTCGTAGGTTGGATGGCCAAAATCGTCTTCCGCACCGCCATTGACCACGTGCGCAGCCGGGGCATTTACCGGCGGGTTATGGATCACGAAAGCTCAGCTGAAGGGTACACGCTCAACGAAGGGCTAGAAAAATTACAAGTTGAAGCCATCTTCCACCTCATCCAGCACTTGCCTCCGGCGACGCGAGCAGTGTTCAGCCTCTATGCCATAGACGGCTACAAGCCCGCTGAAATTGCCGAGATGCTGGGCATTGACGAGAGTATCTCCAAAGGGTATCTCTTCCAAGCACGCCAACGGTTGCAGGCGCACTTACAACGGCTTTACGAATAGTCCTCGACATAAAGATAGGTGGGTTTGGGCTATCCTTCATTTTTATCTTTGCATATAAGAAGCATGGAACTACCGCGCAACAATGGAGAAATTCCCTGGGAGGAACGACTGCGGCAGCACGAGTTCCCTTTTGACGAGCACGCCTGGGTTGCTATGGAGGCGCTTTTAAGGGCAGAGGTGTTGCCGCCCAGAAGTGCATCGCCATGGCCATGCCAGGGGTGGAGCAGGCTACTTCAGCTCGGCTTGCTTGGCGTGCTTCTGTGGTGGACACATCCGACGCCCTCGCCAGAGGCTCTCAGCTCAAAGTGTGTCGCTGAGGCATCTGTCGCCACTTCAACGCCAGGTGTCACTTTGCCAAGAGGAAAGATGGAAGAAGGCGCAGCCCTCGCCGCTGCCGAGAAGGATCAATACAGATCAAAACCACGAGCCGAGCTTTCTCAGCGCTATCAACTAGCGCGCAGGCAACGCCTTATGCGCGCCGAAACGGATGAATGCCGTCTGCCCGCCGCCGAGGCAGGGTTGGACATGCCGCTTGCTCCCGGAGAGATGGAGGTTGAGCGTGTTGCAGCCGAAGAAGCCACCGCTGCAGAGTACTCTGCCGACCGAGGGCACGCGTTGTCGAACCCATCCCTGCCGCCTAAGCCACTCCCACAACTTTACCCTCGCATAAACGAGTCCTTTGCCAAGGGCATCAAAGTACCCTCGCCCGACGTCCCACGCGTAGAGCATGGCTGGACGGCTGGCGTGTCCGCCAGTGTTACACGTGCTCATTCGGCCACTCTATTGCCCGCTCCAGTCGTGGGCTACGTCTTTCGCTATCGATTCAATACACGCCTGAGCTGGCAAGCAGAGGCCATGTTTAAACCCGTTAGCGGATACGCGCTGAACAGCCGTGAGGTAGCGATAAACCCAGTATCTCCTTTGGTGCAAAGCCAGCTGAGAGGCTTGATTTTTCTCGAAATGCCTTTGGGTATTCATTACCGCTATAGTCTTGATTGGGCGCTTTTTTTCGGGATACGACCATCGGTTAATGTGCTAGGGCACCACCAGACCGTAGGGCTTATGTCACCTGGGGCCTCGTTTAACCTCCCTCCCGTTGTTAGCTCTCTTCCTCCGACGCGCGAAGGGCTACATTTCTTTAATGTCGGCATTTCGGCGGGCTGGGAGTGGCGCTTTCATCCGCATTGGGCCATTCACGCCCGCATCACTCAAGGTTTGAACGACTTGGTCGCTGATAAGGTCTTCGCTAAGGCCGGCCCGCTGCGCAACACCGACGGACAGCTTTTGCTGCGTTACTTCTTCACGTCCGACCGCGACGCAACGCTAGCCTACTTGAAGCGACATCAATAAGTTTTGAATAGAAAAATGCTGCGTTGGCTCCCTGAGCGGTGTTGTGTGTAACGGCTTTGCACCGATTTTTGCTCCTCTACACGGGCCTTGCTTCATTCAAAGGTGCGGAACTGTCCGTTTCTATGAACACACCACATCTTGTTCTCTCTCCCGAAGTGCAGGCTGCCCTGTCTGAGGGAGGCGCCATTGTGGCGCTGGAAAGCACCCTCATTTCGCATGGCATGCCTTACCCTCAAAATCTCGAGACTGCCCTACTTGTAGAGCAGACCGTGCGACAGGCGGGTGCCGTGCCAGCCACCTGCGCCGTGTTAGCTGGGAAAATGCGCGCCGGCCTTACGGCCGATGAACTGGAATTGCTGGCCCAGAAAGCGCAGCCTGTTCTCAAAGCCAGCCGCCGCGATTTGGGCTACTTGCTCAGCACAGGCGCCCATGGCGCAACTACGGTAGCAGCCACCATGATCATTGCCCACTGCGCCGGCATACGCTGCTTTGCCACCGGCGGCATTGGCGGCGTGCATCGAGGCGCGTCAGCCACTTTCGACATCTCTGCCGACTTGCAGGAACTGGCGCGCACGCCTGTAGCCGTCGTGTGTGCAGGCGCCAAAAGTATTCTCGACCTCGGGCTAACCTTGGAATACCTGGAGACGTTCGGCGTGCCTGTGTTGGGCTATCAAACCAGTGCTTTCCCGGCCTTTTATGCGCGCGAAAGCGGATTCCAAGTAGACTACCGCGTGGATACGCCCGAAGCCGCCGCCCGCCTGTTGCATGCCCACTGGGCTATTGGTCTATCGAGCGGTGTGGTTGTAGCCAACCCTATACCGGAGGCACACGCGCTGGAGCCGCCCCGCATCGAAGAGGCCATCGCGGCGGCATTAGCAGAGGCCGAACAACAGCACATTTCTGGCAAGGCGCTGACACCGTTCCTGTTGGCGCGTATCGAACAACTTACCGATGGCCAGAGCTTGCAGGCCAATACGGCGTTGGTGTTGCACAATGCCCATGTAGCGGCACAAATCGCTCTGGCTTATGCGGCATTGCCTCAGTTGCCCTCGTCTTCCATTGTATCGCAGTGATAGTGTCCGTGTCGGCGCGGCCGAAAGCCTGCGGCACTGCCATTGGAGGGCATACCACTTTTCTTTTCGGCCTGCACCTTGGCCAACAAGCGAGCGCGTTCGCGGCGCATCCACTCACGCCATTGGCGATCCTCCTCTAAGTCGAAATACTTGACGCCGTCCACCCACGTCTTTTCGGCGCGGGCGTAGATGGAAAGCGGATGGTCGCTCCATAGGACGAGGTCAGCGTCTTTACCCACTTTGACACTGCCCACGCGATCGTCTACGCGGAGCATCCTGGCCGGGTTGAGGGTAACCATTTTCCACGCCTCCTCTTCACTCACGCCGCCGTACTTGACTGCTTTGGCGGCCTCCTGATTGAGGCGGCGCGCCATTTCGGCGTCGTCGGAGTTGATGCCCACCAACACGCCCTGGCGGTGCATGAGGGCGGCATTGTATGGAATGGCCTGATAGACTTCAAATTTATAGGCCCACCAATCGCTAAACGTACTGGCCGCCACGCCGTGCTGGCGCATGCGGTCGGCTACTTTGTAACCCTCGAGAATGTGCGTGAAGGTGTTGACGCGGAAGCCGAAACGCTCAGCCACTCGCATGAGCATGAGTATTTCACTTTGCACGTAGGAGTGGCAAGTAATGAAGCGCTTGCCTTGGAGAATTTCAGCCAGGGCCTCCAGCTCCAAATCTCTGCGGTAGGGTTGACCTGAGAGTGTTTGGTTGAGGTATTCCTGAGCGCGGGAGAAATAGTCTACATACACTTGCTCAACGCCCATGCGTGTTTGCGGATAGCGGGTACGTTGGTTTTCGCCCCAGTTGCTCTGCTTGACGTTTTCGCCAAGAGCGAACTTAATCTGCCCGGGCCAGCCGGGAAATTTCATGTCCTCTGGCGCAGCGCCCCAGCGCATCTTGATGAGTTGGGTCTGGCCGCCGATGGGATTGGCGGAGCCGTGCAGCAGGTGGGAAGCAGTGACGCCTCCTGCCAGCTGGCGGTAAATCTCGACATCGTCGCAATCCACCACATCGCCGATGCGGACTTCCGCGCTGGACTCCTGCGTGCCTTCGTTGACGCCGCGCGAGATAGCAATATGCGAGTGTTCGTCAATGATGCCGGCGGTCAGGTGTTTGCCTGTGCCGTCCACCACCACCGCGTCGTCCTGAATGGGCAGGTTGCGGCCGATGCGACGGATTTTGCCGCCTGAGATGAGCACGTCGGTGTTGCGCAGAATGCCCTCGCGCTCATTTGTCCAGATAGTAGCGTTTCGGATGAGATAGGTTTGAGCTGAGGGTCGCTCTTTGCGCCCAAAAGCAGCGAAGGGATAAATGACGTCGCCCAGTTCGAGTTTTGCGGGGGCTTTTTCCGGGCGGCCTCGGTCGGGCGGAGCGTTGCCGGTGCGCTCGGCACTCCAGGCTATCCAGGTACCTTCGGGAGTGGTACCGCGCCCACTCCAGCGTTCGGCACGGGCCTCGCCGGTGAGGGCGAAGAACGCTTTGCGCGCAGTATCGGGCTGGAAGGAAAGCGTTACTAAGCCGTTGCTATAGGCCACTGTCGCCTTGATGGTGCTGCTATCGGCTCGCATCAGCTGCGCTTCCAGCGATTCGGGTTTGCCCTTTACGGTCAGGTTGTAGGTGGTTGTGTCCACAGAGAGGCGGTACGTTCCGGTCAGGTCAACACCGGGGTCAGGGGCAATTTCAAAGCGCTGGCCTTGCACCCAGGTCTCAGTGATTTTGGTATCGCTTTTAAAGATATTACCATTGGCGATGAAGAAGTTTGCCCATTTGCCGGGGTCTAGGCTGCCCAATTGCTCCTGGGCTTTCAAGAACTGGGCGGGTTGCCATGTGAGCGCTTTGAGGGCGTCAGTTTCAGACAGGCCGTACTCTACGGCTTTGCGCAGGTTGGGCCAGAACAGCTTTTTGTCTGACAGGTCGCCAGCTGTTAAAGCGAAAGGGATGCCTGCAGCGGCCACCCGGGCAGGATTGGTGGGGGCTAATTCCCAGTGCAGCAGGGTGGCCAGCGAGATGTCTTCGGCGTCGAAAGGTGTGCGCACTTCCGGAGCATCGGGAAATTTGAGGGAAACAATCAACCCGGCGAGTCCGGCTGCTTTTATTTCCTCGAGGCGTTGGTATTCATCGCCAGCAGCCTTGACGAGGTAGCGGCGGTTGAACTCCTGCCCAAGGCGGGCGATGCGCAGGATTTCCAGCTTGTCGCCAGCTTCGAAAATTTGCGGGAGTTCTTGCACGCGATTCCACGCTTCGAGGGACAAGTTGCGTTCCTGAGCAGCACCGACGGTACGGTACCACTCGCCGTCTAAGTAGGTCTGACGCAGCAAGGCGATAACACCCATGAGCGAGACGGGATAGGCTTGCGCAGTGTTGCCGCGGCGTAGCGATAAGTGATGCGCTGCGCGTGGAGTCAGCAACGTGTGGTGTTCGCGCTCTTCGCCCAGTGTCACCAAGGCGCCCGTGCCGCGCGAGATGCCGTCGGCTTGATGGGTAAGCAAGGCGCCAAAGCCCAGTCGGCGCCATTCGGTTGCCGCCTTGCTGTCGTTTGAGAAGACGTCAGCGGCATTAAATTCGGGTTTGAGCGACTCGTTCCAAGCGTAGGCGCCTTTTTTGTTAGAATAGGGCTGGAGCGGCGTATTAAATGGATTGCGCGCCTCCGAGCGCGCTGCTGCCGGCAGCCCGTAGCCCGCGCCGTACAGGTCAAGGAAAGCGGGGTAGATGGTCTTACCGGCGCAATCCAACACCACAGCGTCCTTGGGCACTGCCACGCCTTTACCGCAGGCCTCTACTTTTCCCTTGCGCACCACGAGGGTAGCGCTGTCAAGGCGGGTTTGATAGTCGCGATAAAGGGTAGCATGGACGAAGGCGTAGGCGCGCTCGCGCTGGTCAGACGGGGCAGCCTTTGGGAAGGTAGGCTGGGCTGCTGTAAACAACGGCAGCCCCAGCAAGGACAGCAAAGAAGAGAGGTAAAAAAGGCAAGAGCGCATAGCACAGAGAAGGTTAAGTGCAGCAAAAGTAGGGCACCTCTTGTTGCACAAAGACCAAAGAGGAGTACTGCGCCGCATGGTTTGGATGAACGCCTCAGGCGCAGCGCCGGCGGGCGAAAAAGTTTCAGCGAAGAAGCGCGCAGCGCTAAGGCATGCCGGTAACGAGGGTTTGCGCTTGGCCGACCCAGTTTTCCTGGACGATGCGAACAAAGGAAATGTCCAGCGCGCGGGCGATGTTGAGAATGTCGTCGTCGTCCCATTGACTTACCTGGACGAAGGAATGGATGCCCAGCTCATTGAGGCGGCGGGCAACCTCGGGTGTGATGCCGTTGATACGGGATAGATCGTCACTTTGTGGGCGGGTTTGGTTTGGCTCAGAGAAAGCGTCGGAGGCGCGAGCGCTTTCCATGAGTTGGCGCACCTGTTGGGCGTAATGTTCTAGTTCGCGCAATTGTTGCTCGATACGAGCGCGAGCGATAGCGAGTTGGTCGCGCAGTTGGCGGCGTTCCTGCTCAAGGAGGAGGTTGCGCTCTTCTAAGGCTTGCAGGCGGTGTTGAGCAGTGGCGAAGTCCGCATGAAGGCGTTGCCAGCCGCTGGTTTGGGTGCGCAGGGTTTCCAGCTCCGTGTGGAGGCGGTGGTTTTCTTCGGTCAGACGCCGATTATTGGTTTCTAAGGCCACCACTTCAGAGGCCAGGCGAGCAGCCTCAGCTTCGGCCTGTTCCAGGCGAGCAATGTTAGCTTGTGCCGCCTCAAGCAATAAGCTGCGCTCGGCTTCGTACTGTTGCATTTGCTCGCGCAAGTTGCCCAGTTCGATCGACACCTTGCGCAGGTCTACTTCGCGCAGGTCGTAGTAATACTTCACCTGGGTGTACAAGCGTGCCAGCGCGTTGCGCTCGTTAGTGATGCGCTCCAGTTGGCGCGCCAGCGTGCGCTCGGGCCAGGCAGCGCGCCAGTTCCAGCCAATGAGCAGACCCGCCAGTACGGCGATCGTCCACAATAGGGCGAAGAGAACGTGGTTTTGCAGCAGGTCAATCATGGTGCGTCGAGGCAGTAGCGCCAGAATATGGCGCAATAATAAGGAAATCAACAGGATGCAGCCAAAATTTGTTCGCAGCGTTGTTTATTTGCAACCAATGCCGCTCCATTTTAGCCAAAGATGCTGACGATTTGTAGTTATGGTAGGAGAGGGGAGTTTGCAGGGCGCCAGAGCTAGTCGAAAAGCTATTTTGCGGCGAGGGTACCTCGTTTGGGGTGTTTTTTGAAGGAAAAAATGAAAAAATCAGCCCTGCTCATCGCTGGCGCGCTGACTGTAGCCGCTTCTCTGGCTGCCCAAAGGAACGGGCAGGCCGGTCTGTGGGTGCGCATTGACACTATTGTGCTGGAAGGTAACTACCGCACGCGAGCAGAGCTCATTTTGCGCGAACTCGAATTTCAGGCAGGGGATACCCTGCCCTTGACCGATTTGGCGGAAACGTTGGAGCGCAACCGCTTGCGCGTCATGAATACTGGCCTTTTTGCGCACTCTATCATCCACCTGGAGGTGCTCGAGCCTAGCGGACAACTGGCCGTTCGCCTGTGGCTCAAGGAGATATGGTACGTTTACCCCATCCCTGTTTTCGAACTGGCCGACCGAAACTTCAACGTATGGTGGACCGACTTCAACCGCTCGCTCAAGCGGGTTAACTACGGCATCAGTTCGGCTCACCTCAATCTCAGCGGCTGGGCTGATGTGTTGAAAATAAACCTCAACTTTGGCTACACCAACCGCTATGAGGCTTCCTATGAGCGCCCTTGGTTCAACCGAAGCCAAACCCTCGGCTTCCGCGCAGCCGTGGGATTTAGCCGCAACCGCGAGGTGCAGTACATTACCCGAGAAAACCGCCAGCAGTTCATTGCCGACCCTGAGCAGTGGATGCGCCAGCGACTGTATGCGCATTTGGCGCTCTACTGGCGGCCTAAGCTGCTGACGACGCACACCTTCGCGTTGGAATACCACCACAACCAGGCCAGCGACACCGTAGCCCGCCAGCTGAACCCACATTTCTTCGGCTCCTCGCGCACGAAGCAGCGCCATGTGAGCGCCCTATACCGCTTCGTTGCTGACCTACGTGACGCGCGCCCTTATCCTCTCAAAGGCTGGATGCTCGCGCTGGAGCTGCGCCAAAACGGGCTGCTGCCCTCCGACGACCTGCATCTTTTCCGCCTGGCTGCCGAGGGGCGCTACTATAGGCCTCTGGGCCGGCGCTGGAGTGCCGAGCTGGTGCTCAAAGGCCGCCTTAGTTGGCCGCGCTGCCAGCCGCCCTTCTACAACAACCAGGCGTTGGGCTACGGCAGCGACGTTGTGCGTGGCTATGAGTTCTTTGTGGTGGATGGCCTCGACTTTTTTGTGCAGAAAGGCTCGCTGCGTTTCCTGCTGTTCGACAAGTATCTGTACCTCGGTAAATGGTTTCCCATGGCCAATCACCTGCCCATCCGAGCGTTTTTTGCGTTGCATCACGATACTGGTTATGCCCGCGACCCGTTCTTTGCGGCCGATAACCCGCTCAACAATCGCCTGCTGCGCGGCTATGGGTTTGGGCTGAATGTGGTTGCTTTCTACAACGCTGTGGCCCGCTTCGAATACAGCTGGCGCAGCACGGGCGGCAGCGGCTTTTACGTCAACTATTTCGCCGGCTTCTGATGATGGACTACATCGAAACGGAACACGCCCAAAGGCAAGCAGCTTACCGACGCTTTGCTGCTGAGGCGCCCGACTTGCCCATTTTTCTGCAGCCTTACTATCTGGATGCCGTGTGTGGCCCGGCGCATTGGTCTGCGACGCTGGCTTTTCATGGCGGGCGGGTAGTGGCAGCGCTGCCGTTTTTTCTCAAAAAAAAACTCTTCTG
>JBEQAD010000006.1:0-33239 GCA_041640515.1 Saprospiraceae bacterium | reverse complement strand
CCCTAATTGCCGGGCTAGGTCGAGTACGGCCTGAGTTGGGTGGAGCAGGTGTTCGAGGAGGACATCAGTGATTACCAAAGCACCAGCATTAATGAAGGGATTTCGAGGAATGCCGTGCTCATATTCAAGCTGTACTAGCGAGTTGAAAGGGTTGCCCGAAGGTTCACGCCCGACTCGTTCAAACAGACGTTCGCCTACACGTTGAATGGCCAACACTAAAGTCAGCACCTTGGATATGCTTTGAAGAGAAAAGCGCAGGTGAGCGTCACCTACGGCGAAGCACTCGCCCGACAAGGTGATGAGCGCCATGCCAAAATGATGCGGTGGCATACTGGCCAGCTCTGGGATGTAGGTGGCTACATGTCCCTCACCTTGCAGGGACGCGGTATCTTCGGCAATGCTTTTCAAGATATTAGCATAGTCCATAGCGGTAAATGTCATCGACGAACAACGCCAACAGGGTATTGCATAGTGATGCAGTGCAACGAGCCATGCTGCTCAATGAGTGGGCGACAGTCGATGCCTATAACCTCGCGGTCGGGAAAGCACGCACGCAGGCAGGCGAGGGCATCTTCGTCCTGCGGCACGCGGTAGGTAGGCACTAATACAGCGCCGTTGATAATGAGGAAGTTGGCGTAAGTGGCTGGCAAGCGATGCCCGTCGGTAGCGTAGCAAGCATCGGGCCAGGGCAGGCGTACTAAATGGTAAGGATGCCCTTCGAGGGTAGTCCATTGCTGGAGTTGGCACTCCATAGCGGCCAAGGCTTCGTAGTGCTCGTCATCAGGATTAGGGCAGTGTACGTAAGCGATGGTGTTCGGCGAGCAAAAGCGCGCCAAGGTGTCAATGTGGGCGTCTGTGTCGTCGCCAGCCAGATAGCCATGCTCAAGCCAGAGTACCCGTTGCAGGCCGAACAAGTCACGTAGTTGCTCCTCGAGTTGTTCTCGGCTTAAGTGTGGGTGGCGGTTGGGCGATAGCAGACATTGCGTTGTCGTCAGGAGGGTACCCTGTCCGTCGCTTTCGATGCCGCCGCCTTCGAGCAGCAAACCGATGTAGCGGTGTTCGGCGTGCAGTAGTCCGGCTTCCCATAATTTTCGCGGGATAAGATTATCCAGATGGGCTGGGAATTTTAGCCCCCAACCAGAGAAGAAGAAATCGAGCACCACAGGGCGACCTTCTTCCCAAATGGTAATACCGCCGTGGTCGCGCGCCCAGGTGTCGTTGGAGGGAATTTCGGCAATAAGTAGCCGCTCGGGCGGCACCTCGCGAAGCCAAGGACGCACTTCATCGGCATCGTTGCACACAACGAGTACCGCCTGATAGCGACTAATGGCGTTGGCAATGGCTGCAAAGCAGGGCAGCACTTCCTCCAGCATAGGAGCCCAGTCGGAATGGGCATGAGGAAACGTCAGCTGCACAGCACTTTGCGGCTCCCACTCTGCCGGCAAGCGGCGCTGAGAAGTAGGGTAAGCAGGCATGAGGGCAAAGGTAACGGAGGTGACTCGAGGTCGCGATGAATCGAGCAGCCAAGATGATAAAAACAACGGGTGGTGCACCGATGCGATGGTGCACCACCCGCGCGGATTGCCCGTTGGCAACTGTCTATGCTGGTCGTCTTCAGCGAATGAATAGCAGTTCGCGGTATTTCACCAAAGGCCAGTACTGGTCGTCCACTAGTCCCTCAAGCTCGTCAGCCGCGGTGCGTATACGTTCCATTTGCGGCTTTACCTCATAGCAGAAGATGCGAGCTTTGGCCAGCAAGTCCTCTGTTTCATGAGCTTTGGCTTGCGCCTTATGCATTTGCTCTAAGCCGTCGCGGATAATCTGCAAGTGTCTGGCGATCTGCTGCAACATTTCGCGCTGTAGCTGGATAGCATCGTCCAGACCAGCCTGTTGCAAAGCCGCCACATTGTGGGCCAGCTCAGTCTGGTAACGCACAACGGCAGGCACTACGAGGGTTTGTATCATTTCCGTGAGCGTTTTGGCTTCAATGTCGAGCTTGGTACAGTAGGCGTGCAATTGCACGCGGTAAAGGGCCTTCAGCTCTCGCTTGTCCAATACTCCAGAGCGCGCGTAAAAAGCCTCAGCCTCTGGCGAAGCCAATACGGCCAGCGCTTCAGGCGTATTAGTGTGGTTAGACAAGCCGCGGCGTGCTGCTTCTTCTTTCCATTCCTCGGAGTAGTTGTTGCCCTCGAATAGGATGGGCTTCATCTTGCGAATGTACTTTTTGAGAACCATCAGGATGGCTTCATCCTTTTCTGTGCCTTTCGCCATGAGGCGGTCTACATCGTGCTTGAAATCAAGCAACTGTAAACCTACCATGGTGTTCATGACCGTCATAGGAGCGGCGCAGTTTTGCGAGGAGCCGACGGCGCGAATTTCAAATTTGTTGCCTGTGAAGGCAAAGGGTGAGGTACGGTTGCGGTCGGTGTTGTCCAGCTCAAGGTTAGGGAGTTTGCTAATAAGGTCGAGGGCGCGTTTGACGGCGGCGTCATCCGTTTTTTTACCGTCAGCAATGCGGTTGAGGAGGCGTGTCATGGCTTCGCCGATGAATACGGAGATGATGGCCGGCGGAGCCTCGTTAGCGCCGAGGCGATGGTCATTACCTGCGTGGGCTATAGAGGCGCGCAGCAGGTCGGCATACCGGTATACGGCCATAATGGTATTGACAAAAAAAGTCAGGAAGCGCAAGTTGCGGCTAGGTGTATCACCAGGCGACAGGAGGTTGACCCCGGTGTTGGTGGAAAGACTCCAGTTGTTGTGCTTTCCCGAACCGTTGATGCCAGCAAAGGGTTTTTCGTGCAGCAGCACACGCAGTTTGTGACGCCGTGCTATGCGCTCCATGATGTCCATGAGTAGCTGGTTATGGTCAACAGCCACGTTGATTTCCTCAAACACGGGGGCCACTTCATACTGGCTGGGTGCTACCTCGTTGTGACGCGTACGTACTGGGATGCCTAAGCGGTGACACTCTGTTTCCAGGTCGCGCATGAATAGGTAAACGCGCTCTGGAATGGAGCCGAAGTAGTGGTCTTCCAGTTGCTGATGTTTGGTAGCAGGGCGGCCTAAGAGGGTGCGACCTGTCATAACTAAGTCGGGACGGGCATTGAACAGTGCCTCATCCACGACGAAGTACTCTTGCTCCCATCCCAGCGTTGCAGTTACTTTGGTAATTTGGGGATTGAATAGCTGGCATATAGGCACAGCAGCCTTGTCCAAGAATGCTTGCGAGCGCAACAGGGGCAGTTTATAGTCTTGAGCTAGGCCATCGTAAGTCACAAAGATGGTAGGAATGCACAGCGTTTTACCGCCGCCTACGTCCATAATGAAGGCAGGGCTGGAAGGATCCCAAACGGTGTATCCGCGTGCTTCGAAAGTGCTGCGCATGCCCCCCGAAGGGAAGGACGAGCCATCGGGCTCTTGCTGTACTAGGGCTGCTCCCGTGAACTCTTCGATGACGCGCCCATCGTGGGTCATGGTGAAGAAGGAGTCGTGCTTCTCGGCTGTCTTGCCCGTGAGGGGTTGAAACCAATGGGCAAAGTGGGTACAGCCTTTCAATTGCGCCCATTCTTTCATACCGCTAGCCACGACATCGGCTACGTCGCGGTTCAGTTTTTGGCCGCTTTGAATGGCCGCTTTTACGCTCAAATAAGCGTTTTCAGGTAGGAAGCGGCGCATTGCTTCATCGTTAAACACATTTTGGCCAAAATAGGAGGCAATGCTGACGCTCTCTTTCTCGGCAACATCCTCGGGTAGCAGGTCTATTCGATTTTCGATGGCCTGCAGAGCACTAAAACGAGTGTGTGACATGGGTAAGATCGGGTAAAAAGTAGGTGAAAGGATGGCGTATTAGTTCAATGGTTATTTAGCGAAAAGTGCGCCATATTGGCTTTTTTTAGCGAAAAATGCTCTTTGAGTATTTATTTTTTTAGGGTTTTAGTCTCTCTTGGTCTTTTTAGTCGCAAAGATGAGTGATTTTTTAGCGAAAAATGCTGCATTTAGAATTTTATTTTTAATTCAAAAAAAATCTCGTCTCCCAATGACTTCGCAGCACAGGCGGTGGTGCGCTGGTAGATTCAGGCATCGGGTGGGCTATTGCAAGGCTAAAAATGGCCACTATCTTTGCCGCCGTCGGGGCGCGACCCTGAACAAAGAATGACATGGGCGGACATCTTACCCCGGGTTTAGTGCTTGGTATTTTGCTGCTCTACTTTGCCATGTTGGCTGGAGTAGCTCTCCTCACAGGGCGCAACGTAGGCAACGAGGGCTTCTTTCTAGCTAATCGGCGTGTGCCTTGGTACGTGGTAGCTTACGCTATGATTGGGACCAGCATTAGCGGGGTTACGTTCATCTCCGTACCTGGCGCGGTGGGATTGGAAACAGGTGTCAATCGCAGCTTTGGCTATATGCAGGTAGTTTTGGGCTATCTGTTAGGCTATTTGTTTATCGCTACGGTGCTGATGCCACTGTATTATCGCCTTCAGTTGACCTCCATTTACACCTATTTGGAACATAGGCTGGGCTATTGGTCCTACAAAACAGGAGCTGCTTTTTTCATCTTATCGCGCACGCTAGGTTCAGCTACCCGCATGTTTTTGGCAGCTTTGGTACTCCAGCGCTTTGTTTTTGAGCCGCTGGGGATTCCTTTTGTCTTGACGGTAGTGTTCATGTTAGCCCTTATCTATGGTTATACCTTCAAGGGAGGTTTGAAGACCATCATCTGGACGGACACCATTATGACCACGTTTTTCCTGATAGCGGTGGGCTGGACAGTAGTGACCGTGGGCAAGGCTTTGTCGCTTAGTGTATTCGATATTTGGCCCGCAGTGCGCGACAGCCGATACGGGCAGATGTTTTTCTTTGACAACTTTGCCGGAGACCCTAACCACTTCGTGAAGCAATTTGTCAGTGGCGCCCTTATTGCGATCGTAATGACTGGTATGGACCAAGACCTGATGCAGAAAAATCTGGCTTGCAAAGACATTCGCGCGGCACAAAAGAACATGTTCGTTTTCTGTATCTACCTGGTCATCATCAACTTGGCTTTTCTGACTTTGGGTGCGCTACTTTACATGTATGCTACAACGGTCGGGATTGAATTGCCAGAGCGCACCGACGAGTTGTATCCTAAAATCGCCTTTTATCACCTGGAGACGGCCGCGGGTGTCTTCTTCGTGTTGGGGCTTATTGCCAGCACCTACGCCAGCTCCGACAGTGCGCTGACCGCTCTGACTACGTCGTTCTGCGTAGACTTTCTCAATTTCGAAAAGAAAAGTCAACATCCTGACCCTTATGCTACAGAAAACGAAAAGCGCGCCTACAACGACGCCACTGCAGCACAACAGCGCCGAGCACGCACGTTAGTGCACTTGGGCTTTTCCGTAGCGTTCATCGCCATTATCTTATTGCTCAAGGCATTCAGCAGTGGCGCTGTCATTACCCTCATTTTCAAAATCGCGGGCTACACTTATGGGCCGCTGTTAGGGCTATATAGTTTTGGGTTGTTCACACAACGCCGGCTGCACCTATGGTCGCTGCGTATTCCACGCCTAGGCCGGACGCCTGTGGAGATTCCGGCAGTAGTGTTGGTGTGCACGTTGGCGCCTTTGCTGACGTGGGGTATAGAGGTGGGCTCTAAGCAGTGGTTCGACATTGGCTTTCTGACTATTCTCCTCAATGGATTGCTCACTTTCGCTGGGCTTTGGGTTATGTCATATCGCCCTACTCGGGAAATCTCTGCAGAGACTGCCTGACCCTATTGCTAAGCAAGAAGCACCGAAGAACGTTTAGGGATGCGCATTTTTGTAGCCGCTTAACCTTTCCCTTGTTCCCCTGTTTTTTAAAATTACTTTCAGACGTCATGAAAAAACAAACATTGAGTATCCTGCTGGCAGTAGGCGCTATAGCTCTACTTTCTGGACAGAACATCAAATTTGTTGAGTACACGCTCCCTAATGGCTTACACGTCATCCTGCACGAGGACCACTCTACACCCATTGTGGCTGTATCGGTAATGTATCACGTGGGTTCGAAAAACGAGAAGCCCGATCGCACGGGTTTTGCGCATTTCTTTGAGCACTTGCTTTTTGAAGGTTCTGAGAACATAGCACGCGGCGAGTTTGACGATTACATTAGCCGTGCTGGTGGCTACAATAACGCTAATACGTGGTACGACCGCACCTATTATTACGAAGTGCTACCCAGTAACCAGCTGGCTTTAGGGCTGTGGCTCGAAAGCGAGCGTATGTTGCATGCCAAGGTGGAGCAGGTAGGCATCGAAACCCAGCGCCAGGTGGTGAAGGAAGAGCGCCGTCAGCGGATGGATAATCAGCCCTATGGGCGTCTACTGGAAGAAACCATGAAGCGCCTTTATTCCGTCCATCCCTACAAGCACTCTGTTATTGGCTCGATGGAACACCTGGATGCTGCCCAAGAGGAAGATTATGTGCAGTTTTACAAGGACTTTTATCGCCCAGACAATGCTATCCTCTCTATTGCCGGTGACATTGACATTGAGCAAACCAAAAAACTGGTTGACATTTACTTTCGCGATATTCCGCGTGGCCAAGGCGAAATCTACCGCCCTAAAGTGGTTGAGCCACCTTTGACGCATGAGGTGCGCGATACATTCTACGACAACGTGCAACTACCAGCAGTTATACTGGCTTATCGCATACCGGCGCAAGGCACCCCCGATTACTATGCCGTACAAATGCTCTCTACACTGCTTAGCCAAGGTGAGAGCAGCCGTCTGCAGCGAAAAATGGTCAATGAAGAACAAAAAGCCCTGGCCGCTGGGTCTTTTTCCTTTGCTTTAGAAGATCCGGGCCCCAGTATCATGTATGCTATCGCCAATTTAGGGGTGAACCCTGCCGATTTGGAGGCGTCCATGAACGCCATCATTGCGGATGTGCAGCAGAACCTCATCTCAGAGCGCGAATATCAGAAGGTGCTCAACCAGATTGAGAATGACTTTATTACCGCGAATAACACCGTGGCTGGTATCGCCGAAAGCCTGGCTAATTATAAAATGTATTACGGGGACGCCAATTTGATAAACACTGAAATTGAGCGATATCGAAAGATAACCCGTGAAGATATTCAGCGCGTAGCGCGCCAGTATTTTAAGCCCGATAGCCGGGTAGTACTCTACTGGTTGCCGCAGAAAAGTCAACCGTAAGAACGTGTTCCTCTTCTGATGGTACACTTTTAGCCCTGTCCTTGTTGAGCGATTAGAGCGCTTGTTGAACGAGGGCGGAGGGTGTGGTTTATTCAATAAAAGAGCAGTCATCTCTCGCTTTAAAGACGAGCTTTGTCTGCCAATGCTTAGTTTTTATATAAACATTGCGCTGCCGTGAGGGACAGTGCGTTGTTTTGTACTCAATTTATTGGACTTCATGAAAGCCCAGCGTATTCTCGAACGTCTCTACAGATGGCTCATTTTCCGGCCCGTTTACCATACGTTATTCTGGCTGATGCTCCTGGGCATTTTGCTTTGGATGGGATACTCTCCCCATCTAAGCCTTTGGTTTGTCCTTAGCAATGAGCTGATTAACCTGGGCTTCTTTGCCATACTGGTGTACTTCAACCTGCTGTACCTCATCCCGCGGTACTTAGCTAAACACGTATTGTTGTACTTAGTATTGGTGCTCGTGGCGTGCGCCGCAATTACCCCCATCCGTGTGTTAGCACTGTATCTTAAGTTCTCCGGTTATCCTGAATGGCAACAGGCGTTAGTAGACGCCCAGCTGAACCTGTATGCCGGCAGTGTCTTAGTTACGCTAACTTCTACAGTGCTGCGCCTTATCACAGACTGGTGGCGCTACCAACAAGAGAAACAAATTCTTCAGACACAGAACATTCAGTCAGAGCTGCGCTTCTTAAAAAGCCAGATAAACCCGCATTTCCTTTTTAACACCCTCAACAATCTCTATGCACTTACGCTGAAAAAGAGCGATAAAGCACCAGAAATTGTGCTCAAATTATCGGAAATTATGCGTTACATGCTCTATGAGTGCAATGAGCGTCAGGTGCCGTTGGAGCGCGAGGTACAGTACATCCACAATTATTTAGACCTAGAGCGCTTGCGCCAGCCGAAAGGTGCGGACATCAGTTTTTCTACGGAAGGCTTTATCAGCGACCAAATGATTGCGCCCCTCATTTTTGTACCCTTTTTGGAAAACAGCTTTAAACACGGTCTGAACCGCCAAACGCGTGACAAAGGATACGTGCGTCTGTATTTGCGCGTAGAGGGAAAAAACCTGCATTTTTCCATCGAAAACAGCAAACCAGAGACTCCAGCGCCCGCTGAACAGCCTTCCAACGGCGGCATTGGTTTGGTCAATGTCCGTCAACGGTTAGACCTTCTCTACCCAGGGCGGTATCGTCTGGATATTTGGGACGAATCTCAGCGCTATGTCGTAAACCTGTATATGACGTTGGATTAATCACCCGACCAGAAAAAAGCCTTTGGAGGGTAAGTAATCTTTTCGCTTTTGTGCGCACTTTTGCTATTCCGTTACTTCTGTGCCCGAAACTGTTTACACCTTCACACCCCACGTAGATTTCCCTATGCTAAACGTCCTTATTGTAGACGATGAACCGTTGGCTTTGGATGTGCTCGAAACTTATATCCAGCAAATCCCCGAATTAAAGCTTGTCCAACGCTGCTCTAATGCCATTGAGGCTAATGAGGCCCTTAAAAAGCACGATGTGGACCTGGTTTTTCTCGATATCCAAATGCCACAGCTGACCGGCATTGACTTCGTTAAGACGCTTACGCACCCACCCATGGTGGTTTTTACCACGGCATACGCCAACTACGCGTTGCAGGGTTTTGACCTTAGTGCCTTGGATTATTTGCTTAAGCCTATATCATTCGAGCGTTTTCTAAAGGCCGTGAACAAAGCTATTGAGCAAGCGGAGTTGCAAGAGCGGGAAAGCCAGCTAATCAGCAGCTTCGAGTCTGGAGAGTTCTTTTTTGTAAAAGCCGATAAAAAGCTCGTCAAGGTCAATTTTGACGATGTCATTTACATCGAAGGACTGAAAGACTATGTGATTATCAGTCAAGTGCAGGGCCGCATTATCACCCTGCAAACCATGAAGAGCCTCGAGGAAAAACTGCCCCCGGGTCGCTTTCGCCGCATTCATCGCTCCTACATTGTGGCTTTAGATAAGATTGCCGCAGTGGACGGTAACATGGTGGAGGTCATGGAGCGCGGCAAGCCCAAATTGCTTCCCATTGGCAAAAACTATCGGGACGATTTATTCGATCTTATCGAAAAAAATCGGCTTTGAGGCGGTAGTGTAAGGACAGAGTGGGTCATGGAGCGCCGGCGCATGGAATTGAGTAATTGGGGCAATTATCCCAAGACCATTGCAGAAGTGCATTTTCCTGGTTCTATCGAAGAAGCAAAAGCAATTGTCCTAGAACAAGAGCGGCTGATTGCGCGGGGCAATGGACGGTGTTACGGCGATGCGGCTTTAGGGCATCAGGTCATTAGTACGCTGCGGCTAAAGCGCATTCTCAGTTTTGACGCGCAGAACGGCATCGTGTGGGTAGAAGCGGGTGTCCTGCTGGCTGATTTGCTGGAGGTTATTGTACCCCATGGATGGTTTTTTCACGTTACACCGGGCACACGCTACATTACAGTAGGAGGGGCCGTAGCCTGCGATGTTCACGGGAAAAATCATCCACACAAAGGCTGTTTCTCCAACTGGCTAATAGACTTTGAGTTGTTGTGTGCTGATGGGGCCATCGTGCGCTGCTCGCCCCAGGAGAACAGTGAACTTTTTTGGCAGACCTGCGGCGGTATGGGTTGGACGGGAGTCATCCTGTCGGTGCGTTTTCAGTTGATGCGCATTTCCTCGGTATTTTTGCGACAGCGTACTATAAAAGTAGGCGACATCGAAGCCTTGCTCGCTGCCTTTGAAGCTAATTGCTCTTGGCCTTATGCTGTTGCCTGGGTTGATGGCTTGGCGCGCGGCCGCCAATTGGGTCGAGGTGTGCTCCTGTTAGCCGAGCATCAGACAGAAGCAACACCGAAGCTATTGGCCTTTCCAACGCGTCGCACTTTGAGCTTACCAGTTTATGCGCCGAATTTTTTGCTCCATTCATCGCTTATTTGGCTCCATAATCGGTGGTATTACGCTCGCGCTACCAACGGCGAGCAGCGTGTAGATCTGGAGCAGTGCTTTTACCCCTTGGACCGCGTGCACCATTGGAACCGGTTGTATGGGCGCCGCGGTTTCATACAATATCAGTTTATCTTACCTGAAAAGCACAGCCTTCGAGGGTTTCAACTGGCGCTCGAGCTGATACACTCTAGCGGTGTGGCTCCTTTTTTGTGTGTAATCAAGCGGCATGGCGACAGGCCCAAGGAGGCTATCCACAGTTTCCCAGAGCGCGGCTACTCTTTGGCTCTGGACTTCCCACGGACACCAGAGCTCCCGGCGCTGGTGCATCAACTGGACCAGCTGGTGTGGAAATGGGACGGCAAGATTTATCTGGCTAAAGACGCCTGCTCTGCGCCGCACATGAGCCGTATTTCGCCCGAGCGCTTTGCTTCGAGCAAGTTCTGGTCGCTCCTGCGCGAGCGTATACAGCCCTCAGAAAGGAAGGTAAGCGCCGTCAGCTGAGGCGAATTTCATCTTCATTATTGATAAAAAACCGGTACTCCGTTAGCGCGTAGTCAGAAGATGGAACGATGCGTACCCACTTACTGTACTTGAGGAACCATCGCCAGCGGTAATTAGGCCATCCCCGCAACAAATACGCCTCTACAAACGGATGTACCCGTAGGTAAAGGTCGCCTTTAGGCCTGGACTGCATAATGAACTCCAGGTCGCGCTCAATATCGTCGGTGACCAAAATAGTAGCATTCACCTTGCCCGAGCCCCCACAAGCTGGACAGATTTCGGCGGTATCTATAGTTACTTCTGGACGGGCGCGCTCGCGAGTAATTTGCATCAGACCGAATTTGGATAGCGGCAAGATGGTGTGCTGTGAGCGGTCGCTGCGCATGAACTCTTCCATGGCTTTCGCCAGTTGCTTGCGGTGCTCAGTATTCTTCATGTCAATGAAGTCTATCACAATGAGTCCACCGATATCGCGCAAGCGGATTTGGCGAGCAATCTCTTCAGCGGCTTCCAAATTTGTCTTAAAAATGGTCTGCTCTACGTCGTGAGTGGTCATTTTATGTCCACTGTTCACGTCAATGACATGCATAGCCTCCGTACGTTCGATGACGATGTAGGCTCCACTGGGTAGAGTAAAGGTCTTTCCAAAAGAGGCTTTTATCTGGCGGGTAATGCCAAAGGCGTCGAAGATAGGACGACTACCGGTATACAGTTGGAGGATGCCCACCTGATCAGGGCTGATGCTTTGCAAATACGCTTTGATTTCTGAGTATAGCTCGCGTTCGTTCACTACAATGCGGCTGAAAGAATCCGATAGCAAGTCGCGTAGAATGCTGGCGGGCTTGTCGAGCTCGCTAAGCAGTTTGGCTGGCGGTACGACCGTCTTCAGTTGCCTGAAGATTTCTTCCCACCGCCCCATGAGCATGTTGAGTTCCTCGTGAAGTTCCTGCACGCGTTTACCCTCTGCGGCTGTGCGCATGATGATGCTGAAATTCTTGGGGCGAATGCTCTCGGCCAGCGTGTAAAGGCGTTTGCGCTCCTCGGCATCGGCAATTTTTTTCGAAACGGTTACTGAATTGCCGAAAGGAGTAATGACCATGTAGCGTCCAGGCAAGTTAATTTCGCAAGAAAGCCGCGGCCCTTTGGTTGAAATGGGCTCCTTCAGAATTTGCACCAAGATAGGATGGCGCTTATCGAGCACTTGCTCAATTTTACCTGTTTTGACGATATCTTCCTCAAACTTGAAATTGTCTAATCGGTGAGTATGTAAGCTGCCATCCATGACGCCACGCGTCCACTTTTGCAATGAGCGGAGCTTGGGGCCCAAGTCAGTGTAGTGTAAAAAAGCGTCCTTCCTGTGCCCGATGTCCACGAAAGCAGCATTAAGCCCGGGCATCTGTTTTCGAACTTTTCCGATAAGGATATCCCCTACAGAAAAGGTCGTGTTGGTCTTCTGATAATGGATTTCAACCAGCTTTCCGTTTTCCTGCAACGCCATTTCAATACCTGTCGGTGCGGCGTTGATGATGAGTTCTTTTTCCACAATGTCAAGACGATTTTCACGCAACCTCGCAGAAAGACGCAAGAGCCATCTGTAGCATGCACATAAGGCCTCACTGGCAGGAAATAGTGCAGGCCAGTATTCGGCTCAAAAGTAAGGGCCAGGAAATACCATGACTAAATGCGCAATGGCTCGAAAATCGAGAGCGGTTTTTGGTAGAACGAAAAGAGACTTAGTGAAATACTCGTCGAACGAACCGAGAGCGCAGACCCGCAAAGGTGGCGGAGGAAAGGCCAGAGTAGCAGGCGTCAGAGAAGAGAATGAGCCAATAAAACGACGCACAGGGCAGGGAACAGCCCTTAGATTTTGATCCACCTTGTTTCTGTGGGCGGAGGTGAGAAGCTGCACTAATGCGAGTACAGCTTCTCATCCGTGTACGTATTGGCGTCTTGAAGATGCCTATTGCTCTTCATTGTGTAGAGTGCGAGCGCCTGCTATTGTTAGTTAGCGGTTTTTCTTCTTATGCCGGTTCTTGCGCAGGCGTTTCTTCCGTTTGTGCGTAGCGATTTTGTGACGTTTGCGTTTTCTTCCGCAAGGCATAGTGATGAATTAGGAGTGATTTAATGTTAAACAATTAAAAAGATTACTGACATTTAGAAGCGAGTGCAGCTGCTTTGGCTGTTTGCCCAGCGTTTTCATAAGCCTGAATCAACAAACAAGGAGTGTTAGGATTGGCTGGATCCAAGGCCAGCGCCTTTTCTAGGCGCTCGATGGCGCGTTCCCACTGACCCGTCTTGAGGGCGAGGCGTCCTAAGGCATTATACACTGAAGCACTCTCTGGGTACTTTTGCTCAAGGTCGCGCAGCAGTTGGACGGCTTTCATAGGGTTCTCTGCGGGTGGATTTTCAGCATAAACGAGAGCCATGTTCACCCGATGCTCTACCTGCTCAGGTGCCAGGGAAGCCGCACTTTCGAAGGCTCGAATAGCGCGCTCGGCGTAATATGTGCGCAGCCGAGTATCTGTTTCACCTTGCAGCGCCTGATAGTAGGAAGCCCCCGCTACCGACCACGCAGAATCGCTGGGTAGCACTTCGGCCACTTGCTCGGCCACCACCGCAGCCACACCGCGCTGCCCGCGCGCATACCACCAGCCAGAGAGGGTTTTCAGGCGCTCTGCCCGTTCGGTGTCATCAGCAGCAATGCCTACAGATTGTTCCAGAATCATCACATCGGAGCGTTCCTCTGGACTCAGGCGCTCTTTTGCCTGAGCAACTATCTGGTCTGCACTCGCCTGTTCACCGCGCAAGGCTCGCGATGCTTCCTGCATTTTCCAGCCTGGTGGGGTCGTCCTCAACCCAAAGTACAATATTATAAACAACAGACCAGCGGCGGCTAATGCAGCGTATTGCGGCTTGTTCATCTCTATTCCTCCTTCTTAATCAGCCCCTTAGTCGTCCTCACCCTCGTCCGCAGGAAGAGCGTGCACATTTTTTTTGACTTGTTCTAAGAAAGTCTTAGCAGGCTTAAAAGAGGGAATGTAGTGCTCAGGAATTTCTAATGCCTTACCCATCTTAATGTGGCGCCCTATTTTTTTTGCCCGCTTTTTAATGACAAAACTTCCAAAACCTCGCACATAGACGTTTTCTCCAGACTCCAGGCTGTTCTTTATTTCTTTAAAGAGCGCCTCGATAGTTACCAGGACATCTACCCGCGATACTCCTGTCTTTTGGGAGATGGCGTTAACAAGGTCAGCCTTTCTCATGTTTTATTTTGTTGATTTTAAACGTGTTGTAGCGAAAGAGGACGGGTGTCGAAAAAGGGTGGGCAAAGTTCAGACAATTTTCTGTTGTGCCCAACATCACATTAAGGTTTTTCTCCGGCGCTGAAAATTTTAACGCCTAAGGTTCAAATAAATAATTAAAATACGTGGCAGTGCCGCTCTTTTCGCAGCAAACATACTGACTAACCGAACATAATGAAGGATCAGGGCAAAATACTTTCGGCAGAATTTGGTCGGAACGATTTTTACCTACCTTTGACCCGCCCAAGGCCCTTGCATGATGTGCTTTTCTGACGGTGTTTTTTGACTTATGCTTTTATCCATGACCGGCTACGGCAGAGCCGTAGGTAATTACGGAGATAAGATAATCTCGGTGGAGGTGCGCGCGCTCAATGCCAAGATTACTGACCTTAAACTGCGTTTTTTAGGCGACTACAAGGAAAAAGAGCTGGAATTGCGGCGCATCATCCTTGAACACGCAGAGCGCGGCAAACTCGACCTGCTCATTGAGGTGCAAAGTGCCGATGGTGCGGCGGCGGTCAGCCTGAACGAAGGGCTCTTCAAAGGGTACTATCGAGAGATTAAGCGGCTGGCCGAAGAACTCCAAATGCCACATGACGACATCCTTCTGGCTATTCTGCGCATTCCTAACGTCGTCAATTCGTCTTCGACAGAGATGGATGATGAGGAGTTCGAGGCCCTTTGCCATGTGGTCATCCAAGCCCTCAATAACCTGCGCGAATATCGTCTCAAAGAGGGCAAAGCCCTAAGTGCAGATTTGCGCCTGCGCGTAAAAAATATCCAGAACCTGCTTTCGGAACTGCTCCCCTACGAACAAGAGCGCTTTGCTCGTATGCGCGAGCGTTTGCGTACCAATATGGAAGAAGTTTTTGGCAAAGAAAATCTGGATGCCAATCGCTTCGAGCAGGAGATCCTTTACTATTTGGAAAAAATGGACCTTACAGAGGAAAAGGTGCGTTTAGAGCAGCACTGCCGTTACTTTCTCGAGCAGTTGGAGAACCCCGAGCGCTCCGCTGGCCGCTCGCTTAACTTCATCAGCCAAGAAATGGGGCGCGAAATTAATACTCTTGGCGCCAAAGCCTATGATGCAAACATCCAGCGGCTAGTGGTGCAGATGAAGGACGAGTTGGAGAAAATAAAAGAGCAGTTAGCCAACGTCCTCTGAAACACGGCTCCGTTGTGCTTTAGCGCTCCTGCATGTCGGCATAATAGACTAATTCCCAGGCTCCATCGCTACGGCGCATAAAGCGGCGTTCTAATGCAAAATGAGAGGCTCCTGCGTAGGAGATAATCTCAACAACATATTTATCCTCCAAAGTAAGCAGCTGTTGCTTAAACTCCCCCGTACTGAAGTCCACTAAGCGCTGAAAGCGCCACTTGTCCCGTTCCCAATACGTGGGTTGGGCAGACAATGTTCCATCTGGCGCTGTTTGGGTAGTCTGACCGGCCAATGGCCAGCTGATGTGTTGGACTTGAAACAGACTGTCGGTGTGAAACTGCCGATAAAAGGCCATGAAATCGGTAGGCACCTCTGGGGGCGTCGATGCAGGTGGAGAAGTGGCCTTTGGTTGCTGGCTATCGCGGCAAGCATACCAGAAAAGCAGCACAGCTGCCCAAAGAAGCGAGTTTCGCATAAGAGGTTAGCACAAAAGAGGAGCCCTTTCGAGGTTACAAGTCAGCGAAAAAGCGGCGGACTTCTGTAGCATCCTTAGGTTTGATTCGCCCAGAGAGGATGAGGCGAATTTCGCGACGGCGCGCAGCACTCTCGTAAAGAGACTGCTCTTCACTTGAAAGAGGAAGCACCTGCGGCACCTCGATGGGCGTTTTGCGCTCATCGTCCAAGGCTACGAATGTGAAATAGGCGTGGTTGCAGCGCCGCGGGTTTTGCCCCTTGATGTCGCTGGTAAACACTTCCACGTAAACTTCTACCGATGTGTTAAAGGCGCGCGTAACAGAAGCCTCTAGAGTAACGACTTCTCCAACTCGAATGGGTTTCTGAAAAGAGATATGATCTACTGCCGCCGTGACGACGTGGGCCTCGCAGTGGCGTCCCGCACAAATTGCGGCCACGATGTCCATCCAGCGCATGAGGTACCCCCCCATGAGGTTGCCCATGGGATTGGCGTCATTCGGCATGACCATTTCAGTCATTACTGTTCGGCTTTCTGAGACCTTTTTAGGTTGCAATGAGCGCTCAATCATAGGGTTTAATCCTTTTGCTGCGCTGCTTGCGCTTGCTGAGGTTGTCCCCAGTAGCGCGTTGCCCAGGCGTATCCACCGAAGAGAGCTGCCGAGTAGAGCAGGTCGCCAAGTAGCGTGTTGCCAAAGAATGGAATCCCAGCTGCATAGCAAGTTAATAATCCTGTAAACGTATGGGGGTACATACCCGACCCCACCCAAACGCCGAAGTTGGTAACTAAGAAGAATACTGCTGACGCCAAAAGGCTGGCTCCGCCCACTCGCCCTGCGGTAATGCGGCGATGCAATAACCATCGCCCTACCCCTATAATTAGGATGAAAGCAAGGTATACCCACTCAGAACCAAACCAGACGAAGCGGTCGCGGTCGTAGAAATCGGCGTAAACCACATTGTTAATGTACAGGTCGCTCAAGAAAAGCGACAAAAGCGGAATGATAAGCGCCAGCAAAGGGCGGTGAAATACCGCCGCTCCAAACAAGCTGACAGCTCCTATGGGTGTAAAGTTGTGTGGATGCGGCAACAGGCGCGTCAGCACGGCTAAGAGGATAAGCGCCAGGGCTATTCGATGCTTCATGATGTCGTTCAGGCGTGTTTTACGTCAGACCTTTTCGGCGGCAAAGATAGGCGCCCCCTCGGCTTTAGCAGTGAAGATAGCGGCTTTTTCCCAGGACAGCAAGTTCTATTGCGTATACGAGCCATACCGTGTGGCATTAAAAGGGCGTTTGCCCAACAATCCCCGGCATTAGTCAGATTTTTTAGAACAACGAAAACCGGACTGGCTTAACCTTGTCAAAAACTAGAAACAAAACAGGCTATGTACACACGTTATTTTGCTTTTCTTGGAATCCCACTGTTGCTGACCATCTACCGAGCGGGGCTCTGGGCTCAACCCGAACGCTGGCAGCAACGCGTCAACTACGAGATGTTTATTGATATGGACGTTCAGAAAAACCAGTATCGAGGCACGCAGCGGTTGGAGTACACCAACAACAGTCCCGATACGCTCTATCGCGTTTTTTATCATCTCTATTTCAATGCTTTCCAACCAGGCAGCATGATGGATGTGCGCAATCAGAACATCCCCGACCCAGATATGAGGAAGAGCCGGCTGTCTGCCCTGCTGCCCGAAGAACAAGGGTGGATAAAGGTCAAAAAACTAACTTACAACGGCAAAGCTGCTCCATTTGAAACGGTAGAAACTATTCTGGAAGTCGACCTGCCCGACCCGATCCTTCCCAACAGCACAGCTGTGCTCGAAATGGAGTGGGACGCTCAGGTGCCTATCCAAATCCGTCGTTCTGGGCGTTTTAATAGTGAGGGTATTGATTACTCCATGACCCAGTGGTACCCCAAGCTGTGCGAATACGACTACCAAGGCTGGCATACTAATCCTTACATTGGTCGTGAGTTCTACGGCGTATGGGGCGACTATGACGTGAAGATTCAAATAGACAAAAACTATATCGTGGCGGCGGGTGGGTACCTACAGAATCCCCTAGAAGTAGGTTATGGATACGAGCCGGAGGGAGCTACAGTGAAACGGCCAGCAGGCGATAAATTGCTGTGGCATTTCAAGGCTTATAATGTGCACGACTTTGCCTGGGCAGCTGACCCGGACTATACCCACACCAAGATAACTGCCGATGACGGCACCATTATGCGCTTCTTTTGGCAAAAAGACAAGGGCTACGACGAAGCATGGGAGGCGCTACCTGCCATTATGAATCGCGCTCGCACCATTATGAACGAGCGCTTCGGGCGCTATCCTTACGGAGAGTATAGCTTCATCCAGGGCGGCGATGGCGGCATGGAGTATCCTATGGCCACTCTCATTACAGGCAAACGCTCTCTCCCGAGCCTAGTCGGGGTCAGCATCCACGAGCAATTGCACTCTTGGTACCAGATGATTTTAGCTTCCAACGAAAGCCTGCATGCCTGGATGGATGAAGGTTTTACGGTGTACGCATCCACCGTCGTGGAAGAGCAATTGGCAGCCGAAGGTCTTTTAGGTAAACGCAAACCTGCTCCCTTCCCATTTGAAGACACCTATAACAACTACCGCATGCTTGTCCGTTCGGGCAAAGAGGAGCCGCTCACTACGCATGCAGACCATTTCCACACCAATTTAGCCTACAACCTTGGCTCCTACTCCAAAGGCTGCGTCTTCTTGCATCAGCTAGAGTATGTTATCGGCAAGGAAAACCTGGCCGCTGGTCTGCTGCGCTACTTCGACACTTGGAAGTTCAAGCATCCTAACCCCAACGATTTTATTCGAGTGATGGAGAAGCAGAGTGGCTTAGAGCTGGACTGGTATAAAGAGGACTTTGTGCATACTACCAATTACGTAGACTATGCGGTGGACTCTGTAGGTGAGGAAGGGCGAAAATCAACACGCGTCTTCCTGCGTCGCAAAGGCGAAATGGCCATGCCCCTGGACGTGCTGGTGACCTATGTTGACGGAAAGCAAGAACTCTTCTACGCACCCTTGGAAAGTATGCGCGGAGTGAAGCCGCCCGAATCAGATGTGAAGCGGACAATTCTTCCACGCCATCGGTGGGTAGAGCCTACTTATACTTTTGTCATTCCACAGCCTCTCAGTCGCATCGCTTCCATCGAGATCGACCCTACACGCCGCTTAGCGGATATAGAACCTTCCGACAATTCCTGGTCTCGGTCGAGGTAAGGAATAGCACGAAAAAAAAAGCGAGGCGATGCTTTTACGGACATCGCCTCGTGCTTTTTCAAGCATTGAAGAGCGCATCAAGCACTCGTTCAGTTGGAAATAGAAATGCCGTTTTCGGCCAAAATCTGGCGCGCGCGCTCCAGAATGGTTGTGTCCTCCAAATGAACAATGCCGCCATTGGGACCTGGCTCTAGGTGCCACTCGACGATATCGCCGTCTTTGTAGTTGTGGGCGCCAAAGTAGTTGCGTACCGTTTGCTCTTCGATGTTCAGTTCTTTAGCGATGCGCGCAATACTGCCCGGCGGCAGCGCGTGCTTGATGCGGCGAAGCTCTTCGAATGTGATATTCATAACTGCCGTGGTTTTAGTTAAAAAATAATAGCAGGTGATTACTGAGTATTTGCCTCTTTTTTTAATAAGCGGTAAGGTATGGCATTTGGAAAGAACTACGCAAGGGGTTTTTAGAAAAAAAATTGTAAGAAAATTACCGAGGGCAGGTGTTTTACTTTTGCGATACATAGGGCTTCGGCATTCTTCCAACATGCACTTACATGTAGTGTCTTTCGACATTCCTTGGCCGGCAAATTACGGCGGTGTTATGGTCGTATTTCACCAGCTGAGAGCCTTACATCGCTCTGGAGTTCGCATTGTTTTACACAGCTTTGAATATGGAGGGCGAACGCCACAGCCCGTGCTGGAGGAGTATTGTGAGGCCATACATTACTATCCACGCTCGCGTAGTCTGTGGCAGCAAGTGAGCATCGAGCCGTTCATCGTACGCACGCGGAAGAACAGGACCTTGCTGTATCGACTGCTGCAGGATGAGTACCCTATTTTGTTTGAAGGGTTGCACACGGCAGGCTGGTTAGCACATGAGGCCCTGCGCAATCGCCACAAGCTAGTACGTATGCACAACATTGAGTGGCAGTATTACCGCCAGCTGGCCCACTCCGCCCCTCGGTTGACCCAGCGTCTTTTTTTTAGGATAGAGAGCCTGCGCCTTCGACGAGCCGAAGCCCGGCTGTTGCCTTTTGCCGACGACGTGCTCGCTCTTTCGCCATCAGAGCGCGATTATTTTGCTCAGTATCCCGTGCGGGCGCACTACTTGCCGGCCTTTCATCCCTACGATGCAGTACGCAGTTTGCCAGGCTCTGGGCAATACGCCCTATTTCACGGCAAGTGTAGTGTGCCTGATAATGAGCGCGCGGCTCTGTGGCTGATAAAAGACGTCTTCGCCGGCCTACCTGTTCCGTTGGTAATAGCTGGAATGGCTCCCAGCGCTCGCTTGCGCGCCGCCGCAGCTCGCCAACCCAATGTCAGGTTAGTGGCTAATCCCGATGATGCACACATGGAAGCCCTCATCCAGCAAGCTCATGTGCACTTGTTGTATTCTTTCCACTCCGCTGGGATAAAACTAAAGTTACTTCAGGCATTATTTGGCGGGCGCCACTGTGTGGCCAATGACTATGCCCTGGCGGGCACGGCACTACATTCTTTGTGCGTACGAGCCAATACCGCTGCAGAAACCCGTCACGCTGTGCTGTCTCTTATGGCCCAGCCTTTCAAAGAAAGCGACATCGCTTACCGACGCGCCATCTTGGAAGAGCATTACTCCAATGAACGCAACGCTCGGCTTTTGTTAGACATCTTGACCGGCTTGCATGAACCATCTACCACTGAGCGGGTTTAAAGACCCACTACATAAAAGTCTGTTTATTAAAAAAATGGCTTTGTTAGAAGACTTCCTCCGCAACGAATACCTGAGCCAGGAGCACCGCAGGATTGCCGAAAAAGTGCTTCATCAAGAGCGCATCACACCCGAAGAGGGCCTCTACTTATACGAGCATGGCGAGCTGGCCTTCGTAGGAGCGTTGGCCAACCATATTCGCGAGCGCAAGCATGGGCACAATACTTACTTCAACCGCAACTTTCACATCGAGCCTACGAACCTGTGTGTTTATGACTGTAAGTTCTGCTCCTACTCGCGCCTGCTTAAGCAGCGCAATGCCCCCGACGCCTGGGCCTACACCATAGAGGAGATGCTCGACATTGTGCGCCGCTATGACGGGCAGCCGGTGACAGAGGTGCATATCGTAGGCGGCGTGTTGCCACAGTACGATGTGTCCTTTTATCAGGAGCTTTTCCGGCGCATCAAGGCACATCGCCCTGAGTTGCACATTAAGGCGCTGACGCCGGTAGAATACCACTACATCTTTAAAAAGGCTAAAATTACCTATGAAGAGGGGTTGCGTTTGATGAAGGAAGCTGGCTTGGACAGCCTACCCGGTGGGGGGGCAGAGATTTTCCATCCCGACATTCGAAAGCAAATTGCAGCTGACAAGTGCACGGCCGAGCAATGGCTGCTTATTCACGAAATCTGGCACCGTATGGGAGGGCGCTCCAATGCCACAATGCTCTATGGTCACATCGAGCAGTATTTCCATCGGATAGACCACATGGAACAATTGCGCCAGCTGCAAGACCGAACCGGTGGCTTTCAGACTTTCATCCCGCTCAAGTTTCGCAACCAGCACAACCAGATGAGCCATATCCCTGAGAGTAGCGCCATAGAGGACTTGCGCAATTACGCCATTGCCCGCATATACTTAGACAATTTCGACCACGTCAAAGCCTACTGGCCTATGATTGGGCGTACACTGGCCCAAATGTCGTTGGCTTTCGGCGTGGATGATATTGACGGTACCATTGACGATACTACCAAAATCTACTCCATGGCGGGAGCAGAGGAGCAGCAGCCTGCCCTCACAACACAGCAGCTAGTGGAGCTTATTCGTCGCGTAGGGCGCCGCCCTGTTGAGCGAGATACGCTCTACAACGTCGTGCGCGATTACACGGACGTTGTCTTTGAAGAAGACAATGCCTGGCGTGGCTATTGGGAGCTGCCCGTAGTGAATGCCTGACCCTGACCCTTATTTCTGCCCGTATTTAGCCCTCTTCTCTGTATGCGCCTTTCTGTGGTCAGCTATTTAAATACCAAGCCATTCATCTACGGGTTGTTCCGCAGTCCGCTTTCCGACCACATCGAGCTGAGCCTGGACATCCCCTCGATGTGCGCGCAAAAACTGCTGCGCGACGAAGCCGACTTGGTGCTAACACCGGTTGCCGTCATTCCTGAGTTGCCTGCAGCCTACGTAGTTTCCGATTTTTGTATTGGAGCCACAGGGCCGGTGCGCACTGTTTGTCTGTTCTCAGAGAGCCCCATCCAGGAGGTACGACGCGTGTTCCTGGATTTTCATTCGCGCACCTCGGTGGCACTCGCCCCTATCTTGTGTCGCGAATACTGGGGGGTGGAGCCGGAATGGCTCCCGGCCTATGACGGCTACGAGCAGCATATTAGCGGCGACACGGCAGGGCTGGTTATCGGCGATCGCGCCATTGGTATGGAAAAACATTTCCCTTTTACTTACGATCTGGGTGCGGCCTGGAAAGACTGGACAGGGCTGCCTTTCGTCTTTGCCGCCTGGGTGAGCACCCGTCCGCTGCCTGCCGATTTTGTGCGCCGTTTTAATGAGGCTTTGGCCGATGGCATTGCCCAGATACCTAAATTAATCAAGATTTTGCCTTCTATGCCGGGCTTTGACCTGGAGGCGTACTTCCAGCAAAACATCAGTTACGACCTGGATGAGGCCAAATGGCAGGGCTTGCAGCGCTTCTTGAGCTGGCTGCCGAAGCGTGAAGGAACCCTGCTGGTGCATAGGCGCTTCGAACCGTATACTTTATCTAGTATTCCGAAGTAAGGGGTAGCCGGTTGGCGGCGAGAACCAAAGGCAGCAACGGTTGTTTTTAAAAAAGCGAACCGTTTGTGGGCGGAGAAAGCTCTCTATTTCCGCCTTTTTCTTCAAAATGGTGCAACATTCTGAAAACATGAACATACTGATTGCTTGGCTATTACCGGTCTGCCTTTTTGCCTCCTGCTCTTCACAGTCGGCGAAAAAAGTAAAAGAGTTACCTATGGAACAAACCAAAACAACAACACTGGCGCAAGGCAATTCCGATGTTTTGGAAGTAGCTACTTTAGGCGGTGGCTGCTTCTGGTGCCTGGAGGCAGTATATCAAGAAATGAAAGGTGTGCTTAAGGTAGAAAGCGGCTATGCTGGTGGGCATGTACCCAATCCTTCCTATCGGGAAGTGTGTACCGGCACTACGGGGCATGCCGAAGTGGTACAGATTACGTACGACCCTGCCGTAGTTTCTTATGCTGATATCTTAGAGGTGTTCTTCACCATCCATGACCCTACTACGCTCAACCGCCAAGGCAACGACGTAGGGCCTCAGTATCGCTCCGTCATTTTCTATCATAATGACGAACAAAAGAAGATAGCTCAGGCCGCTAAAAATGCTGCAGTACAATTGTGGCCTAAGCCTATTGTCACGGAGATTGCTCCGCTCGATCGCTTCTATAAGGCTGAGGACTACCACCAGAACTACTACCGCAGTAATCCGTCGCAGCCTTATTGCGTCTATGTTGTAGGCCCAAAAGTAGAAAAGTTCCGTGAGAAGTTCCGCGATCGTTTAAAACAGTAGGACTATCTTTGCCCGACCTTCCCCAAAACTACAAATGCGTAAAGATGTATGCGTAACGATACCAAAGCAGAGTTGCTCCAGCGCATCGAGGAGGCCCTAAGCGCCGTGCGCCCGCACTTGAACGCCGACGGCGGCGACGTAGAAGTCGTGGACGTAACAGATGACATGTACGTACACGTGCGCTGGACAGGCATGTGCGAATCGTGCGCCATGTCGCAAATGACCCTGAGGGCGGGCATAGCTGAAGCCATCAAAGGGAAAATTCCGGAAATTGCAGGGGTCAAGGCCATCAATTGAAACGCGTCTTAGCCATATTCTTTGGCGGTTAGCCCAGTCCACCTACTCTTCCTCTTCAAAATAGATTTTGTAATACTTCTTTCCGCGCTCATCGTCAAAGCCGCGTTCGATGAGGTCGCGTCGTCCGTGGACGTAGATGTGGAAGTTTTTGTCCAGTTTGATAATGCTTTTTAGGGCTCGAAACTCTTTTTTAACAGCGTGCTTGCTGATGTCAAAGCGGTCTTCCAGTGGCACCGCGTAAGCCACAGCGTATTCGTCCCGGAAGGCTTTGAAGGCCTCTTTTTGGGCCTCATCGGCAAAGAGAGTATCGGCGTAATGATCAGCGTCGAAGTGCTCGTTTTCTTTGAAATAAAGCCCTGAGCGATACAAGGCGTCGAGCTGGTCGGGGCGCTCTAAGCCAAAGCGGTGGGGTAGTTTACGTTGGATAAATTCGCTAGAAAGAGCGATGTAATGGCGCGTTTGGAAATAGTGGTCTTCTACTGGTCTAAGGTGTAGGAAGTCTTCCTTCCAAAAGGAGCGTTCATCGCGTTTGGAGACGGTATCTATGGCGCAGATGCGATAGCCATCCACTTCGTCGAGGTTGAAAATAAGCGCCGCCGTTTCAGGTTTTTCAGGCGAAAGACCATTACGTACAGAGAGGGCGTACTGATCGGGCAGCCGCTCTACGTGAAGGAACTGCTGCGGCTGTTGTACTTTCCACAAGCCAATGGCAGCAGTAGGCTCATTGCCTAAGAGAAGATTTTCGAAATACATGACCAAAAACTCGCCACCCTGCATACGGCTGTTTTCCGAGCACTCATAGAGCCATTGCGTCAGGCGCCTCGTCTCTTCGGGCAGAGAGTCAGGATTTTGAAAGATAAGATGGCAAGACTGGTAAACCGGATGGTGGCTAACATCCTCTGCGTGAGAGAAGTAGAAAAATTCAACGCTTTTCTTGAAAGGTTTCAGGAAGGCGCCCAAGAGCCACTCATGCACGACTTCGTGTGGTGGAATGAGTAGCTGCTTAGGCACGTAAGCCCCTTCGTTTCGAGATTTATTGCCCACCCACGTGGCAGCAACACGGCGCAGGTTTGCCTCGGTAAAGTTTAGCATAAGCGGTAGTGGAGGTTTGATTATAGGGCTGGTCGTTCGCCCAAAGCTTGCCACATTTTGAAATAGATATCGGTATTCTCATAAAGGCCAGAAAAAAGGCGTGCCTGTGGCCCATAAGCAAAGACAGGTACCATAGATGCGGAATGCAGGCGGGCTGTGTAAGCCACATCGAAACCTTTGGTGTTGTTGGCAGGAATGAGGCCCATGCCGCCACACTCGTGGTCGCCGGTAACGATAACGAGTGTCTCGCCGTTTTGCTGAGCAAAGCGCAGCGCAGCGGCCACTGTGGCGTCGAAGTCGAGGAGTTCGGCTTTGAGCCAGTTAGTCTCGTTAGCATGAAGCGCCCAGTCAATTTGGCTGCCTTCTACCATGAGGAAAAATCCCTTCGGGCTGCGCTTCTGCAGATATTCGCACACGCGAGCAGTGGCTGAGGGCAAATACCGGCGACCCTCATTGGCAGCGGGCGGCTCTCGTTCGGCAGTAAAGAGGTAGAACGGCGCAGAGCCATCTAAGGGCAGCTGGCCAAATCCCGTTCCTTGCCGAACGACGTACCCGCGCTGGCGCAGCGAGTCGAGCAGATTGCGGCGATCCGGGCGGTCGTAGAAGTAGCCTCTACCGCCGCCAACAAAGCAGTCGAGCGCTGTTTTCAGGTAGTCCTCGGCGATATATTCGGTAAAAGCGCGCAAATCCTGGTGGGCAATAAAACAAGCGGGCGTAGCGTGAGTAGCTGAGCAAGTCACAACCATGCCCGTAGCCCAGCCGCGGGCGTCGAGTTCTTCCAAGATGGTGCGGCACGGGCCGTAGTCTGGGGGCACAATGCCAATGGCGCCGTTTTTGGTTTTTTGGCCACAAGCAAAGGCCGTCGCCCCGGCGGCTGAGTCCGTGACGCGCTCATCGTAAGAGTGGCTTTTGTGGAAACCTACAACGGGAAACTGTTCCCACACGGACTGGTTAACCCCGCGCCAATAAAGCGCTGCGCTCACCTGGGGAGTTGCCATGCCATCGCCGATGAGTAGAATGATGTTTTTGGGCCGTTCCGCCAATGCCGCCGGGGCTTTTGCTAAAGGAGCGCGCCGGTCGGCACAGGCGTTGGCGCTCAACAACAAGAGTAGCAGCAGATAAAGACGCAAGGTTTGGGTCATGGTAGTATTTCAGGCCTGAAAGAGCACACCGTCGCGCATTTCCAAACGGCGGTCAGAGAGTTCAGCGAGTTCATAGTTATGAGTGACAATAACAAATGCCTGTCCATAGTCTTGGCGCAATTGCTGGAAGAGGCGATGCAAGTCGGCAGACGCCGTACTGTCCAGGTTGCCTGTAGGCTCGTCAGCAAAGACAATATTGGGCTGATTGATGAGGGCGCGAGCTACGGCTACACGTTGCTGCTCACCTCCGCTGAGTTCCGTAGGCTTGTGGTGAAGCCTGTCGGCCAATCCCAAATACTCAAGCAGCTCGATAGCGCGCTGATGTACTTGCGCAGCGGGTTTGCGCTGGATGAAGCCCGGAATGCACACATTCTCCAGCGCCGTAAACTCTGGCAAAAGGTGATGAAACTGAAACACAAAACCGATATGCCGATTGCGGAAAGCCGCCAGTTGTTGGGCTGACAGCTGTTGTACGTTGGTTTCGTTGATGCGAATCTCGCCCAGGTCAGCGCGGTCCAGCGTGCCGAGAATATGCAGAAGTGTACTTTTGCCCGAGCCAGACTTGCCCACAATGCTCACTATCTCTCCTTGCTCTACGTACACGTCGATGCCCCGCAGGATGTGCAGCTTCCCAAAGGATTTGTGGATGTTTTTTGCTTCTAATAACATGTTTCGCGTCCCAGCAAACAGCCCCTCTCTCCTGAGCTGCGCGGGCAAAGATAGCGCCCGCTATAATCTTCGATCCCTTAGCCATCAAGGCAAATACTCTGGCGCCGCCTAAAACTCAGCTGACCTGTGAACGTACTGCAACTGTGCAAGAAGTATCCTTACCCCATTAAAGACGGCGAAAGCCTGGCTATTGTCCATTTGTCGCGAGCCTTGCACCAGCAACAATGCTCTGTTGTGCTGTTAGCCATGAACACCCGTAGGCATTGGTATGCGGGCTCGGCTCCCCCTGAGGCATTAGCTCATTACACCTCCGTGCACGCCGTGGAAGTAGATAATCGTATCCATCCCTGGGCAGCCCTGCGCAATCTGCCTTCTAGCCGCTCCTATCATGTGGAGCGTTTCGTCAGTGAGGCCTTCGCTGGTCGGTTAGTAGCGCTTCTTCAACAGCAGTCCTTTGATATTGTACTCCTGGAAAGCATCTACCTGACGCTGTATGTACCGGTTATCCGTGCCTATAGCCGAGCGCACATTGTCTTACGTCCTCACAATGTCGAGGCGGAGATTTGGGAACGCATAGCTAACCACAGCGGTCTGCTCAAACGCCTGTACCTGCGATTGCAAGCCCGGCGCCTGAGGCGCTACGAACAAGCACACTTAAACGACGCCGATTTGCTGGCAGGTATTAGCGAGCGTGATGTAGCCCTATTTCGCGCCTTGGGTCTTCGAAAGCCGGCGATAGTTGTACCTATTGGCGTAAACATAGCAGACTATCGGCCTAACGAAGCGTGCTTTAGCCAACCGCTGAGCTTGTGCTTTATTGGCTCGCTGGATTGGTTACCCAATGTAGAAGGCCTGCGGTGGTTTTTGCGCGAGGTGTGGACGCCCTGGTTAGCACCAAATTTTCCTGAGTTGACCTTTCATATTGCTGGGCGCAACACCCCGGCATGGCTGCATGGGCTCCATCTGCCGCGCGTGCATGTACATGGCGAGGTGCCCGATGCTTCGGCTTTTATCAACGCCCATCCGGTGTTGGTGGTCCCTCTGTTATCGGGAGGTGGCATGCGAGCTAAGATTGTGGAGGCCATGGCCTTAGGTCGGGTGGTCATCAGCACTTCGGTAGGGCTGGAAGGCATTGAGGCGAATCACGGGAGTGAGGTCTGGGTGGCGGACGATGTGCCGGCTTTTGTAGAAGCGGTGCGCTTTTGCCAGGCACATCGCGCCCAACTGTTGGCTATGGGACGCCGGGCACGCGCTTTTTGCGAGGCGCATTTTGACCACCTTCGCCTGGCCGAGCAGCTGCTCACTGCTTGTCGAGCCTTGCCGTAAATGTTCTCTTTTCTGAAAATCAGTTTTTTAGACCAATAGACTGACAAAAAAGGCCGAGGCCGAAGGTTTTATGTAGAAATAACAGCAGGCGCCTACCTTCGTCAAGCGTTTTCTCTGGAAATATGGCAATACCTGAAAACAACATGGACTTTACCACCACTTCGGCCAATAATTGGCATGGTCTGACAGAAGCTGAGGTAGTGGCCAACCGCTTGCGCTATGGGGCTAACACGCTGTTATGGCATCAGCGTCGGCGACTGCC
Organism: Saprospiraceae bacterium; assembly: GCA_041640515.1. GTDB lineage: Bacteria > Bacteroidota > Bacteroidia > Chitinophagales > Saprospiraceae > M3007. The sequence goes on along the minus strand of JBEQAD010000006.1, from coordinate 5,087 downwards.
TCAGCTGGTCGGAGAGGTCGTGCGCGAACCTATATTCATCTTGCTGATTGTGGCCTGTGCGCTCTACTTCATCTTGGGTGACTACACCGAAGGATGGCTCATGGTAGCAGCTATCGCCTTTGTTATGGCTATTGAAGTGGCGCAGGAATACCGCAGTGAGCGCGCTTTAGAAGCGCTGCGCCGCTACACGCAACCGCTGGCGCGCGTTCGGCGCGAGGGACGAGAGATGGCTGTGCCTACAGAAGAATTGGTTGTAGGCGATTTGATTCTGTTTTCCGAAGGCGAGCGCTTGCCTGCCGATGCAGTGGTCTTGCACCAAAACGACCTTACTGTGGATGAGTCGTTACTCACTGGAGAGTCACTACCCGTCAACAAAACGACAAATACCGATGAAAATCGCCTCTTTCAAGGTACAGTAGTGGCCACAGGCATGGGCCTGGCGCGCGTAGCTGCTGTAGGGCAAAGCACAGAATTTGGCCGTTTAGGTCGCGCTATTGAGACCATCAAACCCGAGCCCACACCGCTGCAGCAGCAACTGGAGCGTTTTGTGCGCCAAATGCTGTATGCCGGACTGGTAGCTTTTGTGCTGGTTTTTGCCATCAATCTTTTTTACACGCATCAGCTAGCGACCGCCCTGCTGTACTCATTGTCGCTTGCCATGGCTATATTGCCTTCAGAGATACCTGTCGCTTTTGCTTCTTTCATGGCCTTGGGAGCTTATCGCATGAGCCAGCGTCATATTTTCGTCAAGCCGCCTAAAACAGAAGACAGCCTCGGCTCTGCTACGGTGATTTGCCTGGACAAAACAGGCACCATCACCGAGAACCGCATGTCGGTAGCCGAGGTGCTCGATTACTCTGGTCGCGGCAAGTGCTTGGAGTATGCCATGTGGGCCAGTGAGCCGGAGCCATTTGATGCTATGGAAAAGGCCATCCATGAGGCCTATGCGCGGCAAACCACAGAAGACCTTCGCCCACATTTCCGATTGTTCAAGGAGTATCCATTGGGTGGTCAGCCACCCATGATGACGCACGTCTTTATCCATGTGAAAGATGAGACCTTTTGTGTCGCGGCCAAAGGCGCCGTGGAGCGCGTGCTGCGCGTTTGTGGTATCGAGGACGAAGCTATGCGCACTTTTATCCTTGAGACTACGCAACGGTTGGCCGAGCGTGGATATCGCCTCCTTGGCGTGGCTTCAGCAACCTGGGAGGGCGGTGCGTTACCCGAAGAACAGGACGACTTTGCCTGGCAATTCGAAGGACTAATAGCCTTGCATGACCCACCCAAAGCCAATATTCGGGAGGTGTTTGAACGTTTCTATGCAGCTGGGATACAGGTGAAAATGATTACGGGTGATCATCCTGCCACAGCACTAAATATTGCCGAGCATAGCGGGCTGAGAAACAACGGCGCTGTGCTAACTGGGGAAGAAGTGATGCGCCTGTCGGTAGACGAACTGCGCCAACGGGTGACCGAAACGGCGGTTTTTGCTCGCATGTTTCCAGAGGCTAAGCTACGCGTAGTCGAAGCCCTCAAGGCTAACGGCGAAGTAGTGGCTATGACCGGGGATGGTGTCAACGATGCTCCAGCGCTCAAGGCCGCGCAAATAGGCATTGCGATGGGACACCGAGGCACGGAAACCGCCCGAGCGGCCGCCTCCATGGTGCTGCTCGACGACGACCTGGCACGTATGGTTACGGCTATTGAAATGGGCCGCCGTATTTACGCTAACCTGCGCAAAGCCATCCGTTATGTTATTAGCATTCACGTGCCCATTGTGCTGGTGGTCGTCTTACCGCTGACGTTTGGCTGGCATTACCTTTATATGCTTGCTCCGGTGCATGTCATTTTCATGGAGCTACTTATGGACCCTACCTGTGCTATTGCATATGAAAATGACCCCGGCGACCCCGATCTGCTTGCCAAGCCACCGCGTCGGAACCACACCTCTTTGTTCTCACTCTCGGAGATTGGCCTCAGTATTGGTCAAGGCTTGGCTATCACTGTTGGCATTTTTATCCTGTACCACTATGCTATTGCCCAGGGGGCGACAGAGACCAAAACGCGCGCCTTCGTCTTTGCAACGCTCATGCTGGCCAATGTCTTCCTGACTCTGGTCAACCGCTCCTTTGAGCACAGCATTGTGCATACCTTGCGCTACCCCAACCGGACGCTGTGGGTCGTGCTGGCTGTAGCCATTGCCGTCCTGGTTGGCGTCCTGGTTGTGCCCTCGCTGCGCAACCTTTTCCAATTGGAGGCCCTTTCGGTCGGTGAGTTGGGCCTGACTACTCTGGTGGCTTTTCTTAGTGTCATGTGGGTAGAATTAGGTAAACAGTGGTCGTGGCCTTCTGGTCGTTAGTCGAACGCATGAGGTCCTCGACAAAAGAGTAAATCCAAGGCGGAAAGGTCAGGCAAAAAGCCCAGGCGGTCTTCAAATACCTGGGGGTAACGCGCCAACGGCACTGGAGCCGGCATTTCCGGAGCTATTCGACCCCGGGCATCCCACACCCCTTCTTTGGCTATTGGCTCCTCACCCAGGGGGTGATAGTGCTCCGTTAGTCGGACTTCTCCTGGCCAACGCATTTTTTTCAGCAGAAAATCCAGGACCTCTAGATTCAAGTCGAATAGGAAGGTGTATTTCCGCCCGAAAAACAGGGCTACCTCATCAGCAAAAAAGGCAAAGAAAGGAGCACGGCCGTAAGTCGTCTGAATGGTACGCCATTGCAGGCGCTGCCAGGGCATGTCGTAGGCTATGCGCACATCGCGGATAGGCATCTGGTGGTTTTTGCCCTTTTGCAGCGGCACGCTCAATCGCTGTATGCCGTTGGAACCCGCAATGTAGCAGCGATTGCGGTAGCTGCCCTTTTGATAGTGCTCGCATGCTTCCAGCCAGAGCACGTCGGTGTTCCAGGCTAAGGCCAACCAAGAAACGGGCGGCCAGTAGAAGAGCTCAAGCAAGACTTCACGGCGCATGCTTAGGCATAGGTTTAACGGTAAAACCGGCTTGCTTCAACAGGCGCAACATGCCTTTACCACCGGCCAAATGGGCGGCACCTACGGCACAAAATAAGCTCTTGCAGCGGGCTATTTCGGCAAAGCGTTGAGCCATGCGTTCGTTGCGCTCCAAAAGCAACGAGCGCCGCAAACTGCGGGCATCGCGACGAGCAGCCTGATACAGTTGCCGCAAGTGACCTTCTCGATACCAGCGCATCATCTGTCTGAGCCGCTGCCGTTGGCTAGCGTAGTTCTTCAGCCACCACGTTAGGTTTTTGGCATATCGCTCGAGTTGAATGTTGCGCAGCATTTCTAACTGTTTCTCAAAAGTCTCTACGCCAGTAAGTTGTTTTCCCTTGGTCTGGGCGTACGCCCAGAGCGTTTCATCGAGAGAGCGCGCAGCTTCGTCGGATAGCAATACCTGCGTTAAGGCCACTTGCACCCGCATTGGGTGAGCCTTCTGGAAGACTTCTGGCGGAACACCGAGTTTTTTTCGGCAATGGAAATCCAAGCTCTTCCATGCGCTTCGACCAAGCAGCTGCTGTAGCGTTACCCCTTCCGGGAGCGTCAGCGCAGCGTTAGTGGCAGCAGGGTCTGCCTGAGCGAAATCGAACTCTACCGCAAATACCTCGCACTCGTCTACGCAGGCGCAGGCTTGTTTCAACCACGTGAAAGCGCGCTGGTCGCGGACATGCATGGTGCCAAATAGGTAGGAGACTGGCCCCCCTTCGCGTGGCGTTAACTGCCACAAAAGACTGTCCTTTTTGCGCTTTGTCATTTTAGCATAGAACAAGAATTCTCTTCCCAGCGCTCTGCATCGCGACGCCAGGGGTTTACCTCCATGCGCCACAAGCCTGCTTGCGCTGGGTAATTTGTGCAAGGGCAAAGGTATTTTGCCAATGCTCTATGTGCCTTCGGGCTGTTGAACATAGGCACGCCCAGATCGTTCATGGCCCAATCGTCGAATAACAACCGACGAAGAGGCCCATCACTCCAAGCGTACTTTTCCCAAACCGAACGCAGCGCCGGGCACATACTCTCCCTTTCTGTCACGTAAAAGCCGGCCTCTGGCTGAGTGTTGCTGTACATTTTCCAAGAAAGTGCCTCAGGCCACAGTCTCCACCTGTTTGCGGCAGGCATGAGCCACACCAGTGCCAGCACCGCTGCCGTAGCAGGTGTTATTTTTTTGGGAAAGAAACGCGTCGCTTCGTTGGTTTTTGTGGCAAAAACGCACCACACCATTCCTGCCATGGCGGCATTCCAAGGAATGACGACAGCATTCCATCCCAGCCCTAAAGGGCTTAATGCCAGCATAATAAAAAGATGAAAGGCCATGGCTGCCCACTGAAAATATTGGCGGCTGTACGGCCATAAAAGGCCGAGGGCCAACAAGACCTCGCCCGCTGCAGTGGCGTAGCCTGCTATGGGATAGTTGGCTAAAGGGCGCATCCAGCGAAATGCCTCGCAGAACCAGGGAAAATTTTCCTCAGCAAAATAGGGCGTCAGTTTGTTTAACCCACTCCACGCATACACACCCGCGATGAGCCACCTGAGCACAGGCGCCGGTTCTTCGCTCTCAGCCAGAACGGCTGCCCAGACGAGTAGGTAAAAGTACGTCCAGGGCTGACATCGGTTGGCATCCAGAGCTAAGAGTATCCCTAGCCCTAAGCTAGCAGCGGTCAACAGCCCTCGGCGATGCGGCCAAATCAGCAGCACTACGAACACCACACCCACGCCCAGCGCTACGACGTCGTGCCTTACGTCAGCAGTCAGATGCGCTTCGCCCCCTATCGGCAGCAACGGAAACGTGCGTCCCAGGGCACTGCACCACAACGGCAACGAAAGCCACACCTGAGCCGCTAAGGCAACCACCGACAGGCGAACAACGATAGCACGAGTAAACATGGCCTCACCACCCGCGGATGTTTAGGTGCACTCGTCCCTTCGAGTAAAGGTCGGCGCGGATGCCGGCTGGCGTTATCAGCGTGCGCTCCAGGGTAAGGCTGTCCAATGTGCCCGTCAGGACTACACCAGGCTGGATAACATACTGCTTTAGCGTTTCTTGTGCTGCGGCTCGCATTGCCTGTAGGTTC
>JBEQAD010000005.1:23147-38436 GCA_041640515.1 Saprospiraceae bacterium | reverse complement strand
CCTCCTCTGGAATACCTTCCACTTGGGCGAGGTAGGTGCGCTCATGTCCACTTCCTGGTGTTAGCAGTCGGGTCTTCAGACGCATGTCATCCGTCAGCAGGAGCAGCCCTTCGCTGTCGGCATCCAGGCGACCCACGGGGTAGACCTTCTTAGGAAAACGAAAGGCCAAATCGGCCAGTGTTCGCTGACCGGGGTGGTCCGGCGTGAACTGGCTAAGCATACCGTAAGGCTTGTAAACGACAAAATAGTGGAAAGGCGGCACGACCGGCAATGTTGTACAAAACAGCCGCCCAGCCTGGCATTACAGCCTACATGCGCGGCCCCCAATGCTCTATCATACGCGGGCCGTCAGGCATAGGGTCAGCAGACGTCTTGCTGGTGCGGAAATGGCGTAAGTTATAGGTAAAGGAAAGCATGACGAAACGCTGTAAGGCGTTAGTCTGAAGGTCTTCTACATAGGTCTCCGTCACGTTTCGACCGATGCTGCGATTTTGACCCAATATGTCATTGACCGCCAGTGCCACTTCACCGCGCTCATTCTTAAACACCTTTTTGCCCAGCGCCAAATGCCAAAGCCAGAAATTTTGGTCAAAGCCCTCGCTCAGTCCTGCATTGAGGTTGTGCGTCAGGTCAGAGCGCAAGACAAAGCCTTTCCAAAATATCCAGTTGAAACGAAAACGAGAGGTCTGGCTAAAGTAGCGCGTATTGCTGGCCGTTTGGAAAGTGTTGTTGGCGACGTTGAAGTTAGGCCGTGCGGATAGGGTGAAATCTAAGCGCTCGCTGATGTTGCTGGCCAAAGTGAGCCCAAAGCCGAAGAGATGGTTGTGGGCCAGGTTGAGGACATCGTTGATGAGGCCCGGTGTGCGCGAGTAGGTGTAGAAACCATCCACATTGAGGTTAGTCTTCAGACCCTTGATGGGCACGCCATAGGAAGCAAAGCCGCGAAAAGAACGGTAACCATCGAGGTTGACCGGTCGAGATAACCGCGCACCACGCGGTACCTGATACTCTTGCAAAATAGGGTGATCGCTGTTCGCCAGATAGGTCGCTGTAGCAAGGTAGTCTTGGGTAAAGGTAGCGCCCATGCCGAAGAAGATCGTGCTGCCCTTTTGAGGGTTAGAAGCCTGATAGCGACCAAAAATATTTTGTTGAAAGGTCTGACGCAGGCTGGGATTGCCTACGGTTAGCTGCACAGGGTTGCTGTTGTTGACTACATCCTGCAGCTGCTCTACAGAGGGCAGTTGGGTACTGCTGCGATAGAACACGCGGAGGTTACGCGTGCGGTCTATGTCGTAGCGGAACATGGCCGAAGGTAACACATTAAAAAAGGTCTGGTTAATGTTAGCCTCTCGCGGGAAAGTGCGCTGGTTGGCCAAAGTGGCCCACTGGCTATTTACGCGTATGTTAAAGTTTAAATCGCGCCCTTTGCTGTAGTTATATCCCAGGCCCGCTTGGTGAGTAGTATAGTCGTTGGAGAAGACGTTGGACAAAGATTCGTTCAACAGCGAATAGCTGCCAGCTGACTCGACCCAGTCGTACGTGAGGCGGTCAGAGGCTTGCTGCTGATAGCTGAGGCGGTAGTTGAGCAGCAACTGCGCATTTTCACCTATTGGCTCAGTGTACTCGGCATTTCCGGCAGCGTTCCAGCTGCCAATATCGAGTGTGGTGCGCTGGTCAAGAAGAGCGACTGTTCCTAACTGTGGGAAGTCGTTTTGTGAGTCAAGCCAAGAAGTACCCTGCCTTGGAGCATACCCACCGTTAAGGTTAACGGATAATGTGCGGCCTTTCTTGGTCATGCGATGGCGCCACAGCAGATCGCCGTTGAGATTGACACCATAGAGATCGGATCGGTAGCTGTTGTCTGTTTGCCCAATGAGGGCATTATTAAATAGCGTCTGACCGATGGTAAGGGACGTGCCATCGTTGAGCTGCGCCGTAAAGCGCGGGCGAAATATCAGCGAGTTCATGCTGTCCAGCTTGATTTCCACACGCGCATTAACTCGGTGGTTGGTGTTGTCAGTGCGATTGTCGCTGGCTTCGCGATACAGTTCGGCCAACTCACCTTGGCTATTCAAGAACTGCCGGAAGGTGTTGCTGACAGCCAGCGTGTTGGTTTTATTGAAAAAGTAACTGGCTGTTACCTCTGTTTTTTCTCCCCACTTATCGGAATAATTGATGCCAACAGCAGAGGTAGTGGCGACGCCCCCCTGGGGCCGCACTAAGAAATCACCTACCCCGCCACCGGCTGGACCGCCACCACCTGGTGTACGACCACCTCCCATCATCATAAACACGCGCCCCCCTCCTGGCCCACCGCGCCCTGCACCTACGACGCCCAAGAGATCGTCCACGGAGAAGTTCTGTACGTTGATATTGTTAGCCATACCAATGAGCGCGATGCGCCGGTTGCCGTCGAAAAAGTTGATGTTACCGCCTGTCTGATAACGGTCTTCGTAGCCATAACCAGCGTATACTTTGCCAAACTGGCCTTGTCGCATGTTACTCTTGGTAACAATGTTGATGGTCTTAGTCGTGTTGCCGTCCTGAAAACCCGTGAATTGCGCTTGCTCACTTTGCTGGTCAAAAATCTGCACTTTGTCGATGACTTCAGCAGGCAAGTTGCGCAGAGCAGCCATAGGGTCGTTGCCAAAGAAGGGTTTGCCGTCAACAAGCACTTGGCCAACGTTTTCTCCTTGGGCCTTAATGGCACCATTTTCTACAGTGACCGAGGGCAATTTCTCCACCAGGTCTGCTGCGTCAGCGTCTTTCATTACTTTGACCGAGTTGGCGTTGAACTCTGTGGTGTCGCCTTTTTGCTGAGCGATGGGCACTGTGCTTTTTACCTCGACACCCTGCAGTACAATGACGTCTGGCTCCAGCTGTAGCCCTCCCAGTTGCACGTCGCCCTGAGAAAGCGTCACCTCGCGGCGCAGAGGCTTGAAGCCCAGAGCGCTGATTACCAGGCGATAGCCACCGCGCTCTATTTGGGTCAGTATAAATGAGCCATCGAGACCTGCAGCCGTGTTCTTAACTACTTCGCCCCAGGGATATTGCAGGCTAACGGTAGCGCCCGGCATAGGTTGGCCTTGGTCATCGAGCACCTTCCCGCGAATAGAAAAGGGTTGAGCAAAGAGAGTGGGGACAAGCAGCCATGCCGCTGCTATGAGCAGATGCTTCATGGGCAAAGAAATTATCAAATTGATAAGGTGTCAGCCGATGAGGTTATGTAGGGCAAGTTTTACAAGGAGGGAAGGGAAGCCCTGGCCGCCCCTCGAAAGTGTCGCCGCTCTACGGGCGACACCTCGAAGTGCAGGCGTGTGTTGATGTGTTTACTGATTGCCGTTTGGGTTAGTGCCCCGGCTGCGGTTCTTTTTGTCCTTTCTTGTATTAGTTTTCTTATCCTGTGCGGGCTTGTCCTTGTCTGGCGGTGTGGATAGGTTACCTCCTGCGTTATTGCTGCGGCGATCGCGTATTTGCTCGCGCATTTGTTCGCGTATAGTGAGCCATTTCTGCCACTGCTCTTCCGTCAGCACCATCTGCAACTCTTGATCTTGTGCCTGGCGGATGGTTGTCATCTGGGCTCGCATGGCCTCCCAGTCTCCTTCTGCCTTTTGGCGGGCTTCTTGAGCCTGCTGAGCGTATTTAACATTGATTTCTAATACTTTAGCCGTTTGAGCTTCCGAGAGAGCGAGTTGCTCTTTCATCTGGGCTGTTTGTTGCTCAGCGCGCTGTTGTGGGTTCATCCAGCGGCCTTCTCCTCCAGGTTGAGCGAATAGAGCGCTCCCGACGTTCAAACAGAGAACTGCGGCAAGCCAAACAGTATACTTATTCATGATTTAGGTCTTTTTAATACCATACAAAAGTGGAAGAAAAGTATTCGGGAGAAAAGAAAATCCAATCAACAGCTCTATTCCAACAGCAAACACCGCATTTACATCATCAATATTCTTGAGCTGCTGAAAATCTGCACGTTGAGCCAAATACGAAGGATAGACATAGAGAAACAGCTTTAATGGATTTAATTTGCTTGCTCGCCCGCATCAAAACACCTTTGTACAAGTATGATAAGACTTTGGCCGGAGCGGCTGACCTTGCTACAAATCCTGTTCTGGGGCTCCTTCTGGGTGTTAGTTCCCGTAGTCTTGTTAGGCAACTGGGAAAACCCCGTGCGCGTACTGGTGCGCAGCGCTGTCGTGCTCACAGGCATTGTCATTGTCGTCTGGCTGAATGTTGAAGTGTTGTTGCCCCGCCTTTATTTCAAGAAAAGACAAGTGTTATACGCGCTGATTTGTGTGGGGCTACTGGTAGCTATCATTTTGCTCATCAGTTGGGATGCAGCTCCCTGGGCTGAGCACTTCAAACGCCCCCGTAATGCTGCGGCGCCAGGAAAAGGCAGTTCCAATGTAGCGTTCAGATACATTGGCATGGCCATGCCTTATTTCACGGCCCTCATCGGAAGCGCCCTGTTTGAGGTGGCCCGCTATGCCAACCAAAAAGAGCGTGAAGCGGCCGAACTGCGCGGGGAAAAGCTGGAGGCTGAGCTAAAGTTTCTGCGCTCTCAGATCAACCCACATTTCCTGTTCAATGCCCTGAATAACATTTATACCCTGACGATAACTAAGTCAGACCGCGCGCCTGAAATGCTGCTCAAACTCTCGGGCATGCTCCGTTACATGCTGCACGATTGTAAGGCCGACCGCGTACCCTTAGAAAAGGAGATCGAATATTTGAAGCATTTCATCGATCTGCACCGCCTCAAAGACAGCCGAGGCTTCAATGTAGAAGTGCTCCTCGACGAGTCGCGTCCGGGTCTGCTTATTGCCCCGCTTTTATTGGTACCCTTTGTTGAAAACGCTTTTAAACACAGCAAAATAGAAAATAGAGAAAAAGGCTGGATTAAAATACAGCTTTCCACTGGTGAAGAATACGTGGTCTTTCAGGTAGAAAACAGCCTACCCGAGAGCCATCATTGCAAAGACGATGTCGGCGGCATTGGCCTCCACAACGTGAGGCGCCAACTGGAGTTGCTCTACCCCGATCGCCATGTGCTCGATATCCATGCGAACGCAGGCACCTTCCGCGTTCACCTCTATCTAAACCTGAGACCTGAACCTGTTCCTAGCCCGGCCAATAGCACACCATGATACCTCCCCTACGCTGCTTAGTTGTGGACGACGAAGAACTCGCCCGCACGTTGTTAAAACATTACATCGAACAAACACCTCACCTGCAGCTCGTAGGCACCTGTGCAGACGCTATGCAAGCCGTTGGCGTGCTATACCATCAGCCAGTTGACCTGCTCTTTCTAGACATTCAAATGCCCGACCTAACGGGTATTGATTTGGTGAAGTCTCTGATTAACAAACCTGTCGTGATTTTCACCACGGCTTATGAGCAATACGCTATTGAAGGGTACGAACTAAATGTTGCTGATTATCTGCTAAAACCTTTTTCCTACGAGCGCTTCTCCCAGGCGACAGCAAAAGCCTCGACTTATTTCAAAGCGCGCGGGCAACATGCGGCCACTACTGAAGCACTAGAAGTCAGCAAGGGCAAGGATTATTTGCTGGTAAAAGCGGAGCACCGTACGCACCGCATTCGCCTGGATGATATCGTCTACATCCAGGGCATGCGCGAGTACGTAGCGTTTCACCTAGCCGAAGGACGTCTCATGTCGCTATTGTCGCTAAAGCACTTAGAGGAAACCCTACCACCCGAGCGCTTTATACGCATCCACAAATCATACATCGTAGCCATCCAGCGTATTGAAGCCGTCGAAGATGAGCACCTCTACATTGCCGGGCAGCAGCTGCCCATTGGCCCCAGTTATGCAGAAGCCCTGCACAAGCGCCTGCTCTAGGGAAGAGCCAACCTCAACGAAGCCACCAGCGCTACTCCACCCTGCAGAAGCAACAGCGCTACATTGCCCCATCCTTGCAGCCAATATACGAGAACGGTCATGCCCATACAACAACCCACTAATACCAACGTAGTCTGTCCGGCCGTCAGTCCTCGATCTAGCAACACATGGTGCACATGCCTGCGATCGGCACGCAACGGAGCTTGCCCGTGCATCATGCGTAACGCAAAGACGCGCACTACATCAAATAAGGGCACGAACAGCACCGCCACCGCTAGTGCAGGGCCTGAGGCGATGTGCCAGGCATGATCTTCGGGCAGATGGCGGTTGGTTCCAATGGCCGTAAGCGTCAGTACCGCTGCTGCGGCTCCCAGAAACATAGAGCCGGCATCACCCATGAACACCCGTGCGGGTGCCACATTAAAATGTAAAAAGGCGCACACTCCCCCAGCGAGCGCCACCGCCAAAAGAGCCATGTTGTCTTCACCTGCGCCATACAACCAAATGCCAAAAACAACGCAAACCCACAGCCCTAGCGCCCCAGCCAACCCATCGATGCCATCTATAAGGTTAAACGCATTAACGATCCCTACCACGCTTAATACTGACAAAATCAACGACGCCAGCCTGGGAAGATCTCCTATCCCGAAAATACCTTCCAAGTGATCGATGCGAAGACCGGCCCAACTCACTAACAAGCCTGCAGCTAGGAGCTGGCCGAGTAGCTTCTGACCAGGAGAAAGATGGCGCCAGTCGTCTATCCAGCCCCAAAGCACAAGCAAAACCAATGGCATCAGCACAGGCAATAACGCGGCTGCTTCCTTGGGACGCCATATCGCTATGGCCAGCAGCGTTCCTACGGCAAAAGCCAACCCACCCACCGGAGGCACTGGCCGCCGATGGGTGCTGCGCTCATTAGGCTGCGTATAAAACTGGAAGCGCTCTGCCAACCAGAGCAACAGTAGCGTAGCGCCATGTGTGATACCTAACGCCGTAGCAAAGACAATAGCAAGGATTTGCATGGAAAAAGGCGGATTGGCTGACCTTATGCAGTAAAAGTAGTAGGTCTCCGCAATAGTGCGTTTGCTCAAGGTAGCTCCGTCCGAAGAAAGGCTACCGTCTGCTCCATGTCGGTGCTCAGGATGCGATCTTCTCCTAAATGCGGCACCCGCTGTCGATAGCGCTGGTGCAAAGCTTCAAGGCGCTCCGAGGTGCGAAGCGGCCGTCGAAAATCAAGCGCTTGCATGGCTACCATGAACTCAATAGCTAGCAGCCGCTCGGTATTTTGTACGACGCGCCAGGTCTTCACGCCGGCATTGGCAGCCATACTCACGTGATCTTCTTGTCCATTGCTGCTTACGATGCTATCCGCTGAGGAAGGCATGCAAAGCGTCTTATTTTGGCTGGCAATAGCAGCTGCGGTATACTGAGCAATCATCATACCGGAGTGCAGGCCAGGCTTTTCCGCGAGAAAAGGCGGCAAACCGCGCTGTCCGCTTAGCAATTGAAAAATGCGCCGCTCAGCAATACTGCCCAGCTCCGACAAGGCCAAAGCTAAATAGTCCAATGCCAGGGCAATGGGCTGAGCGTGAAAATTGCCCCCAGAAAGAATGGCGTCACTATCTGGAAAGACATTAGGATTGTCAGTGACGCTGTTAATTTCTGTGAGCACCACTTCCTCAACGTGCCGAATGGCCTCGCGGCTGGCCCCATGTACCTGTGGCGCACAACGAAAAGAGTAAGGATCTTGTACGTGCACTTTGGGCACAGAGGCGACCTCGCTGCCTTCGACCCATGAACGGATGTTTTCCGCCGAGGCTAGCTGACCGGCATGCGGGCGAATGCGGTGTAGCCGCTCGTCTAAGGGCGCTCGGTGACACAGGAAAGCTTCAAAGCCTATAGCAGCCGTCAGGTCAGCCAGATTAGCTAGCCGCTTACTTTCCAATAGACACCACACCGCATAGGCAGTAGAGAACTGGGTTCCATTCAGCAAGGCCAGCGCCTCTTTAGCTTGAAAAGCGATGGGAGCCCACCCTTTTTGCGCCAGCACGTAGGTTGCAGGTTGGCGCTGCCCCTCGTACCATACTTCGCCCAAACCTGCTAACGGTAGACTCAAGTGTGCCAGCGGTGCCAGGTCGCCTGAAGCACCCAGCGAACCCTGCTCTGGCACTACGGGCAAGATATTTGCATTAAAGAAATCTACCAAACGCTCTACCACCACCTCGCGCACTGCCGAATAACCATAACATAAGTTTTTAATTTTGAGCAACAGCATAAGGCGTACCAGGTCCGGCAGGACAGCGTCGCCCATGCCAGCCGCATGCGATACCAGCAGGTTGTATTGCAATTGAGCAATATCACTATCGGAAATCCGAACGTCGCACAAGGCGCCAAAACCCGTATTAACACCGTAGTAACGGGCACCCTCCTCCGACAACTTACGCTGCAAATAGGCGCAACTGGTGCGCAAGCGCTCTCGCGCCAAAGCAGAAAGCCCTATTTGTCGACGATGTCGGCTAATGTCCTCTACGGTATGAAGGTCTAAGGGCTCCGGGCCTATCAGATACATGATGCTAGGGTCGTTTGTTGGGCTAAGGGCAAGCACAAAAGTACACCTTACCCTTAAAAGGCTTTAAAGCCTCGTTAATGGCAGGTTAAACCGCTAAATTATTTCAAAAAAGTATCGCTCTAAGTTGCGCAAAACCAGGCTACTTGAAGCGATTTTGACAAAACGCCTTAACATTCCACCTGCAACTTAAAGCGACTGGCAGCGTCTTATCGTCGCCTTAACGGCTTGCGAGGACTACCTTTGCCCTGCAATTTTCTTGACTGAAAAAACGACCGCTCTATGTTTAAAAAATGCTTTGCAACAACCCTCCTGGCACTGAGCTTTCTGGTTACTGGCTTTGCTCAGCGCATCGCTTACGTAGATGTAAATGCCGTTTTAGAAAGTATTCCGGAATACCAGCGCGCCCAGGAGCAATTGGACAAATTGGCTACCCAATGGCGGCAGGAGATTGCCCAGGAGCAAGATGCCATCAAAGGCATGTATAGCAAATACCAGGCGGAGCAAGTGCTCCTAAGCGATGAGCAAAAGCGCCGTCGGGAAGAAGAAATCGTCAATAAAGAAAAAGAGGTGCGCGAATTGCAACGCCGCCGCTTCGGCCCTGATGGAGAATTGTTCAAAAAGCGCGAAGAACTCGTCCGCCCTATCCAGGAGCGAGTGTATACTGCCATAGAAAAGTACGCCGTGGACCGTGGCTTTGAGTACATCTTTGAAAAGGGCAGCGCCTCAGGCATGTTGTACGCCGATAAAAAATACGACAAGACCGAGGACATCAAGGCCTTGCTCAAGCGCAACTGATTATGCGCAGAAAAAGTTATACCTTAGCCAACCTCTTCATTATTTGCTATGAATAAGACCTTTGTATTTGCCCTGTTAATGCTGTTTCCTGCGGCAGGGTTTTCTCAAAAATTTGGCTATCTTAATTCTGCGGCCTTGCTGGCCGAAGTGCCTGAGGTGAAACAAGCCGACGCCAACCTAAAGGCCTTTCAGAACCAGCTAATGAAAAAAGGTCAGGAAATGGCCAAGGAACTGCAAGAAAAAGCCGCTCTGCTGGAGCGGAAAAAAGAGCAAGGCACTATTTCGCCGCGCGACTACCAGGCGCAGATGACTAAACTGCAAGAGGAGGAGCAGGCTATCGGGAAATACGAACAAGAAGTGTATGCTAAACTGGCCAAGAAACGCGAAGAAGAGTATCGCCCCATACTGGAGCGTGTCAATAAAGCAATGGAAGAAGCGGCCCGCGAAAGTGGTTTTTTATTGGTGTTCGACAGCAGCACTTCCGTCGTGGTGTACGCGGATGAATCTCTCGATTTAATGCCGTTAGTAAAAGCCAAACTCGGCATCAAGTAATGCCCGGCCCTATTGGCATTTTTGATTCCGGGTACGGTGGGCTGACGGTTTTTCGCGAAATAGCAGCGTTATTGCCCGAGTACGACTACATATACTTCGGCGATAATGCTCGCGCTCCTTACGGTGGGCGCTCTTTTGAAACCATTTATAGGTTCACACTAGAATGCGTCGAACACCTGTTTGGGATGGGCTGTAGGTTGGTTATTCTAGCTTGCAATACGGCCTCGGCCAAAGCCCTGCGCAACATTCAACAGCTCGACCTGCCGCGTTATGGGCCAAATTATCGAGTGCTCGGCGTTATTCGACCCACCACTGAAATAGTTGGCCGTCTAACGCGCAGCGGCTGCGTGGGTATTCTGGCTACGCCCGGCACGGTGAAATCTGAGTCGTATGTCATCGAGATCAACCATTTTTACCCCGAGGTAGCGGTATATCAGCAAGCCTGTCCTATGTGGGTGCCGCTTGTTGAAAACAACGAGCATCTCGGTGTAGGGGCGGATTACTTCGTTAAGAAAGACATCTGCGCCCTGCTTAATCAGGCCGACTGCATAGATACGGTCGTGCTGGGTTGCACACACTACCCCCTTCTTTTAGATAAAATTCGGCGTTACTTGCCGGCCTCCATCCAATTAGTACAACAGGGACGCCTCGTCGCAGAACGCTTAGCTGACTACTTATACCGCCATCCCGAAATGGATGCTCAATGCAGCAAGGGCGGACAGTGCCTCTTTTACACCACTGAAACGCCAAGTGCCTTCGATGAGAAAGCCAGCCTATTCTACGGCCAGCCTATTCAATCGCAACACTTCGAATGGTGAGGCCTATCCTGAGCACTTACGCTTGACCATACTCAAAATTTAACATAGCTAGAGCTCGTCGAATACTTTACTTTTGTCCTGCTAAACCTAAAAAGGTCCCGTAGCTCAATGGATAGAGCAACTGCCTTCTAAGCAGTAGGTTACAGGTTCGAGCCCTGTCGGGATCACCCGATGAATACGGGTGGGCTGCATCGAGGCAAGCCATCTGCGTTCGTTTTTGTAAAAACCCAAGAACACCCTTTTTGCTGGTGCTCTAAAACGCCAGTACCGTTTCCTCAATGATGGAGCAGCAGATGTGTAGCTGCTCATCCGTGATGACCAGCGGCGGAGCAAAGCGAATGATATTGCCATGGGTCGGTTTGGCCAACAACCCATTCTCGGCTAATTTCAAACACAGGTTCCAAGCTGTTTGGCTGTCTTCAGTGTCATTGACTACCACAGCATTGAGTAGTCCTTTGCCCCGTACCAAGCGCAGGAGGTCGGGCCGCTGCGCTACTAAGGTCTGCATGCGTTGGCGAAATACATGTCCTAAGCGATCAGCATTTTCGGGCAGGCGCTCATCGCGGACAACGCTAAGGGCTTCCATCGCCACAGCACAGGCCAATGGATTACCACCAAACGTAGAGCCGTGCTCGCCGGGCTTGATCGTGAGCATAATCTCGTCTGAAGCCAGCACCGCACTTACTGGCATGACGCCTCCAGAGAGCGCCTTGCCCAACACCAGAATATCGGGTTTAACATTAGCGTAGTCGCAGCACAGCATACGGCCAGTGCGGCCAATCCCTGTCTGTACCTCGTCGGCAATCATGAGCACATTGTAGCGGTCACACAAGGCACGGACCCCCGCCACATAGTGGTCGTCAGGCACCACCACCCCGGCCTCTCCTTGTATGGGCTCAAACATAAAACCGGCCACATACGGGTCCTGGAACACCTCTTCCAGCGCTGCTAAGTCGTTGTAAGGGATAATTACATAGCCTGGCATAAATGGGCCAAAATCGCTATACGAAGAAGGGTCTGTGGAGGAAGAAATAGCTGCCAAGGTGCGGCCCCAAAAGTTGCCGCGCACAAACACCATTTTAGCCTGATTTTCGGGCACACCTTTGACTCGGTATGCCCAGTGGCGTGCCAACTTGACTGCTGTTTCGCCAGCCTCTACACCAGTATTCATCGGCAGCACACGGTCGTAGCCGAAAAAGTGGGTGATAAACTCTGCGTATGGCCCCAAAAGGCGGTTGTAAAAGGCTCTCGATGTCAGCGTCAGCCTTTGGGCCTGCTCCGTCAAGGCCCTAATGATGCGTGGATGGCAATGGCCCTGGTTAACGGCGCTGTATGCCGAAAGAAAATCGAAGTATCGTTTCCCTTCCACATCCCATACGTACACTCCCTGGCCGCGCTCAAGCACGACAGGAATAGGGTGGTAGTTACGCGCATTATAGCGATCTTCTAGCGCTATTAGCTGGGCAGAAGTTGTGGTTGCCACTGTCGTCATATCCATAAAATTTTAGAGCAAAGATAGGCCGCCTAAATGGCACGACTTTGAAAGCGCCAAAAAGAAGCGTCGCCACCGCTTCGAAAGCAAGACGGTGGCGACAGCAACAGGATTTTCCAACACTCCTTTTACTTACTGCTTGGGCAAAAGCAACCACAAGCGGCCGTAGCCATTAATCTTTCGGGCCTCCTGAAGGCCTTTTTTACCGATGCCGCTATACAAGTCGAGGCGCTTCGTCGTTAGGATAGCACCACCGCGGTCTTGAGCAAAGAGAATTCGGTAAGTATAGCCTTTTAGGGTACCATTTTCGTCTACATCGGGAAGCTCGGCTAGCAAAGTAGCGCCCAAAGGGATATATTGCGGGTCAACAGCCACGGAATAGCCCGGAGTTAGAGGAAAGAAACCAGAGCCAACAACATCTTGTGAACTCATCCTAGTGAAGAAGACGTATTTGCCACCGTGACCTTTTACGGAGCCTCCAAAACCGAAATGCTCGCGCTTGCCGTCGGTGTATTCTACCCAACAGGAGCCTTGCAGCTGGGCGTCGGCCAGCTCGCGCTTGCTACGGATCCAGGCCAGTTCCAAGCCTTTACCCTCCAAAGCCCCCGCTTCGATGGCTGCTGGTGAAGGCACTCTACCTTCGGGGCGACGCAAGATAGGTACTGAAAACTCGTGCGTGCGCACGCGGCTGGCTGGGATGATGGGAGTGTAATAACCTGTGATGCGAACGCGGTCATCGCGGAGATCGGTCTGCACAGCGTAAAAGTCGAACCGATCTATTAGAGCTTCTGGCTGGAGCACCTGGCATTGTTGCAATAGCTCTAAGGTGCGTAGCATTTCGTCTTTGCTAATACCTCTCACTGGATAATCCTTCACATCGGAGCGCTTCAAGTAGTTAGTTTGCTCGTACATGGCCTGAAGCATATCGGCATCGTAAGGGAGATAAGGGAGGGTATCTGGAGCGGTGTAGTGCAAGATTTGGGGGTTAACCTGACGGCGGAGAATCAGTGGCTTCGGGCGAGGTGGTGGTGCCATCACGGCCAAGCGTGCAAAGGCTTCAGAACTAAGCCCCTCTGAACTTACGATGTTGGCTCGGGCAGCGCTTGTTGGTGCAACGGATTTCGTTCCCCAGTCTAACATCAACAACACCGGTGTCAGCACTAATAATAAGAAAAATAATATCTTTTTTAACATAGCAGAGAATCGAATTTTGGGTAGGGCTAATTGGTATCTGTGATGAGGGCGCTTTCGGCCTAAAATCAGCACCACATTACCTTTTGCAACCGTTTCACAATTAAAATTAAAGGCAAATGTACTCTGGTTTAAACGCAGGAATTTTATATTTTATTCTGGTTTAGAAAAACGTTAACAGAATAGTCTTTGATAATCAATAACTTACAATCCTTCATTTGATATTTGCTAAAAACTCCACTTTCCGTTTCTTTTCCATTCATTGGCGAGGAGCAGAGCCGCTACGGAAAGGGCATCGGTAATCTCTCCATCCCTTGCCATGCGAACTGCTTCAGTAAAAGGGAGCCGGCGCACCTGGAGTCGCTCGGTCTCTTCGGGTTGTGATTTTCCTACTTCCAATTCTTGGGCCAAAAAAGCCACGGCACGCTCATCGGTAACGCTATTAGAGAGGTGTAGCTCAAGTAGCTTTGTCCATCGTTTTGCCCTAATGCCAGTCTCTTCCCATAATTCTCGCTGTGCCGTAGTCAGCGGCAGCTCGTTCGTAGGGCCGCCACCCTCGGGTATTTCCCAACTATATTGATCGAGGGTGTAGCGATACTGCCCGACTAGCCAGGTGTAGCCTTCCTCGTCGACAGGCAAAACGCCCACGGCAATGTGTTTAAAATGCACTACACCGTAGATACCAGCACCGCCTCCGGGGGTAATAACCTCGCGATGAGTGACGCGGATCCAGGGATTGTCGTATACCTGGCGTATGTCTTTGGTTGTCCAGGGATTAGTTTTTTGTTCAGACATCTGACCTGGTCATTTAGTGTGGTTTTAGTTCTTTTTGTCGAATGGTTCTACAGACTTAAAGATTTCACCGACTTTAGCAACGCGTTCAAAGCGTCTCCCCTCCTCACCCCTTTCTCTCCAGATGTAGGCGCCATTTCTCCTGAAATAATTTTGAAATACCCCCGGGTAGTTTCGTTTTCATCCGCCAGTAGCCAATTCCAGTCCGATAGGCCGCTTAGGTATGAAAGCGCAGCACTCATTCCGAGTGAATTTAAAAATGTATCCAAATCATCAAGGGAAACGGCCTCTGTGCGAGGCGAATGTAGCTCAGGAAGATTGCAGAGAAAGATGGGCGGTGAGCTACTTAGATGAGCGAAAATCATTACGTGCTAACATACCAATAACCGGGCCAATTTTGCCAAAATCTCCTCTGCCTGATGAAAAAAATTTTTAATCAATACGACCTCCCGCCAGTCTCCACCTTTGAGAAAATGAGAATTTGGCGTTATGCATCAACTCTACTCCATTTGCGCGCTTCTCTGGGCCTTCCTCTTAGTGCCCTTCTGGCTACGAGCCGAGCTCACTATTTTGGTAAATTCGGTGCCAGGTAACACTCCACCAGGGGAGGTCATTTACTTATCAGGGTCTTTCAATGGTTGGGCCGCAGCCGATCCCAATATGAGGTTGGAACGGATCGGTTCAGGAAAGTACCAGATAAAGCTTCCATTGTCAGCGGGTAGGGTGCATTTTACTTTTACACGAGGAAACTGGAGTGTTGCAGAGGGTAATAGTACAGGAGATTACCAAGCTATCCACGTGGTGGATTACAAGGGCGGCTCCCAGACCGTTGAAGTGAATATCCTTACCTGGCGGCTCAGCAACCAGGCTGCTTTCAATAGTGATAAAAAAGGCACGGTGGCGGTGTTGGATGACGGTTTCTTCATGCCACAACTCAACCGTACGCGGCGCATTCTCGTCTATCTACCACCGAACTACTACGCTCCGGCTGCTGTTAACAAAAAGTATCCTGTGCTCTACCTGCAAGATGGTCAAACCCTCTTTCAGAAAACTAGTACCCAAAATGAGGAGTGGGAAGTGGATGAGTCTCTGGATAAGTTAGCTGCTCAAGGTGATTTTGGCTGCATCGTTGTCGGCATCGAAAACGGCGGCGTTCACCAAATGAACGAATACTCTCCTTGGCAAAACTCAGTGTATGGAGGCGGTGGACAAGGCGCTGA
>JBEQAD010000005.1:0-23137 GCA_041640515.1 Saprospiraceae bacterium | reverse complement strand
CTGATTACATGCGGTTCATCGTAAACACGCTGAAGCCCTTTATAGACCAGCATTTCCGCACTAACCCCGACCGCGAGTACACCGGTATTGGTGGAAGTGGCTTTGGCGCAGTTATTTCGCTTTACGGCGCCATTGAGTATCAGCATATTTTTTCCAAGGTGCTCCTCTTTTCTCCCTCGTTTTGGTTTTGCGACATCAATCTGCAAAATCATATTGCTGGAAAGGGCAAGCTCAACCATCTTAAAATGTATTTCCTGGCTGGTGGTGAGGAGCCGTTTTATGTCAAGCAGAGCATGTTGAATATCGTCAACAAGCTCCGGGAAGTGAACTTTGGCAATCAAGAAATGGCTGTAGAGATGGCTGCCGACGGCCGCGCAATTATTCCCTTCTGGCAAAAGCATTATCCTACGGCCCATCTATGGTTATTCTCTGGCCTAGCCACCTCCTCTACGAACAACTACTCTTCGGCTGCATACTCGGTGAGGGTTTATCCTAACCCTGCTGTGGACTGGATACGCGTTCGCACGGCTTACGGTAGCGAATGGCTCAACGTCCAAATCATGGATCTGGACGGCTCTCTGAAGCGTGACGTACTGGTTTACGGCGAAGAGGCCATCCCAGTTTATGATTTGCCTACAGGCGCCTACGTCGTGCGCATCCGTGCAGAAGACGCTGCGCAATGGCAGATGACTAAGTTCGTCAAGCGCTAAAAAACGATTTTAACACAGCAGCGGGCCTGACCGCGAGGAGCCGCGCCACCGCTTAGAGTTACCGGTGCGGCTTTTTCTTTTTAGCCATAGCGACCAGATTTCAACTTCTGCCCTGTGGCCTTTAGTGCGCCTCTAGCCAGTTTTTACCTGCGCCCATTTCCACTACAATTGGTACTCGAAGATCTGGCAAAGCGGAGGTCATCTTATCGTGAACAAGTACTTTTAGCGCGTCCAGTTCCTCTCGGTGAGCTTCAAAGACAAGTTCATCGTGCACCTGAAGGATGAGATGAGAACGCATATTTGCTGCGCGGATCGCTTTCCAGATGTTTATCATGGCTACCTTGATCAGATCAGCAGCAGTGCCTTGGATAGGCGTGTTAATGGCCATGCGCTCAGCCATACTGCGGTTCATGTTGTTGCGGCTGTTGATGTCGCGTAGGTACCGGCGTCGACCCAGCAGGGTTTCGACATAGCCATTTTTGCGCGCAAAGTCTACGGCGCTTTCCATGTAGCGTTTCAGCCCGGGGTACTGCGCAAAGTAGTTGTCAATGAGTTCCCTGGCCTCAGAGCGCTTGATGCCCAGTTGATGGCTCAGGTTGACAGCACCGGCGCCGTAGATGATGCTGAAGTTGACCGTTTTAGCTGCACGCCGTTGTTCGGGTGTTACTCGCTCTAGAGGCACACCAAAGACGCGAGCCGCCGTCGTCTGGTGGATGTCTTGGTTTTTTTGGAACGCCTCAATCATCGCTTCTTCATGGCTCATGTGGGCAATGAGGCGTAGTTCTATTTGCGAGTAGTCGGCAGAGAAGATGAGATACTCATCATCGCGCGGGATAAATGCTTCGCGCACACGTCGGCCCTCCGGCGTTCGAATAGGAATATTCTGCAGGTTAGGATTCTGGCTGCTTAATCGGCCTGTGGCTGCCAATGCCTGATTGAAAGAGGAATGTACCCGCCCCGTTCTCGGGTTTACCAGCGCTGGTAGAGCATCCACATACGTGCTGCGCAGTTTTTGAAGCGTACGATGCTGCAAAATATCGGCGCATACCGGGTATTCGGCTGCTAGAGAAGAGAGCACCTCCTCGTCCGTCGAATATTGACCGCTTTTCATTTTTTTGCCTGGATATGGAATTTTAAGCCGCTCAAAAAGCACCTCACCGACTTGTTTCGGGCTAGACACGTTGAACGTGTACCCAGTCTCCTTTAAGATTTTTTCCTCTAGTGCCTGAATGGCTGAGGCCAGTTCTTTAGAATACTCCTTAAGGAAAGCGGTGTCAATGCATACTCCGGCAAACTCCAAATCGGCCAATACCTTGACGAGGGGGCACTCTACCTGATGGAAAAGACGCACCAGGTTGGCGCCACCCGATTCCAATTTGGGCTCTAGATAGTTCTTCAACTGTAACGCCAGATCGGCGTCTTCAGCAGCATACTCCTTGATTTGCTCCAATGGCACATCTCGCATGTTACCCTGGTTAGCGCCTTTTTTACCTATCAGTTCCTCAATCTTGATCGGGCTGTAGTCCAGGTACGTTTCTGCCATGTAGTTGAGGTTGTGACGTAGCTCTGGCTCCAACAGGTAATGCGCCAGCATGGTATCCCAGTAAGGGCCGCGCAGTTCTATGCCGTAATTTTTAAGGACAATGGCGTCGTACTTGAGATTTTGGCCAATTTTCTCGATGCCTTCATGCTCAAAAAAGGCCTAAACTCCTCCACTATTGCCTGGGCTTCAGTGCGATTAGCGGGAATGGGCACATACCAAGCCTCATGCGGCTTAAAAGCAAAAGCTAAGCCAACCAAATCAGCTTGGGTGGGCTCAATGGCTGTGGTTTCAGAGTCATAGGAAACCGATGGCCGGACAAGTAATCGTTGAAGTAGCTCTGCTCGACGCTCTGGAGTGTCGGCCAGGTGGTACTGGTGCGGGGTGTTGTGAATGTTCTTCGAAGCATGACGGATTTCCTGAGGCGGATCGGCGGCTGCCCCAACGGTAGGCGGCTCTTCGAAGAGTTCTCCCTGTCTACCTGCCGTTTCTTTCTGCTTTGGCCCCGTCGAAGGGCCACCCGCTAACGGGTGTTTTAAAATATCGTTAGCCAAACTTCGAAATTCCAGTTCTTTAAAAATCTCCAGCAGTGCCTCGCGATCGAAAGGTTCTACTTCAAAGGCCTTTTCGTCGAAAGTCACAGGGGCGTGCGTGTCAATTGTGGCCAGCCATTTGGAGAGCAAAGCCTGCTCGCCGTGCTGTTGCACAATATCGCGTAATTTACCCTTAAGGTGGTTGGCATTTTCCAGCACTTTCTCTACCGTGCCGTATTCAGCCAGCAGTCGAGCCGCTGTTTTCTCACCCACTCCCGGCAAACCAGGGATATTGTCCACGGCATCTCCCATAAGCCCAAGCATATCTACTACTTGCTCAACGCGTTGGATATTCCAACGTTCACAGACCTCGGTAGGCCCCCAGATTTCGACCTCGCCGCCCTTGCTGCCGGGCTTATATAGAAAAATGCCGTCTGTAACCAGTTGACCCATGTCCTTGTCCGGTGTGAACAAATACACCTGAAAACCATGCTGTGTTGCTTGGCGCGCTAAGGTGCCCATGACGTCGTCGGCTTCATAATTGGGCACAACGACCGCGGGTAGGTTCATAGCGCGCACAATCTTCTCTACCCACGGAATGGCTAGTGAAATGTCCTCTGGTTGTTGGTCTCGGTTGGCTTTATACTGCTCATAGCGCTCATGGCGGAACGTGCCATCCGGAGGGTCAAAGACGACAGCTAAATGTGTAGGAGACTCGCGCAGAAAAGTGTCCCAAAGCATACGTACGAAGCCGTGAACAGCCGACACATTCCAGCCTTTCGAGTTGAACAATGGGCGAGAAATGAACGCAAAATGAGCGCGGTATATCAGCGCATGGCCATCGAGAAGAAAGAGTTTTTTCATAGAAAAGGACAGGGTGAGCTCAGCAGCTGCCTCCACGCAAAGATGGCCGTTTCGATACATTAAGGTCTGGGTGAACTTTCCCTTGCTGCAAAATTCTCAAGGGTAGTAAATACCTGCTCCAAAACCTAACGGCAGGTCGAACACAATCCATAAGATAAGAAGTAAAACCCAACCCGCAAAGAAGACTGCCGTGTAAGGCAACATGGTAGCCACAAGAGTACCAATGCCAGCGCGGGTATCGTATCGCTGAATGAGAGCGACGATGAGAGCAAAGTAGGACATCATAGGCGAAATGATGTTCGTAACGCTATCGCCAACCCGATAAGCCGTTTGCGTGAATTCCGGAGAATATCCCAATAGCATGAACATAGGAATAAACACTGGCGCCATGATGGCCCATTTGGCCGAAGCACTGCCCATGACGAGGTTGACTGTGGCAGTAACCACTACAAAAGCAATGGTCAGTGGAATGGCGCCTAATCCTGAAGCCTTAAGTGCTTCGGCACCTTTTACTGCTAGTATTAAGCCAATATTTGTCCAATTGAAATAGGCGACAAATTGCGCCGCAAAAAACACTAGCACAATGTAAGCGCCCAGGGTCTCCATACTTTTGGCCATTCCTTTCATCACATCGGCATCGTTGCGGATCGTTCTTGCGCCCAAACCATAGGCAATACCCATGGCCGCTGCGCCAAGGAACAACAGAGCAACAATACCCGACATAAAGGGCGAATGCAAGATGTCGCCTGTCTTTGGGTCGCGTAAATAGCCGTTTGCTGGTAACAGCCCACCCAACAAAAAGGCAACAAAGAACACGGCCGCAATCAAGGCGAACCAAAGCCCCCGGCGTTCTGAAGCACTCAGACGTTTTACTTCTTCCGACTTTTCTTCGCCCGTATATACCCCCAAGCGCGGTTCCACGATGCGCTCCGTCACCCAAGTGCCGAGCAGAGCAATAAGCGGCGTAGAGGCTGCCATAAAATAGTAGTTGCAAGCTGGGTTGACATTGTAGTCAGGTGCGACAATACGCGATGCTTCCTGTGATAGCCCTGCCAACAAGGGGTCAATGGTGCCTAATAGCAAGTTGGCGCTGTACCCACCTGAAACACCAGCAAAAGCAGCAGCAATGCCCGCCAACGGATGCCGCCCAGCTGCCAGAAAAATGATACCCGACAATGGCACCAGCAATACATAGCCTACTTCGCTAGCCGTATTAGACATGACGCCTGCAAAGACCACAACGAACGTCAACAAACGGGCGGGCGATTTAAGCACAATTAACCTAAGCACGGCACCTATTAGTCCACTGCCTTCCGCAATACCAATGCCCAAAAGCGATACAAGCACAGTACCTAATGGTGCAAAGCCAGTAAAGTTTTTCACCATTTCAGTCAAGATCCGGTGCAACCCCTCCACAGAGAGCAAGTTGACTACCCGCACCTCTTTGAGCGTACCAGGGTGAACGACTTTGAGGTCGAACTGGCTAAGCAGGCCACTTAGCAGGATGACAAAAACGGCAAATCCTGCAAAGAGTGTTGCTGGATGCGGCAGGGCATTGCCTACCCGCTCTATTACGGCCAAAAAGCGGTTGACCCGTTCGTTTGCAGATGTTTTCATGAAGATCGAGCTAGGTAAAATGTTTTTCCTCACCTTCCTCAGATGGCGCTCAAATGTACGGGCTGTGACAAAAAAACTGCTCCTATATCTCTGTGGCCTGCCAAAATGGCTATTCAATTACTGTGGCACACTTTTCCCGCAAAAAAATTTTTTAGCCAAAAGCAGATACACATCACTCAACTGGATGGCAACCATGGCAGACCCAACACTGAATTTTGCAGCGGCATCCGACACTCTGGCCTATCCACCTGCGCCAAGCGAGGCTGCGGAAAACAACGATGACAGCCTGCTGGATACTTATTCGCGTACCGTCGTAAACGTGGCCGAGCGTGTCAGTCCCGCCGTTGTGCACCTGAAAGTTACCAAAAAACCTAGCCGCCAGGCAGGTGGCAGCGGCAGTGGCTTTATCATCAGCACGGATGGGCTGGTGGTTACTAACAGCCACGTCATCCATGGCGCAGAGCGTATGGAAGGCACCTTGTCGGATGGTCGCACGTACGAGGCGCTCTTGGTAGGCGATGACCCCGCCACCGACATTGCCGTGGTGCGTCTGGTGGGCGCCGATTGGCTGAGTACCGTTGCTTTTGGCGAAAGCCGCCGCTTGCGCGTAGGGCAAATTGCCGTTGCTGTGGGCAATCCGTATGGCTTCCAGTGCTCTGTAACGGCTGGTGTCGTCAGCGCTTTAGGCCGCACCTTGCGCACGCAAACAGGCCGACTGATTGACGATGTCATCCAGACCGACGCTGCCCTTAATCCGGGAAACAGCGGTGGCCCTTTGGTGGACTCTCGCGGCCTCGTTATCGGTGTCAACACGGCTGTCATCCTGCCGGCCCAGGGGCTTTGTTTCGCCGTGGCTTCTGACTTGGCACAGTACATCGTCGGCCAGCTAACCGTAGCAGGGCGCATTCGGCGCGGCTATTTAGGCATCAGCGCTCAAAATGTGCCTTTACCTGCCCAATGGATAGCCGAGTTCTCGCTCCCTGCGGCCGAGGGCATATTAGTGCAAAGTGTGGAACCGAACAGCCCTGCAGCCCGGGCCGATCTGAGACCGGGCGATGTGTTGGTACTTGTTCGCGACCATCCCCTCAACTCCATAGACACACTGCACAAAATGCTGACTGCTGATACCATAAGTCAGCCGCTGACGCTGGGAATAGTGCGCCAAGGTGCCCTGCGACAAATCATCGCCATACCCGAGGAGCTGCCCTAAGTACGAACTGCATCAGCCATTTAAGCCATTCGGATAAAGGCGTGCCAACGCCTCTTGTACCGTAGTCTTGTCGGCAGGGTAAGTAACCCCGTACCAAGGACTCTCACACGTCTCCACGCGCACCCGTATTTGTCCCTCGTGCAGCAGCTGACTTACTACGCTGGGGATATAGAACTCTGCCCGCGGATTGTCTTTATGCTCCTGCACGAACGCCCGAAACTTCGCTCCTAACCAAGGGAAGAGACTGGGATGAAAGCCCCAAAAGTTCATAGATACCGGCGTATCAGGAGACAGTACCTTGCGTTGGCCATCGTCATCCGTGAAGCAGATGCCTTCTTCGCAGCGCTCGATGCGCGTGCGCTCGACAACATCGGCCAAATAGCCCTCCGGGGTGACCGTGCATACTCCGCGCGAAACGGCACCATTCTCTGAAAGGGTATTGCCCAAGCGATAGGCAACCATACCATACAGGTCAGGAGCGCATGGGCCCGTCAGAAAGCGCGCCATAACTCGAAAGGCTTCCGCTCCGTAGAAGTCGTCAGCGTTGATGGTGGCAAACGGTTCTTGTACGCATGAGCACGCAGATAGGATGGCGTGGCCTGTGCCCCAGGGCTTTTCTCGCGTCGGTATTTCCGGCAGCCATTCCAGCATGGTGTCCATCTCCTGGAAAGCGTATTCTACTGGTATCAACCGCTCGACACGCGCGCCAATGCGCTGGCGAAACTCTGCCTCTATGGCCTTGCGCAGCACAATGACGGCTCTGCCAAAGCCTGCTTCACGGGCATCGTGGAGCGAAAACTCCAAAATGGCCTCGCCCATGGGGCCAATGCTATCTACCTGCTTGAGGCCGCCATAGCGCGAGCCAATGCCCGCAGCCAAAATAACAAGTGTGGGTTGCATAACGATAGGGTGGGTCGTGATTACTGTCGGCAAAAGAAGAGCGCTGAAAGGGGGTAGAAGCGCCAGCGCGCTACCTTTGCTCGGTGCAAAAGTCCGAAATGGACTTGGGAGGCGCGCTTAAATCGCTGCTATGCTTATGCAAAACACTGCTACACATCCGACGACTGACTATTGGCGCCAGATGGCGCTTATTGGGTTGCTCTTTTTCATCTTTGGCTTTGTTACTTGGCTCAACGGGTCATTGATACCCTTTCTGAAACTTGCTTGCGATCTAAGACACGAATGGCAAGCGTTGCTGGTAACCTCCGCATTTTATTTGAGCTACTTCTTTCTGGCCTTGCCTGCCTCAGCTATCCTGAATAAGACAGGGTTTAAGAACGGCATGGGCTTGGGGCTTCTAGTGATGGCTGTGGGCTGTGTGATTTTCGTACCCGCTGCTCAAATGCGCACTTATGGGCTATTTCTGGCCGGGCTGTTTGTGCAGGGTATGGGGTTGGCCATTTTACAGACAGCAGCCAATCCCTACGTGAGTATCATTGGCCCTCTGGAGAGTGCTGCTCAACGCATAAGCATCATGGGCATTTGCAATAAGACAGCTGGTATTCTCAGTCCGCTCATTCTGAGTAGTATCGTGTTGCATAAAGCCAAAGAAATCGAAGATCAAGTAAAGACTGCCACCGATGAGGCTTTGAAAACGGACCTCCTAAATGCTCTGGCGGCCCGTGCTATTCCACCGTATATCATCATGGCTGTTGCGCTGGTCTTGTTGGCGCTATTCATTCGGCGCTCTCCTCTGCCCGATATCAGCCCTACTGACGAGACAGCACCGATATCCACGTCTCCGCCGGGGGCTAGCCTTTGGAAATATCCTCACTTGTTGCTCGGAGCGTTGGCCATCTTCTTTTACGTGGGCGCAGAGGTGTTGGCCGGCGATGGCATTGTGCTCTACGGTCAGTTCTTAGGGTTTGACG
Organism: Saprospiraceae bacterium; assembly: GCA_041640515.1. Taxonomy (GTDB): domain Bacteria; phylum Bacteroidota; class Bacteroidia; order Chitinophagales; family Saprospiraceae; genus M3007. The sequence continues at coordinate 14,792 of JBEQAD010000005.1, read as the reverse complement.
TGGACCAGACAAAGTACTTTACTTCGCTCACCCTCACGGGTATGCTCATCGGCTATTTGCTCAGCATCGCCCTTATTCCTCGCTACATTTCGCAAGAGGCCTTCCTGCGCTATTCGGCTCTCTTAGGTATGGTGCTTTCAATAGGCATTTATCTTACCTCTGGCCACGTGGCTCTGACCTGTATGGCCCTACTTGGGTTAGCCAATGCGGTGATGTGGCCGGCTATTTTCCCCTTGGCCATCCGAGGATTGGGCACCTTGACGCAGCAAGGTTCGGCACTGCTCGTTATGGGCATTGTGGGCGGAGCCATACTACCCCAGATATATGCTTTTTTGTCTGAACTGCCGGCCTTTGGAAAACCGAGAGCCCTGCTACTGGTCCTGCTATCCGCATACATTTATATTTGGTATTTTGCCGTAAAAGGCCATGCGCTTGGATTTTCGACAGCGCGAAAGCAAAATTCTGCTTAATTGACTTCAAAATTAGTTGGAAGGCTCAGAGACCTGGCAGCTCTGTTCTTGAATAAGGGTTACTCTTCTCGCTCTTAAAAGAGCAGCAGGGTACACTCGGACATCTACTCTACTACCCTTACCCGCACCTTTTCGAACAGATAGGACTGCCCAGCCACAACGACGCGCTCGCCTTTTTTTAAGCCTGAGCGCACCTCTATACGCTCGTTTAACGACTGACCTAGCTGCACCCGGCGCTCCTGTACGGCCGTATCGCCAATTAAAACATAGACCTTAGCATCCTGCAGGCTGCCTGTGATAGCAACGCGAGGGATGACCAATCCCTGGCGTTGCTCCTTAAAGAGGAAACGGGCTTTAGCGTGCATACCGGCTAACAGCGGGGCCTGCGGTGGGTTAGGCACTTCAATTTCTACCAAATAAGTGAAGGCGCTATCGGCTCGAGGAGCTACATTGGTCACGCGACCTTCTAATGGCTGGTCAGGTCTTACGTCGGCGCGAACTTCCACTGCCTGGCCTTTACGCACGCTGAGCACCTCGCGCTCCGAGACTTTTACCATGAGCAGCAATCGGTCTAAGTTAGTGATGTGCCCCACAGGGATGCCTTGGCCGATCACGCCGCCAGGCTCCAAGGCGCAAAAAGTTAGCGTGCCACTCATAGGTGCGCGTATGCTGGTGTTCTCTATCTGCTTTTCCAGCACTCGCTTTTCGGCACGGGCCGCAGCAAGCCCTAGCAAGAGATCGCTCATCTTACCGGAAGCTACAGCCTGGCTATCAATGAGGGCCTGCAAGCTAACGCTGTCCTGGAGCAGCTTCCTCAGGTTAGCCTCTGCTACCACGCGCTTGGCCGCAAGCAGCTCGCTATCCACCTGGGCGATCAGGTCGCGCTCCTTCACGTAATCACCCCGGCGCTTGTATACCGCCACTACGCGGCCCATAGTTTCGGAAATGATGGGCATCTCGCGCGCAGCCATCAAGATGCCGCTTACCTCCAGCTGCGGAGACAACCACTCTTCTTGCACGGCAGCCACGCGCACCGGCACCGAGGCTCGTTCTGCTTGCGATAATTCTGCAGCCTTGCGGCGTCGCTGTTGGTTTTCCCATAATTTCCAGCCAATAAGCACTAAAGCAGCCGCGAGCAATATCCAAGGGTAAAAGCGTCTCACAGAAATGACTTTTTTCTCGTGAAAAAACGAAAGAGCCTCTCAGGGGGCAATTTTTACAGGAAGTTAGCTTGGTATAGACCGCGCAGAGCAGCCTCTCAAAAATCGGCTGCAAAGGTCCAGCATTTCTGCGGCTTAGCGGTAAGAGGCCGAACATAAGTATACTACCTAACTGTACTTTTGTGGCTTTGGAAGTGCATTTCCTCTTTATGTACGTCAAGGCCTCTCGCATAGCCAACCTCACCGATGCGCGCTACTTCGCTGCTCGTGAGGTAACGTATCTGGGCTTTTGCCTAGATGAACACAGTGCGTATTTCATCGAGCCAGCGCAGATGAAAGCTATTCGAGAGTGGGTAGCAGGGCCTCGTATCGTAGGTGAGTTTGAGCAATCTTCAGCGGCGGTAGTGCGAGAGGCTGCGAAGTTTTTCGCCTTGGATGCCGTGCAGGTCAGCCAAGTAGGCTGGCTTTCGGAGTTGCAAGGGTTAGAAGTAATTCTGCGCTTGGAAAAAGTGGAAAAACCCGACGCTATCGCCTCTTTGTTGGAGCACACGGCGCCTCAAGTGGCATTTTTTCAAGTGGAAATGACTGCAAGTGCAGCTCAGGCTGCCGCGCGCGATGCAATAGTGGCAGAAGCTTGGCGGCAGCTATGCGTTCGCGTGCCCGTGTTGCTTGATGCACCACTGCCGGCAAACGAAATGGTAGCGCTGCTGACTGCTGTGCAACCGGCGGGCTTTGCTCTGAGCGGCAGCGCAGAAGAGCGCCCCGGTTTCAAATCGTTTGAAGATGTGGACGCACTGTTTGAAGCTCTGAATTACTGAATCCGTGCATTAGACGAAGTCCTGATCAGGCCGGGCACACCACCCGCAGCGATACATTTACCTTTGCCTTTAAAGTTTCATGACTATGTCCTTTCGAGTTTGGATAAGCCCGCTGGGATGCGCCCTGCTTCCTTGGATTTTGAGCGCCCAAATTGAAGATGCTCCGCAAATTTTTCGTGAGTTACGAGTGCTAGATGGCGTCTGGTTTATGGCGCAAGACCGCGGTGACCGATTGGAAATTTGGAAAATAGAAAACGATAGCACATTGATAGGCAGGGAAGTGCGCATCAAAGCAGAAGACGGCGACACAGTCCTGCTGAAAAGTATGCGTCTGGAACGCCGAGGCGACACCATTATTTATTATTTGACGCAACGCGGCTTGAACAACAACCGACCTGTGCCTTACGAATTGGTACTGGCCGACAGGGAAGGCTATTGGTTTGAAAATCTGGAGCAGGATAATCCGCAAAAAATCCGCTATCGCCTATTAGGACGGCGTGAGCTGCAGGTGTACCACGAGGGAAAGCGCGGTAACCGCACGGTAAGCGAGGATTTTGTCTTTGAGCGTGAATTTTCTCCGCCAGGTGTCGAATTTCGTTTGCGCGGGGGGCTGAATGTGTTCACCCTGCGAGCTACGGGCAACTTCCCTACCTCAGACAATCTGGATTTTGTCAATAAAAACCCTCAGACAGGGCCTGCATTCAGCTGGGAGCTAGGCAGTCAGTTTCGGCTCAAAGGAACAGGTAATTTCCTGATAGTCAATCTTGAACTGGGTCTCATAGGTAAGTCGGCACACTCCAAAGCGTCCTTTACAGCTCTTACTGACACAGGAGCTATCAGCTACGTGCGCGATGTGCGCTACAACCAAGTGTGGGCCGTATTGGCAGCAGTGCCGGAGGTAAGCTTGCGGCGCGAGGGCAGCCTCTCCATTATGGCCGGTCCTTACTATGGACGCCTTTTATACGCTGGCGCGTCGGGTGTTGAAAAACCGACCAGCCAAAGTAGGCTCTTCAAAGCGAACGACGATTTCAAACGCAACGACTTAGGCCTTATCGTCGGCCTGCAATACCGCTTTAAACCTGGCGAAAAAGATCTCGGCCACACAATCGGCCTACGCGCCAACCTTGGCTTATCCGATCTGGACGCGCTGTACAGCCGCCATTGCCGTAATCGCGCTTTTTGCAACGGCCGCATTTCCCTGCAAGGGATCTCCCTGTATTACAGCTTCAACCTCCTCGCGCTCTAAAATGCCCAAACCTCACGCGTTTTACGTCGTCTGGGAAGGTCATCAACCAGGGATTTACACTACTTGGGAGGAAGCCCGCCAGCAGATCTCAGGATACCCTTCGGCCAAATACAAGCGCTTTTCCTCCCTGGAAGAAGCTGAGGCCGCCTATCGCAGCAACTACTGGCAATACGCAGGTAAAGGCAACCGCCCTGCTTCTCCAGAAGATTGGCGTCAGGCAGGTGTAGAACTCAACAGCCTTACTGTAGATGCTGCTTGTAGCGGAAATCCAGGTCTCATGGAGTATCGCGGCGTGCACACCGCCACAGGAAAGGAGGTTTTTCGCGGTGGCCCTTGGCCTGGGGGTACAAACAATATCGGGGAGTTTCTCGCTCTGGTGCACGCACTGGCCTGGCTCCACCAGCAGGGACTGACGCAAATGCCCATTTACTCCGATTCAAAGAACGCTCAAAAATGGGTGCAGGAGAAGAAGTGCCGCACCCGATTAAAGCCTACAGAAGACAATGAAAAAATCTTCGAGCTCATCGAACGCGCCGAACGCTGGCTACAAACTCACAGGGTAATTAATCCTATCTTGAAATGGGATACGGAGCGCTGGGGCGAAAACCCTGCTGATTTTGGAAGAAAGTAGATTAGAAAATAAAAACCACCTCCATTAGAGACTCTGCCCTGCGGAGGAAGCATGCCCCGTTATCAAGCCCTGTGGACAACAGGGACAGCTTCTACCTTTGCCTGCATTTTCACCCTTCGCCTATGCGCATTGCTGTTAATACGCGCTTTTTACTAAAGAACCGATTAGAGGGTATTGGCTGGTACACCCATGAGTTGCTTCAGCGTATAGTGCAGGCACACCCAGAGGATGAATTTCTGTTCCTGTTTGACCGGCCTTATGACTCGGCCTTTCTTTATGGGCCAAACGTACAACCCATGGTGGTTTTCCCGCCTGCACGGCATCCTGTGCTGTGGTATGCTTGGTTTGAATGGGCGGTGCCGCCGGTATTGAAGCGTTGTCGGCCCGAAGTGTTCTTTTCGCCTGATAACTATTTAAGCCTTCGAGCGCAAACACCTACACTGCTGACAGTGCACGATCTTATTCCCTTGCAAGACCCGCAAAGTCTGCCCTTTGGGCCAAGACGCTATTATCAACACTTTCTACCTCGCTACGTGCGAAAGGCAACGCGCATTGCTGTAGTATCGGCATACGTTAAGCAAGGGGTGGCAGATCTGCTGGGTACACCAACGTCGCACATTTCAGTAGTGTACAATGGTTATCGGGATACTTTTCAGCCCTTAACTCCAGAGGAACAGGCTGTTGTACGTCTGCGCTATGCAAACGGGCGGCCCTATTTTTTATACGCAGGTGCTATCCATCCGCGGAAAAACCTACCGCGTCTGATAGAGGGTTTCGACCGCTTCAAAACCAAGACCGGAGCGCCTGTGCTCCTGTTGTTGGCAGGCCGTTTAGCGTGGAACAGCGATCTTGCGCGCCGAGCAGTTCAAGCGGCCCGACATAGAGACGATATCCGCCTGTTAGGCTACCTACCGGAGGTAGAGTTGACGCGTCTCTATGGGGCCGCATGTGCGGTGGTTAACGTGTCGCTCAACGAAGGATTTGGCTTGCCCATAGTCGAGGCCTTCGCTTGCGACGTACCTGTGTTGTGCTCCAATCGAACAGCGCTAGCCGAAGTGGCGGGCGACGCAGCGCTGCAAGTTAACCCAGAGTCGGTCGACGAGATTGCTTCCGGGTTGAGCAGACTTTATTTCGAAGCCGCTCTTCGCGAGACGCTTATTAATAAGGGGCGCCTTCGTCGGCAATGCTTTCGCTGGGATACAGCCGCCCATCAGATTTATCAGCTGATGGTAGAAACGGCGGCGGGCTAACGACTTAACGAATCACCACCCGAACACTCAGCCTGCGGTTTTTGCAACAAGCCCCTATCCAATGCCGTATAACGCCGCAGCCATCGCTGGTCAATGACCCAAACTACCCCTGCGACCAGCCATCCTAAGAGGGCTCCCGCTAATACGTCGGTCAGAAAATGCTGTATCAAAAAGATGCGAGACACGCCTACTAAAGCCGCAGCCATAGCGCAGGCCACTCCTATCCCAGGGCGCCGTCGACCTGCTAAAAAGGTTATTATACCAAACAGTCCAAAGGCCGTCATGGTGTGTCCGGAAGGAAAGCTCGTACGCCCACCGTTGGGCCATTCGTCTGGCATCAAAACAACGTGCTCGTGCAAATTATGATTGGCAAAAAACAATATGGGGCGGTCCTTGCCCACAGCCGTTTTCAAAACCTGAGATGATAAAAAAATCAGAAGTCCACCAATAATCAGCAGTATGGTCAGGCGATAGCGCCATAGCACCCCCCACAGACCGATTAAAATAAACGGCCAGGCTTCGCCCAGGCGCGTTGCCCAGCGAAAGAAGGTATTCATTGGCTCCTGACGCCACGTATTGAGGTAGATGATTTCCATGCCTTGCGGTACAAGTAGCGTCAGCAGTAGCCCAATGTTGATGAATAATAGGGCGGGTATGGTAAACCAAGGATTAACCCAAAAAGCCTGTTTCATGATCCCAATAGTCGTTTTTCTAGGTACCGACGCACGCGCAGCGTGAAGCGGTCGAGTCGGTCGGTGCTAAACATAGCGGCATCGTTTAGCGCACGCCACGTCAGAAAGGCAGAGACCGGCGCCAGAACAATGCTAGGTGTCATAGCAGCCCAAAAGGGCGTCAGGATATATGCCTCGGCCAACTTGCGGCACATGATGGTCAGCATAATAAAGGCTACAAAAAAGATGATAGACACTAAGATGGGATAGCCAAAACCACCTTTGCGTATGATAGCACCCATAGGACCGCCAATAAATAGGAAAATGACGCAAACAATAGCAAAACTGTATTTGGCGTAGAGTTCATACCCTGTCTTGGCGGCTTCTTTGCGGCGATATTCCACCTGGTCAGAACGGCGCTCGACGACAGCTTTAGTCAAGCGAATTTGCACCAGTGCATCTTGCAATAACGCTTTACGGCGATGGGGCTCAAAGGTTTCTAACCACTGGCTGTATTCAGTCAGCGATTTATCGAGTATCTGGCGTGGCAAATCGGGCTTCAACGGTTCGGGTAAAGGAGGGTCGCCAGGCTTCCAGTTGGCACGGAGGATAGAGTCTTGCCTCAGGCGCTCTTGCTCAACAGGGTCATTCTTAGGATCAGGCTTTCTTTGGAGCCGCTTTAGCATGGTGAGCATTTCCTCAGCCAAATCCCGACGCTGTTCCTGGATTTCGCGGTAAAGTGAGTCAATAGTTTGCCGCATCTCTTTGATGGTCTGCATGGAGCGTTGTCCTTTGAAGCGGTCCTCATCGGTGCGGTTCATCTCGAACTCGCTAAGCTCCCACACTTTTGTCCAGGATTGAAAGCTAAGCCGAATGAACGGAGTGCCTGTGCTGCCGTCGCTGCGCAGGCGGGTAGGGTTGGGCTCCTGATACTGGGCTCCACTGAAGAGGTTCATAACGAAAAAGCGCCCATCCTTCGTGGTGAACATCTGGCCACTATCGGCCATAATCTCATTCAGCCGCAGGCGTCCTAACTGGCTCTGGTCTTCAATGAATACATCGCGGATAGTCTCGCCATCGCGTTCCTTCTTACCGACGCGAATGATGAATTGCCTAAAGTCATCATTGAACACGCCTTCCTCTATGGCTAGGGCTGGTTTCTGCTTCCGAATGTCGTATAGGCGCGACTTAAATTTTAAGTTGGCCAAGGGGCTGAGGTAGTCAGAACAAACGTAGGAGAAGATACCTATGGCTACCGACACCATTATCAGGCTGCGCATGATGCGCAATAGCGAAACCCCCGCCGACTTCATGCTCGACAGCTCGTAGCGCTCCGCTAAATTACCCATAACCATCACTGACGAGATAAGTACTGCAATAGGCAGGGCCATAGGAAAAATGGATATGGACATGTAGCCGATAACTTCCATCAAGATAAAAACGCTAATACCCTTGCCTGCCATGTCATCAATATACAGCCACAGGAACTGCATAATGAGCACAAATAGGGCAATAGCGAACGACACTACGAATGGCCCTAGAAAACTGGTTAAAACGAGCTTGTCTATCTTTTTCATAACAGGCAAATCAGAGCCAGACTTCATTAAGTGCCTTCATGGCCGAAACGGCTGCCTCTGGGTCTTTGGCACCAAAAACACTGCTGCCCGCTACTAACACATCGGCCCCAGCGCGCAGGAGGACTTCTGCATTTTGCAGCCCTACGCCGCCATCCACTTCGATAAGGGTCTGCGCATTGGCCACGGTCAGCTTTTCACGCAGCTGCCGTACTTTGGGCAGGGTCTGGTAAATGAACTTCTGACCACCAAAGCCAGGGTTAACCGACATCAAGCACACCAAATCAACGTCTTCTAACAGATGCTCCAGCATATCCACTGGCGTATGCGGATTAAGAGCAACTCCAGCGAGTGCCCCAGTTTCTTTGATTTGGTGCACTACCCGATGGAGGTGTGGGCACGCCTCATAGTGCACTGTGATCACATGCGCTCCCGCCTCCCGAAACGCCTCGATATAGCGCTCTGGCTCTACTATCATCAGGTGTACATCTAAAGGTTTGGTACTCATTCGGTGCACCGCCTCGACGAGGAGCATGCCAAAAGTAATGTTGGGCACAAACCGGCCGTCCATTACGTCTAAGTGTAGCCAGTCGGCTTCGCTGCGATTTACCATTTCCACCTCTTCGCGTAGCCGCGTAAAATCTGCAGCCAGTAGGGAGGGCGCTATTTTATGTTTAGGCATAGCAATACGTACATAGGGAAAGGGGACGCCTTTCAGCGAGCAATGTCCACCTGCTCCGGCGTCAGTAACGGTTGGCGCCGAAAGCGTAGAAAAAGTTGCACTGTGGCTACCACGTCTTTTTCGCAATAAGTAGCGATACGCTCTAAGTCGCGATCTTGCCAATAAATAGAGGCCACATCGCTTCCGTCCATATCGTCTTTAGGTGACGGAAAACCAAACACGGCGGCTAGGAGCCGCAGCGAAGTGAAGCTCTTTACGTCGCCAAACTTCCACATTTCCATGGTGTCCAACAAGTGTTTGGTTTCCCACGGTTTCAAGCCAGCAATGTCCAACAGGCGAGGCAGCGGCAGCTGATTAACGAGCAGGCGCCGGCAGATATAAGGTACGTCGAACTCGCGAATATTATGGCCACACAAGGCAAAGCGAGATGGGTCTTGAAACTTTCTGTCGAGCAGTTCGCTAAAATCCTCCAGCACGGTAGCTTCCATGTGGTTATAAAACGACTTTAGCCGTAGGCGCAAGTCTCCATTCACCTGGCGCAGGATACCCACCGAAATACAGATAATTTTTCCAAACTCCGCATAAATGCCGGCGCGATGCTCAAAATCGCTGGCGATAACGTCCTCCTCTAACTCAGGCATGCGACGCAAGCCGCGTACCTTGTTTGCCCAAAGCTCCCGTAGATCATCGTTTAACTCGTCGTAAGTGGGCACCATGGGCACCGTTTCTACGTCGAGAAAAAGAATGTTATTTAAATCAAAAGTATCCCAGATAGCCATGGAATGGCGCGTTTTTCTTGTGTGACAAAGGTACGCCACCCTGCATAGATTTAAGGGTTATGCCTGTAGGGCATCTTTAGGGTTTTCCCTGAAATACTGTTCGGATTTACCACCAATTATAACTAAGAAACAAAACTTTAAACCTTTTAGCATAACATGAAGCCGATTACTGTAGTTTTAGATATGCTTTTCAGCAACAAGACGGCTGCCGCCTTTTCACCAAAGTAGGCAGTTCACGTTTGCTGAGGACGTCTGACATTCACACTATTTCGTTAAACCTAAATTGTATTAAGTTATGAACACTTCCGGTTTCAATCAGCCCTCTTACGGAAACACGCCGAACCTCGACAACCCGTCTGGCGACAACTCCAAACGTTTGCTCACTATTGCTGGCATCGCCATCGCCGTGCTGTTAGGTTTGAGCATTTTCCTTCTCATCCAGACCTATCGCAAGGGCCAACAATTAGAGGCCAATAAGCTGGAGCTGAACGAACAAAAGCAGGCTTTCGCTGAGTTGGATCAAAAATACAACGACGCCGTGGCCCAACTGGAGCAGCAAAAAGGCCTCAACGCTCAGCTCGATGAAAAAATCAACCAGCAACTGCAACAGCTCGAGCAGCAGAAGTCTCAAATCGAGGCCCTTATCCGTGAAAATCGCGACTATCGCTCGGCCATGGGCCGCTTCGAAAGTCAGAAGAAGCAGTATCTGGCCGAAATTGAACGGCTAAAGGCCGAAATCGGTATCTTGACCGAAAAGAATACACAGCTGACTCAGGAAGTTAGCACTTTAAGCTCTGACTTGTCCGCGACCCGCTCGCGCCTGGCCGAAGAAAGCAGCGCAAAAGCTGCGCTTATCTCGGAAAAGTCTCAACTGGAGTCGGAGCGCAAGGTACTTAGCCGTAAAGTGGATATTGCTTCAGCCATCCGCGTCAAGGACATCAATGTAAAACCGGTGGACGTACGCAGCAGTGGTAAAGAGAAAAGCAAGACACGCGCCAGCAAGGTGGACAAGTTGAATATCTGCTTTACTACAGAACCTAATGAGGTCGTAGAAGCGGGTGAAGAGGTTTTCTACATCGCTATTATTGACCCCACCGGCGCTACATTGGCTATTGAAAGCCTCGGCTCCGGCATTGCTAGAGATAAGCGTCAGGAACAAGATTTCCGCTACACGACAACGGCCACCTGTCAATACAACAATGGTGAAACCAATGTATGCGGCGCCTGGCAGCCAGGTCAAAACTTTATTAAGGGGGTATATAACGTAAAGATTTTCAACAAAGGCTTCCTGGTTGGTACTGCCTCTTTTAGTCTTAAGTAACTTATTAAAAAGCCTTGTTTGCAGGAGGCGGCGGGTTGCTTCGCCGCCTCCTTTTGCTTATCGGAGTGCTTACTCTTCCTCCATAGTGTTCTTCATCCTCATCAGTAGCACATACGCATTCTGCAAGACTAAAGGCATGCGTGTCAGGTCTATGTTTGCCTGTAGAGGGGTAACCTGAATAAAAGTATCGGTTGTTGGGCCCACCTCCACTTCTATCATATCAAAATTACCTTTCCCTCTATCTGCAAAAACGAAGTGGCGATTATCCCAACGCACCACTGCACCTTCGGGAACCGCTACCGCCTCGTGCAATTCGACACCTACTTCTGCGCGCAGATACATACCCGGCAGCACGCCCGAGTTGTAGCGATCGAAGTGGCAGTGTACCTCCACCGCTCGGTCTGGGCCAACGTTACGGCTAATGAGAATAACCTCGCCCGTGTACACTTGTTGAGGACGGTCGGGCGCGTACGCACGCACGGGCTGACCCACACGCAAGAGCGGTATATCCTTTTCGAAAACCTTGAGGTTAAGGTGTATATCCTTAGGGTTAACCAATTCAAACAGCACGTCTGTTGGTGTTACGTACTTGCCGATATTGGCCTGTACAGCGCTGACAAAGCCGTCAATAGGCGACAGCACGCGCACGCTACGCGAGAGGTTTTGCTCCGTCAGTTGCGCCGGCTCTATGCCAATGAGCCGTAGCTTTTCGCTCAGCGCCTTTTGCTGGATTTTCAACGCGCGATACTCTGCCTGCGCCTGCTGGAGAGCCTTGGCACTGCCCGCCTGGCCGTCCTGTAGCGCCTGTTGTCGCAGCATTTCTGCTTCGGCATACTCCATACGGGCCGATGTCATCAAGTAATCTTGCTGCAACTGAATATACTGCGAATCCTCTAGCACAGCCAGCACTTCGCCCTTGCGCACCGGCATGCCCGGGAGCAAACGCGTGTATTGCAGATAGCCTCCCAACGGGAAGCTCACCGACACCAAACTACGCGGTGGCACGTCCACCGTGCCACCCACCTGTAACACGGTGCGGATGGAGAGGCGTTGGGCCGGGCCAATTTTTAACTGGGCGGTTTTTAGCTGCTCGGGCGTCAGGTGCACCTGTGTCTCCTCTGTCGAGGTTGCGCCTTCCGAAGCATTGTTATTCGAAGGCCTGCAACTGCTGATAAGCAGGATAAAAGCTATTGAAAAAAATATGCGGTACATGGTGATATCTTTTTGTAAGATAAAAACACGAAAAAGAAGAAACCCTGAAACGGCCAATAGCCAAATAATAGCTACGTCTGCAACACAACAAAGGCCACGCTCAGCGCCAATACTCCACGTCGAAGGCGGCTTCGTTGCGCAGTAGGATGAGGTCTAAACAACTCAGCCGTATTTCGAACGCCTGACGGACTAATAGCAGCCACTCTATGTAGTTGATCTCGCCTGCTTGCAGTTGGCGATTAGCCGTGCTGTTAAGCAAGCGCCCTTGTGGTTCGAGCCACTCGCGACACTGCTGGACTTGTTCATCCAAAAGCCGAAACCGCTGTAGGGCATTCCAATACTCTGTTTGCACCGAACGCGCTACAGCTTCCAGGCGATGCTGCTCACGCGTTATCTGAAGGTCGGCTGCGGCGAGGCGGCTACGCTGTGCGTTAGTAAAGAGCGGTATCTGCACACCCAGCGTAACCGTTGAGAACCGATGAGCAGGGCTATAGTATGTCTCCTGACCCGCTCGGTCTTGTTGCCAGCCCGTAATAGAGAGGTTGGTGTATCCCACTGACAGCGAGGGCAACAGCTGGCTTTGCGCCACAAGGCGTTCTGCTTTGGCGGCGGCCACTCGCTGTTGCTGGGCCGCCCATAGAGGGTGTGGCTCAGCCATCGCCAGAGTGTCATCCATACCCATAAGCGGATACAAGAGTGCAGTCGGAGCGGGCATAGCCGAGCCTCCAACCAGTTGCTCAAAGTGCCGGTGAGTAGTTCTCCATTCCACCTCTACGCGCTGATGCTGTTGAGCAATCAACCAGCGCTGTGTTTCTAAGGCATTCTTTTCCAGAGCGTTGGTTTCACCGCTGCGCAAGCGCTGCTCGGCGCGCTGTATGGCAGCTTGGTACAGGCTATCCCATTCACGCCATAGCCGCCGTTTTTCTTCCAAGACGAGTAAAGTATAATATGCCGTTCGCGTCTGCCTTATCCATTCGCGCTCGACCTGCCTGGCCTCCGAAGTACTCTGCAGCCGCTGCTGCTCAAGAAGGGCGCGCCGGCTGCGATACACCGCAGGGAGGTAAAAACTCTGGTTGATAAAAAACCGCGAGTCAAAAAAGCGAGCGTTGATTTGTCCTAGTTCCAATTCTGCGTTGAGTGGTGGTAACTCTCGGGCAGTGCCCAATAGACGCTCGGCTTGAGCCACACCAACATGAGCGGCCTGCAAAGCAGGATGAGTGGAGAGCACCCGCTCTACGGCTTGATCTGCTGTCAGTGTAGGCTGAGCAAGAGCATTTCCGCTCAGGCCAACCAACACAAGGGATATTCCTGCAGCGGCAGCTACCGGACTACGGCCGCCGCGGCTCAACCAACGCGACCAAAGGACATACAACACCGGTAATACCACTAACGTGAGCAGCCCTGCGCTAATAAGACCACCAATGACAACCGTAGCCAAAGGTCGCTGCACCTCAGCGCCTGCACCGGTGCTGATGGCCATGGGCAAAAAACCCAACGAAGCCACTGCCGCCGTCATGAGCACCGGTCGTAAGCGCGTGCGCGTGCCCTGACGCACAAGGTCATGAAAATCGTCTAAACCACTCTTCCTTAGGCGATTAAATTCTGCTATGAGTACGATGCCATTAAGGACCGACACCCCAAAAAGCGCAATGAACCCTACTCCTGCTGAAATGCTGAACGGCATGCCGCGCAAAGCCAAAGCCGCAACACCCCCAATAGCCGATAGGGGTATGGCGGTGAAAATCAGCAAGCCCTGGCTCATCGAGCCAAAGGCAAAGTAGAGCAGAATAAAAATGAGTAGCAGCGCTACTGGTACAGCTATGGCCAAGCGCTGTTCGGCTTCGCGCAAATTTTCGAAAGCGCCGCCATAAGTAATGTAATAGCCTGGGGGCAAGCGAAGCTGGCCCATCACAGCAGCATGCAACTCTTCCACAATGCTCTCCACATCGCGCCCACGCACATTGAAGCCTACCACAATGCGGCGCTTGGCGTCCTCCCGTTGTATTTGATTAGGGCCGTCCTCTATCTGCACCTCAGCTATTTGGCTCAGCGGTACCTGTGTCCCCCACGGGGTGGGAATAAGTAGATTCTGCACATCTTCTACGCGGCGACGCTCACTTTCGGCCAGCCGAACGACGAGGTCAAACCGCCGTTCACCCTCGAAGACGAGACCCGCCACACCACCAGCAAAAGCCGTGTTCACGATGCGATTCACCTCGTCCACTTGCAGGCCAAAGCGCGCTAAAGCTTCGCGGCGGTAGCGCACTACGATCTGAGGCATGCCCTTCACTCGCTCCACGTACAGGTCGCGCGCGCCCTGTACACGCTGAATAAGCTCGCCCAGGCGCTGGGCGTAAAAAGCCAGCGTATCCAGGTCCTCTCCAAAAATTTTGCATACCACATCTTGCCGGGCGCCCGTCATCAACTCGTTGAAACGCATTTGTACCGGGAACTGGAAGCCCGTTGTTACGCCTGGGACAGCCTGCAGCCTTTCAGCCATTTTTTCGGCTAGCTCATCGAAACTGCGTGCCGATGTCCACTCCTTTTTATCTTTTAGAATGACCATCATGTCAGCGGCTTCAATGGGCATAGGGTCAGTGGGAATTTCTCCTGAGCCAATTTTGGTAACAATTTTCTCCACTTCCGGAAAGTGGCGTAGCAAGATACCGGCGGTTTGCTGGGTTGCCTGCACGGTGGTTTGCAAGTTGCTACCCGTTAGTACGCGGGTGTCCACGGCAAAGTCGCCTTCTTCGAGTTCTGGAATGAATTCGCCGCCCAAATGCGTGAGCAATACCAGTGCGCCACCAAAAAGGGCAAAAGCGATGGCCAGCACCATCTTAGGCCAGCGCAGCGCTCGCGTGAGCAGGCGTTGGTGCCGCTGTTCCAAGTAGGCCATCAATCGGTCGCTTAGGGTGCGCTGGTGCGTCACGTTCTTGCTCAAGAATAACGCACTCATGGCTGGGATATACGTTAGCGAC
>JBEQAD010000004.1:0-11262 GCA_041640515.1 Saprospiraceae bacterium | reverse complement strand
TGCAGCGGCGTGGTCCTGTGTAGAGAAAATATTGCATGACGACCAAGCCACTTCGGCTCCCAGCTCGACGAGGGTTTCGATGAGGACGGCGGTTTGGATGGTCATGTGCAAGCAGCCAGCAATACGAGCGCCTTTGAGGGGTTTTTTCGGGCCATATTCGGCGCGCAGCGCCATTAGGCCGGGCATTTCAGCTTCAGCCAAACGGATTTCTTTGCGGCCCCAATCGGCCAGCGAGATGTCTTTGACTTTGTACTGAGGACGGTTGGACATGGTGTTGATACATTGAGAGCCCTCTCCACAACAGGGAGACAGCCAGTTAGCGTCTTTTTAACAATACGTTCTTTGGAAAAGTTGTGGCCTGCAGCCACGCAAAGGTAAATGCTTTGGGCCCGGCCTGATTGGGCCGATGGGCTGTCAACAATAAAAAGCTACAACAATGACAGCAAAAAGACAAACTTCTGCTGCTGGCGCGGCAAGACGGCCGAAAAGCCAAGGTCTCTTCTTGTCTGTGCTCCATTAGCGGCGTCCTCCGCCACCGCCTCGGTTATTTCCACTGCCGCGGTTATTTCCGCCACCGCGATGACCACCACCGCTGCCGCCTGTGCGCGGAGGGCTGCTTCGTTCGGGTATGCCTTCAGGGCGTGGCTGCAGGGCTTTCACCGATAGGCGCAGCTTACCCGTCTTAGGATCGCTCTCTATCAGTTTTACTTTCACGGCGTCGCCCACTTTGTAAAGATCAGCCACATTAGGCACGCGCTGATAACTCATTTCGGAAACGTGTAACAGGCCACTCTTGCCGCGGAATTTGACAAAGGCGCCGTATTCCTCCACGCGCTCTACCACACCTTCATACACTTCACCTATTTCTGGCACAAAGACAATGTCCATGATTTTATCGTAGGCCATGTCTAAGGACTCCTTGTTAGGACCGAAGATAGAGACAATGCCACCGATTTCATCTTCATCAATGGAAATAGTAGTGCCGCTTTGGCGCTGGATGTCTTGGATGACTTTGCCGCCTGGGCCAATGACGGCGCCGATATAGTCGCGGTCAATGCGGAACTCGACCATACGCGGCGCGTGCGGTTTGAGCTCAGGACGCGGCTCGGCAATGACTTTGTTCATCTCGTTTAGGATGTGCAAACGACCTTCACGCGCCTGGGCTAGGGCTTTTTCGAGCAGCTCGTAGGGCATGCCATCAATCTTAATATCCATTTGGGTGCCCGTAATGCCTTTAGCGGTGCCCGTTACCTTGAAATCCATGTCGCCCAAGGCATCCTCATCACCCAGAATGTCGGAAAGGATGCAATAGCGCCCTTGTTCGTCGGCGATGCAGCCCATGGCAATACCGGCCACAGCCGCTTTTATGGGTACGCCGCCGTCCATGAGGGCTAGCGAGCTAGCACAAACGGTAGCCATGGACGAAGAGCCATTGGACTCCAAAATGTCGGATACCAGGCGGACGGTGTAGGGATAATCGGACGGCATCACTTTGCGGATGGAACGCCCGGCCAGGTTAGCATGGCCGATTTCGCGGCGCCCGGGGCCGCGCAAGGGCTTGACTTCGCCAGTGGAGTACGGCGGGAAGTTGTAATGCAGGATGAAATTGTCGTCGTGCGGGTCGAGGGCGTTGTCAATGAGGGCCTGGTCTTCTTTGGTGCCTAGCGTCAGTGAGGTGAGCGACTGTGTCTCGCCGCGGGTGAAGATGGCAGAGCCATGCGCACTGGGTAGATAGTCCACTTCGCACCAAATGGGGCGGATTTCGTCGTTCTTACGTCCGTCAAGGCGAATGCCTTCCGACAGGATGACGTCACGGATGACTTGCTTTTTCAACTTTTCGTAGTACTTGCCAGCCAAAGCGCCCCATTCAGCGACAAACTCCTCGCCGAAGTCCTCTTGCAGATGCTTCATGAGGTTCTCCTGGATTTCCTCTGCTCGAACGCGACGTGTCATCTTGTCGCTGGCGCTGCGGGCCAAATCGTAAAGAGGCTCCCGGCAGTGCTTTTCTACCAGGGTTTTCAGGTCGTCGTTTTCTGGGATTTCGGGTAGAGGACGCTTATTCAGGGCTTTTTCGCCCACCAGTTCAGCCAGTCGCTCCTGGGCTTCAATTTGCACGCGAATGGCCTCATGGGCCACTTTGAGCGCCTCGATGAGCTCGTGTTCCTGACATTCGTCCGCCTCGCCCTCCACCATAATAATGTCGCGTTTAGTAGCGGCGACAATGAAATCCATGTCGGCGCGCTCCAATTCAGCGCGGTTAGGGTTGATGACAAATCTGCCGTCAATGCGGGCGACACGTACTTCCGAAAAGAGGGCCTCCACAGGGATGTCACTCACGGCAATGGCAGCCGAGCAAGCCAGCCCTGCCAAAGCGTCGGGCATGACGTCCTTGTCAGCAGAAATGAGGTTGATGATTACCTGTGTTTCGTTCATGTAGCCCTCAGGAAACAGCGGGCGCAAGGCTCGGTCCACTAAGCGGCTGACAAGCACCTCGTAGTCGGATAGGCGTGCCTCTCGGCGAAAAAAGTTTCCGGGGATGCGGCCAGCAGCGGCAAATTTTTCCTGATAATCCACAGAAAGCGGGAAAAAGGGCTGATCTGGCTTGGCTTGACGTGCACTTACGACCGTACACAGCAGCATGGTGTTACCCATATGTACCAGTACGCTACCATCGGCCTGTGTAGCCAGTTTTCCCGTCTCCAGAGCTACTTCTCGCCCATCAGGCAGGGAGAATGTCGTGCGAAGAGGTGTTTGTTTACCCATGAAAATAAAGAACGTTGGGCACTACAAAGGGCTCTCTTCACAACTAGTGCGTTAGTTGCCGTGTTTAGTATGTGGCCCAGGAAAGCACACAAAGAGGCAGGGATCGAATTTGCTGCACTTTTTTGGGATACCTGGCCAAGGTCCAGGATAGTACCTGCTTCTTTGTGTGGGGGAGAAGTTCCCCGTTTTCGTATGAGCCAACCGTCCACACCGTACTCTCCTAACGCATCGTCGCGAAGGTCAGCACCTTTTCATGCGGATGAGATAAAATTTTATATAAAAAAGGGATATCGGCGATGCAGGACATAAGTCGCATCGCCGATAAGTGAAACATCCACCAATAGATATCAATGGCTTACTTACGCAAGCCCAATTTTTCAATGAGCGAACGATATTTAAAGATGTCTTTCTTTGCGTAATAGCTTAACAGGCGTTTGCGGCGACCCACTTTAGCTAACAACGAGCGACGTGTGGAGCGGTCTTTTTTGTGTGTGCGTAGGTGCTCCGACAAGCATTCAATCTGGTAAGTAAGGAGGGCTACTTGCACCTCTACATTGCCTGTGTCTTTCTCATTAGTGCCGTACGTACGGACAATCTCTGCCACCTTTTCTTTGGAATAGTAAACTGCCATTTTTTAAACGTGCTTAGGTGAGAAAAAAGGCCGAAGTTGAATTTCAAAGGGACAAACGGCAGGTTTTGCCTATCCATCCATCTTCAGCGCGGCAAAAGTACGCCGATATTTCATCTTAGCAATCATATCAGGCTAAAAATTTGGGAGGTGATAGACAATCACTCACTGCTCCAGTGAAAATTTTGAAACCTGCCCTCCAAGAAAGCAATGCTCAGCTCGTTTCCGACAGGCTAGGCCTGCCATAAAATGACATCCTGACAAGGCAACTGTCGCTTTATCTGTAAAAATGGCAGAAATTTTTGTCTGGCATGAAGTCTGATAGGAGCATCGCATCCGAATAATGTTTCGAATGAATATCACTTTTTTTATCAAAAAACAAAAAAGGTACAATATATGAGACCAATCGCAGACCGTGTGATCATCAAACCGGCGCCCGCAGAGGACAAAACGAAGGGCGGTATCATCATCCCTGACACTGCAAAAGAAAAACCGCAACGCGGCGAGGTTATCGCTGTAGGCCCTGGAAAGGATGGCAATCTGATGACCGTACAGGTAGGAGACATTGTGTTGTATGGCAAGTATTCGGGCCAAGAGATCCATTACGACGGCCAAGACTACTTAGTCATGCGCGAAGAAGACATCTTGTGCATTCTCTAACCCACATAGACGCTGAGCCCTAAAGACCTCACAGCACACTCACAAACCTATCCCTTCAACTTAAATCACACAACATAACGATATGGCAGTCAAACAGATCAGTTTCAATACGGACGCGCGCGAAAGCCTCAAAGAAGGTATTGACGCGCTAGCCAATGCCGTGAAAGTTACCTTAGGCCCCAAGGGCCGCAACGTGGTCATACAGAAATCGTTCGGCGCTCCAGTTGTCACCAAGGACGGCGTAACGGTGGCTAAAGAAATCGAACTCGAAGATCCTGTGGCCAATATGGGCGCCCAAATGGTCAAAGAAGTTGCTAGCAAGACGGCCGATGCCGCTGGCGATGGCACTACAACAGCTACCGTTTTAGCGCAGGCCATGGTAACTGCTGGCCTAAAAAGCGTTTCGGCAGGAGCCAACCCCATGGACCTCAAGCGCGGCATCGACAAGGCCGTGAAGGCCATCGTCGAACACCTCAAAGGGCAATCCGAGCAAATCGGCGATGACTTCAGCAAGATAGAGCAGGTAGCTTCCATTTCCGCTAATAACGACGAGACCATCGGTAAACTCATCGCCGATGCGATGAAGCGGGTAACGAAGGACGGCGTCATCACCGTGGAAGAAGCAAAAGGCACCGATACCTACGTAGAAGAGGTAATCGGTATGCAATTTGACCGCGGATATCTCAGCCCCTACTTCATCACCGACGCCGATAAGATGGTGGCCGAGTATGAGAACCCGTATCTGCTCATTACCGACCGCAAAATCAGCAACATGCAGGATCTGGTGCCAATCCTAGAACGCACCTTGCAAACGGGTCGCCCCTTGCTGATTATCGCAGAAGATGTGGAAACGCAAGCGCTGGGTGTGCTCGTCGTAAACCGCCTGCGTGCTGGCCTGAAAGTAGTCGCTGTCAAAGCGCCGGGCTTCGGTGACCGCCGCAAGGCTATGCTCGAAGATATTGCTATCCTTACCGGTGGTACGGTGATCAGCGAAGAGCAAGGCTATAAGCTCGAAAACGCCGACCTATCTATGATGGGTTCTTGCGAGCGTATCACCGTAGACAAGGATAATACCACCATCGTAGGCGGTAAAGGGAAACCGGAAGCCATCAAGGCCCGCATTAACCAGATCAAGCAGCAAATCGAAAGCACCACGAGCGACTACGACCGCGAAAAGCTTCAGGAGCGTCTGGCGAAACTGGCTGGTGGTGTAGCGGTGCTCTATGTAGGTGCTGCTACAGAGGTGGAAATGAAAGAGAAAAAAGACCGCGTGGACGATGCACTGCACGCTACGCGCGCAGCCATTGAGGAGGGCATTGTTGTGGGCGGTGGTGTAGCATTAGTGCGCGCCATCTCCAGCCTAGACGGTCTCCAAGGGGCCAACGAAGATGAAAACATTGGCATCAGCATCGTGCGCAAAGCTCTGGAAGCTCCCATCCGCGTCATTGCCGAGAACGCAGGTATTGATGGCTCCATCGTCTTCCACAAGGTCCTCGAAGGCAAAGACGGCTTCGGTTATAACGCCCGCACCGACAAGTTTGAAGACCTCAAAAAGGCTGGCGTTATTGACCCGACTAAGGTTACCCGTATCGCCCTGGAAAACGCCGCTTCGATTGCAGGCTTAATACTGACGACCGAATGCGTTATCAATGACAAGCCTGAGAAGAAAGCTTCGATGAACGGCGCTCATCACGGCATGGGCGGCATGGATATGATGTAATTCGCCCTACAGAGAAACATCTCATTTGGCTAATGCGGGCGAGCAGATATACCTGTCTGTTCGCCCGCCCTTTTTTCCATCGTCTGTTCTTAATTAGGCAAAGGAAACTGTTCCGCTCGAATCTTCTCTGCACACGCAAAATGGCCCTCTGGGCACGCCTTCTTCCCATGTAATCCGCACGGACGGCAAGATAGGTCTTCGGATGCCTCCACGACAAAACGAATATCAGATAGAGGGCCAAAACCAAACGCTGGTATCGTGGAGCAAAAAACAGTTGCCACCGGTGCATTGACGGCGGAGGCCAAATGCAGTGGCGCCGAGTCGTTGACATAATTCATAGCGGCTCGTCGCATGAGCACAGCAGAAGCCAAGAGCGAAAGCCTACCGGCCAAGTTGCGCACATCAGGGTGCGAAGCGCGCCGCGCTAAGACCTCGCAAGCAGGAGCATCGCCCGGCCCACCCAACAGCAAGATAGCATATCGCTCCGGTATACGAGCCATGAGTTCTAACCACTTGTGCGGCGGCCATTGCTTGGTAAACCACACGGAGGTGGGCGCCATGCACACCCACGGCTTATCGGAAGGAGCTAGCGAAAGAGCGACCTCCTCGTCTGCCATCGAAGGGTACAGGCGAGGCGGCTCGAAAGAACTATCGGTAAGGTGCTCAATGAGTGCTAGATTACGCTCTACCTCGTGCACGGGATGCGCCTCATCACCAAGGCGATGAGGAACGCGCCGGCTAAACCAAGGCGACAACGGATTTTTTGTAAAGCCCACTGTCTGACGCGCTCCAACGGCTATCGTGAGCACCCCTGAGGCCGTAAAGCGATGACAATTGATCAACCAATCATACCGCTCTCGACGCAGCTGACGCAGTAGGTGCCACCAGTGGCGATACTTGGAGCGCCGCTTTTCCCACACCCACACTCGCCTGAGAAACGGATGATGCGCAAACAGCTCTTCATTCCCTCCCCTGACCACAATATCTATCTGCGCCTCTGGGTAAAACCGATGGAGCTTCTCTACTACAGGGGTCGCCAAGATAGCGTCCCCAATAAATGCCGTTTGAATAATCAGAAACTTCACCGCGTAAAAGTCGGACTATGGCGGCGTATAGCAGCCAGTCTATTACCAAACTGGACACAAGTCGGGGCGATCAGCGTAGCCCCATTCAGCCCCCTCTTCCAACTCCACTACTCCACGAGACGCCTCCTGCAATACCCGCAGCACCATCCAGATAACTAAGAAGGGTGACAGACCGAACAGCATCCAGATAACCGCAACGCTAAAAAACGGAGCGAATAAAGCAAAAATCACTAGCGCCAGAGTAGTAACACTAACAGCAAAATTGGATGAGCGAAACATAATGTTGCGTTTTTAGTGCGCTTTGAAAACAGCCCACAGGGCCGTGAGTTTGGATAAAAGCCTTTTTTTGAACTAATGTAGAGCGCTACTGAAAAAAAATGCTTTAATCTGAAAAAAAATTTGCAAACAACGATGACGACGTTACCTTTGCACCCACTTTCAGCCAAACGAGGCCGACCTCGGAAAATGCGGGAATGGCGGAATTGGTAGACGCACACGTTTCAGGGGCGTGCGCCCTCACGGGCATGCGAGTTCGACTCTCGCTTCCCGCACTCGAAAGCAGACGGGCCTATGCTCAAAAAGCGTAGGCCCGTCTGCTTTCGAGCATAACGGCAACTATCGGTGCTTATTTTCGGAGCATTTTCAACTGTTCCTCTAATTCCAGCTCATCACCAGGAGCATACCCGGTGTGCTCGTAGACGATATCGCCCTTAGAGTCAACCACCAGCGTGTAAGGAACCTGGGCTACATTAGCCGTTATCTGAAACTCTTTGTTAAAATCGTGCAGAATACGGTAGGGCCATCTTTTTTGCGCTACCATCGCTGGCACCTTAGCAGCCGTACGCGAGTCGTCGACGCTAACAGCCACCAGTTCCATGTTGTACTTTTCTTTCCACTCGTCATAGTAGTCCAGAATGGCGTCCAATTCCTTTTTGCAAGGCGAACACCACGTAGCCCAAAAGCTAATGACCGTGATCTTGCCCTCTTGAGGTATCTCCTGGACATCAATGGTTTGCCCTTCCAATGTTTTCACCTTAGCTGAAGCGAGGCGCTTATTCCCCTGGGCTGTAAGCGCCAACGCTGTGCAGCAGAGTAACAGCAAAAGCAAGTATTTTTTCATGCCGATAAAGGTGCGTTTTTGTTTAAAAAAAGCGTCCAAAGGTACAAACAGGGAATACATAGCGCAGAAAGTTGTATCCGGCCGACAGAACGCACCCGATGATGTTTTTTTCTTTAGCGCTGCGCGAGCGCCATCCACGGGTTGTAGCACTGAGTACTTCGCCTGCAATTACGATGCCGTCCATTACTTTTGCAGCGCTTGTCAAAGGTCGTCATTCTCTCTCAATATTAACAATACAATGCCTGTCATCGAGCTTCGCATCCCCAATCTAGGTGAGTCTATTTCAAATGTTACATTTGCTAAATGGCTAAAACCCAATGGCGCATGGGTGGACATGGACGAACCCCTCTGTGAAATTGAAACAGAAAAAGCCAACCAAGAGCTCTCCGCCGACAAAGCCGGCAAGCTCATACACGTCGCCCAGGAAGGCCAGGATTTGGAAGTGGGCGCCGTTTTCGCCCGAATAGATACGGATGCCCAACAGGCAGCATCGCCCACAGTAGCCGAGCCAGCCAGTGTCCCCGCAACGGCTCCAACGGCGGCGCCTGCCGCGAGAGAGAAAGGCCATGCTGCCGGTCATCCCTCGCCAGCAGCAGCCAAAATCATGGCCGAAGGTGGTTTGACGCCCGATGATGTCGTGGGCACAGGGCGCAGCGGTCGCATCACCAAGGAAGACGCCCAAAAAGCCGTGGAGAAAAAGGCGCAGGCTCCAGAGAGCACCGCTACGGCACCAGCGCCACCCACCACCCCGTCTAACAGCCCAGCAGCGCCAGCGCCTGCAGCTGCTTTTAGCCGCGACGAGCAGCGCCAGCGCATGACGCGTATGCGCCGCACCATAGCACGCCGACTCGTCAGCGCTAAGAATAACACGGCTATGCTAACCACTTTTAACGAGGTGGATATGAGCGCCGTCATTGCTCTGCGCGAGAAATACCAGGACTCCTTCGTTAGGAAATACGGCATAAAACTGGGCTTTATGTCCATTTTCGCCAAGGCGTGTGCCAAGGTGCTCTTGGAAATGCCTGACGTGAATGCCTTCATTGACGGCGACGATATTGTATATCATCACTATGTAGATATTAGCATCGCTATCAGCACACCTAATGGTCTGGTAGTGCCGCCCATAAGAAACGTGGAAAGCCTAGGCTTCCATGAAATCGAACTTCGATTGAAAGACCTGTCTACCAAAGCACGAGAAGGGCGGCTGTCTTTAGAAGAAATGAGTGGCGGCACATTTACTATCACCAACGGTGGGATTTTTGGCAGCCTTATGAGCACGCCCATCATCAACGAGCCACAAAGCGCCATACTAGGCATGCACGCCATCAAAGAGCGCCCAGTAGCGGTCAACGGCCAAGTCGAAATACGCCCCATGATGTATCTAGCCCTCAGCTATGACCACCGCATCATTGATGGCGCCACTTCCGTCACCTTTTTAGTCAAGGTAAAGGAACTCATCGAAGAACCCGTTCGGCTGTTGCTAGACATATAAGTAGCCCACAAGCAAGCCAAGAGCCCACGCCCTGCCCAGGCTACTTTTAACGACCTGGGCAGGGCGTGGGCGCAGGCTCCATGCTTACATGCTTAAAAGAAGCGCAAAACCCAATCACTCTACGACGCTCACCTTAAGCATATTGGTACGCGCTCGCTTTTGTAGCGGCATGGAGGCGGTGTTTATCAAGACATCGCCCGTTTTCACTATGCTAGCGTTCTTGAGGATTTCGTTACAATCCTGAATCGTCTCGTCAGTGCTCGTGTCGCGGTCATAGTAAAAGCACTGCACGCCCCACAAAAGGTTGAGCGTCTTCAGGATATGATGTCGGTCGCTGAATATGTAAATGCGTGACTTAGGGCGGTAGCTGCTCATTTTGAAAGCGGAGTAGCCTGAGACGGTCAACCCTACAATACCCTGAGCGCCGATCTCTTCGGCCACACGGCAAGCATTGAAGCAAATAACGTCATTTTGGAAAGTACTGGCATGAGTAACTGCCTTAGGACGCTTTACCTCAATTTGCGGCCAGTAGTGACGCTCGGCTTCTTCAATGATGCGCGTCATGGCACGCACGACAAGGACAGGATGGGCCCCGACCGCAGTTTCACCGCTAAGCATAACGGCATCCGCTCCATCCAGCACAGCATTAGCCACATCCGTAATCTCAGCACGCGTAGGTGATGGATTTTTAATCATGCTATCCATCATTTGCGTGGCCACCACCACCGGACGCGAGAACTGCATACAGAGTTGAATGATCTCTTTCTGCAGGATAGGTAGCCGCTCCATAGGCATCTCGATAGCTAAGTCACCACGCGCGATCATAATGCCGTTAGCCGCTTTGACGATATTACGAATGTTGCGCACGGCTTCGGGTTTCTCGATTTTGGCCATGACCTTAGCCCGATGGCCTCTCGACTCAATTAGGCGGCGCAGTTCCTCCACGTCTTTGGGCGTACGGACGAACGAGAGGGCTACCCAGTTAATAGCCGGCTGAGAAAGAATGAAATCCAGGTCTCGGAGATCCTTTTCCGTTAGCGAGGGCAGCTTGATGTTCGTATCGGGCAAGTTGACCCCTTTGTTACTGCTCAGTACACCGCCATGGAGGCAGCGCAAGCGGACGGTATCGGTTTTGTTAGTTTCAATCACCTCAAACTCCAGCTTGCCGTCGTCCATTAAAATACGCTCGCCCACACTGCAGTCCTCTGCGAATTGTTCATAGGACATGTAAATATGCTCCCGCGTACCGAGAACCTCTCGGTTCACTAGCGTGATAATATCGCCTGGCTCTAAAACGAGCGCGTCGTTCTCAATTTTGCCCACGCGCAACTTTGGTCCTTGCAGGTCAGCCAGGATGCCAATGTGGAGGTGGTATTCGCAATTAATGGCTTCGATGCGCTGGATAACCTCCAGATGGTCTTCGTGCGTACCGTGGCTAAAATTCAGCCGAAACACATCCACTCCGGCTTCTACTAAGGCCATCAACTGCTCCAGGCTGCGGCTGGCCGGACCAATAGTAGCTACGATTTTTGTATTCTGACCGCTGTCTTTTCGCATGAGGGGGACATTTTGAGAAAACAGCGCCTCTGCTTCTGCACGTATCATGATGAGAGTATTTTTAGTGTAAAAACGACAATAAGCGTCTGCCGCAAATGTACGAATTTTTCCCTCTCTTGTGCAAATAAGGCGCCAAAACGCTGTTTTACAGTTAAAAATAACCGTCAGTTAACAGACATGGCTATATCTTACTAAGTGTAGAATACACGTATAGATTGTTTCGCAGGCCGGAAGGTA
>JBEQAD010000003.1:0-5052 GCA_041640515.1 Saprospiraceae bacterium | reverse complement strand
TAAAGCAAAAAATGCCGAACAAAAATTTTTTTAAAAAGCGGATCAGCCGTTTCTTTGCCCCGCGAAAAATTGCATTTTTTCACCTAAAGTTCATCTCCAATTATGGCAAACATCGCCGAACGAGTAAAGAAAATTATCGTGGAAAAACTGGGTGTGGACGAGAATGATGTGACACCCGAAGCCAGCTTTATCAATGACCTTGGGGCGGACTCGCTCGACACTGTGGAACTAATCATGGAATTTGAGCGTGAATTCGAGGTGTCTATCCCTGATGAGCAGGCGGAAAAGATTACTACTGTCGGCCAAGCCATCGAGTACTTGGAAAAACAAGTAGCCTCCTAATCCATCCAGAGAAGCACTTACCTATAAAAGGAGAAGGTTCAAGGCGCTATGGTCTTGAACCTTTTAACTTTTACTAATCCCCTTTTCATACCTTTGCGACGACTGGTTTTGTCGGTAACACCAATCCGCTACTGATAACAGCTTGCACACAACGCTATGATGAGACGCGTGGTAATCACTGGGATGGGCGCCATCACTCCCATTGGCAACAGCCTGTCCGCGTATTTGGACGGGCTTCGTCGAGGTGAAAGTGGAGCAGTTCCTATCACCCAGTTCGATGCTAGCCTCTTTAAAACGCGCTTCGCATGTGAGGTGAAGGACTTTCGTCCAGAAGAACATCTTGACAAACGGGAGGTTAGGCGTTTAGACCGTTTTACCCAATTTGCCTTAGCCACCACAGCAGAAGCCATCAAAGACGCCAACCTTGACTTAGATACCATTGATAAACAACGCGTCGGCGTCATTTGGGCCTCTGGCATTGGCGGTATGATCACTCTCGAAAAAGAGATAGAAGACCATGTCTTAGGTAACGGTATACCTCGGCATAGCCCGTTCTTAATCCCTAAGATGATTGCGGACATTGCAGCAGGGCACATCTCTATTCAGTACGGCTTTATGGGTATCAACTACGCTACGCTGTCGGCTTGTGCCTCTTCTTCCCATGCGCTGATGAATGCTTTTGACTACATCCGAATGGGCCGAGCGGATATCGTGGTTTCTGGTGGGTCAGAAGCTACCATAACCAAAACAGCCGTGGGAGGCTTCAATTCGATGAAAGCCCTTAGCGAACGCAACGACGACTACAAGACAGCCTCTCGCCCCTTCGACAAAGACCGCGATGGTTTTGTGTTGGGCGAAGGGGCCGGCGCCCTCATCTTGGAAGAATACGAGCACGCGCGCCGGCGCGGGGCGCGCATTTACGCCGAAATCGTGGGAGCAGGGGCTACTGCTGACGCCTATCACATTACCGCTCCCCATCCCGACGGCGTGGGTGTCATCTTGGTCATGCGCCTAGCGCTCCAAGACGCCCAAATGACACCTGGCGATATCGATTACATCAACGTACACGGCACCTCTACGCCCTTAGGAGACGTGGCCGAACTAAAAGCCATCGGAGAGGTCTTTGGCGACCATGCCTACGCTCTGAACATCTCTTCGACTAAAAGTATGACAGGTCATCTACTGGGAGCCGCTGGAGCCATAGAAGCCATCGCTTCTGTTTTAGCCATTTACCACGACTTTATTCCGCCTACGATAAACCACTTCACCGACGACCCTGACATTGACCCCAAGCTTAATCTCACTTTTAATCATGCCCAGGAACGCCCAGTGCGCGCTGCTATGAGCAACACCTTTGGCTTCGGGGGGCACAACGCCTCGCTTATCTTTAAGAAATATATGCCCTAATGAGGACTCGGTCGGCTCCGTTCTTTTTTTGTTCTTCTCCCTACTTGGAGTGCCGTCCTAACGACCCTATGCCTCTGACGACTGCCCGCTTAATTTTGGGTATCTTCAACTAGTGTTCTGACATGCCAGGCATTTTGCGTTTCTTCCTACGCATCCGAAACTACTATTTCCACCGGGAAAAAGAACTGGCCAGGCGTTTAAGAAACCTCATTGGCTTCACTCCGGCCTACCTGGATCTTTTTAAACTCGCCTTTTTCCACAAGAGCACCTTTACCTCGCGCGACTACGCCATCTCCAATAACGAGCGGTTGGAGTTCCTCGGCGATGCTGTCCTCAGTACCATTGTGGCCGAATACCTCTTTACCAAATACCCTAATAGCGACGAGGGTTTCCTCACAAAAATGCGCTCTAAAATCGTAAAGCGCAATTCATTAGATGAAATTGCAGACCGCATGGGACTCGACATGCTGCTGTCGCATTACAATGCCACGCGCCTGTCACGCTCCATGTTAGGCAATGCTTTGGAAGCCCTGGTGGGCGCCATTTACGTAGAGAAGGGCTACGAATACACAAAGGACTACGTTATCAATCGCATTCTCCGCCGCTACCTGAACATCCATGAGCTGGAGCATTTCGATGATAACTACAAAAGTCAATTGCTCGAGTGGTGTCAAAAACACGGTCACACGGTGGATTACAGGGTGCTCTCCCGCTACAAAAGCGACAAACGCGATAAATTCAAAGTAGCGGTCTTCGTAGATGGGAAAAAATTGGGCACCGCCGATGATTTCAACAAAAAGAGCGCCGAGCAAATGGCTAGCGAGCGTGCGATGTACGCGCTAAAAATCCTGCCTCCGCCCAACGGCCAAACACTCGAAGAAACAGAAGAACAGGAAGACGACTTTGACAAAAGCTAACAGGTTAGCCCTGCGCCTATTGGCGCATTCGGGAGCGCCCTTCAAAAAACGAGGTGTACTCGCGGAAAATAGGGCCGAACACGTGGTGCTGCGTGATGTAGTAGTCCTGCCCGCCGTTCACTTCTGTCAAGTAATGAATGATGAAGCGCTCTCCTGTGTAATTGTCTTCCTTGACGTTGATGGGCCAAAAGCGCGCTTTTACGGCGCTGCTGTCCGTACGTACTAGGTTGACAATGGCAAACGGCACTAACGCCGTAATAGAGTCGCGGTTGAGCTCCTCGTAAGCAAAGCCTTCAGCGCCCAGGAACTCGTAGCGGAGTAAGTAGGCTTCGGCGGCACCTTTGCGCTGAGGCATTTTGCTAGGCGGTGTTGTGCTGAAAAAGGGCCTTACGATGTACTCCGCCTTGCCCACTTTATCTATGCGAAAAGAGGCGCTGCGGTGCTGAGGATACTCGACGGAGATGGACTGGATGCGGTCCGGTTTCTCGGTGAAAATCATGCGATCGCGCCAGTTCTCATCGCCTAGCAGATAGCGCACGCGCAGTTGCCCAATGAAGCCCGGCAGATACATGACGTAAGGCTGTTCGGCGCCATCCATAATCATAAAGGTACCTCGCTCGTCGGCTGTAACACCGCCCACATAATAACTCTTCAAGAGGCGATTCTGGCGGTCGTACAGTTCTACCTTAATGCCATCAGCGGCTAGGGATTTCACGGCGTTTTGTTCGGCAGCTTTGGGCGGCACATATAGCACATTGAGGCAACAGACGGTTTGCAGCAATATTGCGATGGCCGAGGGACGGGCCTTGTAACGGCCGTTGTACAACCAGTGGTCGCCGTTGCGCTTGAGATCGGCCGTACGCCCGCGGCGGTCGGCGATGAAGATGCGATAAATAGCATTCGTATCGGGCACAGCAAAGGCCATATCGGGTGACAGGCGGCTGCCAGCACCCTGACGCTTGCCCTGCTGCCAGAGAAAATACGCTGCACCGCCCATCAGCAAGAAGAGCGCTACTAAAATACCCGTTCGTTGAGATACCGTTGTGCTCATGCGTTTGATAATGTGTAGTTTAATTTGTCTAACAAAAAACATTGCCCCGCCCTGAGTACTGCTCTTGCAGGGCGACGCGATGGAAGGTTGTGGTCAGGCAATACGTCCGGATGGTGGGCACAAAAAAACGGTGTTTTCTCAAACTTTCATAGGCAGACGCACCGACGAGCACTGCCGCCTCAGCGGCGACCTAACGAGTGCTCTGACTCGCCAACTCATCGAGTTCGTACACACGAAAGGCGGTGATGACGCGCGTTGCCTCAGCCTCAAAGTTGGCCACATCCGACACGTCATGAGTCGCCAGTACCCCAAGCCATTTCTTCCAGTCTCTCTCAGCATTCCTCTTTAAGTCTGCATACCACGCCTTTCGGCTGTAATAAATATTGAAGTCACGCAGGCTTTCCCAGGCGGTATTGTAGCGCCGAAAACAGTGGCCATCGAGAGTAATCACTGCGCCAGCCCAGTCGGCTGTACAACGCAGCCCAGTATAGTTGTTGGCCTCCGCAGCGCAATTGCGCTTACCTGCAAAACTGTTCACGTAAGCGCAAGCCAGCAGGACAGAGGCCGGCATGCCGAAGCGCTCCTGCTCAGCGATAGCCGTACGCGAGAAGCGCTGCAAAAAGGCCACAGCAGTAGCATCGTCTATGGCAGGTAACCGAACGCCTGAAACAGCAACCGGCGTCGGCGTCGGCTCCACCAAAGCCGCTGTTTGTGACAAAGGGTCGTTCTGAATGTAGCGTTTAGGCTCCTCCTGAACAGGTTTTAGAGGCACCAACTCTGCCGGGCGAGACGGTGAGCGATGACGCCAAAGGGCCAGCAGCACCAGCAGCGCTATTGCTAACGAGAACCAATATTGACGAAAAAAACGCCACAGCGCCGCGGCCGTGCTACCTGCCAGCGACAATGCATAGCGATTGCTAAAACGAGACAGGTTTTTGTAAGACATACTGAAAGTGATTTTGTGCCATCGGGCCAGTCCGCTGCAACAACCAATACTACCGTCACAGGTTCGCGCGCTGTAGCTCATCTTCATCGGCAGAATGCCGAACATGCGCCCGCGCTCTCAAAAAAGCACTGATTTGCAGCCTTTTAGCCCTTAGCATTTGAATCTTTTTGTTTTTTTTAGTGGATAAAGAACCGAAAACAGCTGCAATTTTAAAACATTTTTTATTTTTTTTTAGCGCTCACTGCACTTTTCTGAGAGCCCTATCAGAAAAATTAAGGGCGCTTCAAAAAGTAGCCGTCGCTGAAACCAGAGACGGGGGCGGCGCCCGCTTTGTTCGAAATAAAGCTGCCACAGCAAATAGCAACATATGGGCCGGTTAGCTTTCCAAC
>JBEQAD010000002.1:11130-70475 GCA_041640515.1 Saprospiraceae bacterium | reverse complement strand
GTGAGACCGATGTGCTCTAATCCTAACCCGTCGGTATAAGGTCGGCGACCAATGGCAACTAGGCAATAATCCACTTCGAAAGTCAGGGTCTTGCTCGCATCATCGCGATTCTGAGCTACCACTCGTACGCTGCTTTCAGAGGGAGTTACTTCTGTAACGGCATGGCGCAAGTAAAACTGCATCCCTAAGGCTTTTAGGCTTTTGCTCAGTTCTCTGCTGCAGTCTGCGTCCATCGTGGGCAGGATACGGTCTAAGTATTCAACAACACTGACTTCTGTGCCCAGTCGGGCATAAACGCTGCCCAATTCCAGCCCAATTACTCCACCGCCCACGATGAGCATACGTTGAGGCACTTTTTCGATGTTGAGGGCCTCAGTGCTAGTAATGACGCGCTTCTTATCGTAGTTGAAATGAGGAGGTACAATGGGTTTGGAGCCCGTGGCAATGACGATGTTACGCCCTTCCAATGTAGTGTTTCCGCCTTCTTTTTGAGCGATCTGAATGCGTTTGGGCGTCAGGAAGGAGGCGTGGCCGTGATAGACATCTATTTTGTTTTTTTTCATCAGAAACTCCACGCCCTTGCTATTCTCCAGCACTACCTGGTTTTTGCGCCGGATCATCTGCGGCATGTTGACTTTGAGGTCTTTCAGTTCGATGCCGTGAGTTTTGAAAGAATGTTTGGCGGCGTAGTAGTGCTCTGAAGAGTCGAGCAGAGCTTTAGACGGGATACAGCCTACATTAAGGCAGGTGCCTCCAAGGGTGGCATAACGCTCCACAATAGCTGTGCGCATACCCAGTTGAGCACAGCGGATGGCGGCTACGTATCCGCCGGGGCCGGAGCCGATGATGATAACGTCGTACTGCATAAAGTCTGAGTAAGGATAAGGGGGGCAAAGAGAGATGCAACAGGTGGGTTTGCAGGGCTTTAAGTCGCAGGCGGGGTACCATTGCCGGGCGGTTTAGAGCGCTGCTTCTTTTTTTTCTTTTTGCGATTATTGGTGCCTGATGACGCTGCAGGCGAGGGTTGTTCTGCTGGTGGTTTGGGCTTTTCTTGCTGGGTTGGCGGAGGTGTTGAGGTTGAGGCGGATGTCGCTGTTTGTTCTAATGCCGAGGCTAAGCTTTGATCTGCGCGCTTTTTACGCTTCTTTTTGCGCTTCTTTTTGCGCTTTTCAAGGGGTAATTCCAGCACATTGGAGACGCTTTCGTAGTCGTACTCTTGTTCTTCGTCGTCGGGTTCGTCAGATGACGGAGGAGGGGCCAAGGTAAGTATCTCCTCCAAGCTCGCTGGGAACTCGCCTTTTTTGATGTTATCCAAGGCCTCCCATACTTGGTCTACATGCAGGGCAAAGAGCTTGCCGCGGTCTTCGGCATAGGTATAGTACATGAGCCGTTTGAAGACATCGGTTTTAATAAGGACAGCTAATCCCGCCTTAGTTTTCAGGCGCTCGGCCTTGTCGGGGAAGTCCTCCAGCGCGTCAATGTAGGTATCGAGTTCGTAGTTGAGGCAACACTTGAGACGGCCACACATTCCCGACAGCTTGGCCTGGTTGATGGCCAGGTTTTGGTAACGAGCGGCAGCCGTGTTGACGCTCTTGAATTCGGCCAGCCAAGTGGAGCAGCACAACTCGCGGCCGCAGTTGCCTATACCTCCGATGCGAGCCGACTCTTGGCGGGCCCCTATTTGGCGCATTTCGACCCGGACATTGAATTCGCTGGCGTAGTGTCGGATGAGTTCGCGAAAGTCCACGCGTCCGTCGGCGGTGTAGTAAAAGGTGCACTTTCGTCCATCGCCTTGAAATTCCACGTCGCCAATTTTCATTTTCAGGTCGAGGCTGCGGGCGATGGCGCGGGCGCGAACCATGACGTCGCGCTCCGATTTGCGCAATTGATCCAGCCGCTCCAGGTCGCGTTCGTGGGCTTTTCGGATGACGCTTTGCTGACGGCTATCGGGGCGTACGCGTTTGCGCTTCATTTGCAGGCGCACCAATTCGCCCGACAGCGAAATGGTACCGATATCGTAGCCGCCAGTAGCCGATTCCACCAGCACCCAGTCGCCCGTAGTGGCGCGTGTGTACGGTGGGTTTTTGAAGAAGTCTTTGCGAGCACCGTTTTTGAAGCTAACTTCTACTATGTCGAACGGTTCAGCATCTTGAATGCCTATGGCTGTCAACCAATCGTACGTATTATGGCGGTTACAGCCGCCAGTGGCGCAGCCGCCGTTAGAGCGGCAACCGGGTACGCTGTCTTTTCCGGTAGAACAGGAACAACCTATACAGCCCATAGTTTGCTTCGTAACGCTGTGTTTAGGTGAAAGATAGGGTAGATTACTTTGGTTTTCAAGGTGTATTGAGAGGACGTGTAGTGTGTATAAAGGGCATACAGTTGAGCCCTTAGCTCAAGGGTGGGCATGTGCAGGGCTTTTGATGAAGTGGTGGATGGCTATGGAAGTGTCGAGTATGAGGGCTTTAGGATTGGCGTTGCGCTCGATGTAGGTAATGTTGTCGTTGATGCGATTAGCCAGATAGGTAATGTGTTCGAAAGAAAACACTGTCGCCATTTTTTGGGCAATTTCTAGCTCTGCTGGGCGTAGCCGTAGAGGTGTCTGCGGGTTGACTCTCAGCGCCAGCAGTTCGCGCAAGAAGTGCAAGGCGTAAGTGAAGAATTTTTTCTGGTTCTCGCGGCCCCATTGGGCGAACTGCTCTCCCCAGCGCACTAAGTCGGCGCTGTTGCCGCGCCAACATTGGCGCAGCCATTCAACGAGCAGCCGAGCGTCATCGTTTTCCTGCGTACTCACTATCTGCAGGGCAATGTTATAGTCGCCGTCCGCCAGGAAAGCAATCTGGCTGGCGCGTTCGGGGCTGAGGCCTTGTTCGGTTTGCAACACCTTTGCTATGCTCTTGTCGGGCAGTGGATAGGTTTTCACCAACTGGCATCGCGACAGGAGGGTGGGCAAAATGGCGTCCGTATTTTCAGTGACTAGGAGGAAGATTGTGTATTGTGGCGGCTCTTCTATCAGCTTAAGCAGGCGGTTGCCCTCTTTACCCAGGTATTCGGGCAGCCACATGAGTAGGATTTTGTGGGGGCCTTCGAAGGTTTTGAGGCTCAATTTCCTGACGATGGCTACGCATTCTTCCTTAGTGATGTTGCCCTGCTTGTTTTCGGCTCCGATACGTTGCAGCCATTCGTTAGCACTCATCCAAGGGTTTTCGGTTAGGGCTTGACGCCAGGCGGCAGCATAGTCAGCACTAACAGCGTTTGCGCCAATGACGGGGTAGGAAAAATGAATATCCGGGTGGCTTATGGCGCGGGCTTTCAGGCATGCCGAGCAGCTGCAGTCGGGAGTAGAGGCTGGTCCGCGATGACACTGCAGCCAGCGGGCAAACTCCAAAGCAAGCGCTAGCGTACCCCAACCAGTCTTGCCGGCGAAGAGCAAAGCATGGGGCACCCGCTCTTGTTGGAGGAGGTGCTGCAAGTATGCCTTTGCGCTTTCTTGTCCAAATACGCTCATGAATTTGTCCTGCTCGCTTTCCAATTAGGCCGATCATAGCCGCGCCCCACCTGGCGCTGGACATTAATTCGGCTCGATTAAGAAAGATACGCGAGGATGGACGGGTCGAGTGGCTCGCAGGCTGGAGGGAAAACGGCAAGGAGGCATCCGTTTTCGTCGAGCAGGTATTTTTGAAAATTCCAGGAAACGGTACTGTCCGAATGGCCATTCTCAACGGCAGAAGTCAGCCAGCGATACACTGGATGGGTATGAGGAGGTTTAATATGCACCTTGGCGGCTAAAGGAAACGATACGCCAAAACGGGTGCTGCAAAACTGCCGTATTTGCGAGGCGTCGCCGGGTTCTTGTCCTCCAAAGTCATTGGATGGAAAACCTACCACAGCCAACCGGTCGCTAAAATGAGTATGCAATTCCTGAAGTTGTTGATATTGAGGCGTGTAACCGCATTCCGAGGCTACGTTTACGATCAATATCTTTTTACCTGCAAACGCCGCGAAGTCTATCACGTCTCCGTCAAGTCCTTCCACGCGAAATTGATGAATGGTACTCATGGCTTTTGCCTTGGCGGCGAAGATATGGCGACTCTTTAAATATACAAGTGAGGAATTTTTCTCTTTGTAACGCAGCGTAAACGATAAATAAAGCCCTAACAGCCCTATTCCATCTCCTGAATAACCTCTGTCACTTCGGGCACCATGCGTTTAAGCATGCCTTCGATACCTGCTTTGAGCGTAACGGTGGAAGACGGGCAGCCGCTGCACGAGCCTTGCATGGTTACATAAACGCGGCCTTTTTCAAAGGCTTTGAACTCGATATTGCCACCGTCCATCTCCACGGCAGGTTTCACATAGGTATCGATGAGCTCTTTTACCCGGCGGGCAATTTCACCTTCTTCGCCTGAGAACTGAACGGCATTTTGTTCGGCCATATACTTGTCCCAGAACTCGGCAAAACCTTCTCGGATGATTTCCCCGCCTTTTTCCAGGTAATCTTTAATGAACTCTTTGAGCCGCAGCATGATATCGGCCCAGTCGTAATTTAACTCTTTGGTGATGGTAATGTAATTGTTGTTGAAATAAACGCTCTTCACATAGGGCAGTTCCATGAGCGCGCTGGCCATGGGGCTCCACTGAGCAGCTAAGTCCTTGTCTTTAAAGTCGGCAATCCCCCGGTGAAGCAGTCGATTAGTGACGTATTTGAGGGCCTCTGGATTAGGTGTTTGCTCCGTGTAGAGCATGACGGGGCCTTTGGTTGTGTTTTCCATATGCGACAGCAATTACTTTGCGCTTACGAACAAGGCGAGAGGGGTTTAGTTCACATTTCGAAGAAGAAGGAGCCATCGGGCAGTTCGAACATTTTTATCGTAGGGTAGCGAATCAGGATGTGGGAGAACAAAAGATGGAAATCGGCGGCTCGGACGTCGGCGTCGTCGGGGTGTTGGTGCCATTGGCGTAGGCGTGTGAGGACTTGTTCGGGCACTTGAGTATTGTAGCTTAGTGTTCTCATCTGGAGCTGCATGGGTCCTTCTTCGAGTGCTTGCAGGAGAGCATCGAAGAGGCGAGAGAGATAGTATTTGTCCTGCGTTCGTTGGGGGCGAATGCGTTTAATGACCATAACCGCGCTCGTTTCACTTTCAAAAATAGTAAAAGAGCGGTATCTTCAGCACGCTGAGCTCAGCGGCGACGGATAACATCGCGGGCTTCCAGGATGAGTGGTTGCCAATAAGCAGAGGTGGAGATATTTTCTAAAACAACGCCGCGCGTCGTGGTACTGTGCACCACGATGATGCCTTCGGGCCGCCTTTCCACCACCAGGGCTACGTGCTGAATGTTGCGCGTATTCTTACCAAAGACGATGATGTCGCCGGGCTGCACCTGTTGCAGGGGTATGGCTGTTCCTTCGCGCGCTTGAAGAGACGATGCCGGTGAAACAGGGATGTCGAACTGGCGCAGGACATAGCTGGTAAATCCGGAGCAATCGAAGCCGGTGGAGGGCTCTTTTCCGGCATAACGGTAAGCGGTGCCGCGCAGCTGAAGGGCATACTGGACAATATCGCGGCGCAGCCGATTCTCGGCCGCTTCGGCGGGCGATGTGCCGGCAGGGCTAGTCATCTTGCGCGCAGGCGTACAGTTCAGCACGACAAGCCCAATCAGAAGACCAAGGGTAACCAGGCGAAAAAAGGCGGGGGAAAGCATGCGAGCGAAACCGAGATTTAGATCAAACAACCCATCACAAACGCTTGAGTCTATAGGTTTCATATACAAAAATGGTTGCCGGACTCCATCCAGCAACCAATTCGCTTTTCGTTTTGTCAAGTAGCGTTCGTTATAAGGGTAGTCTCTTTTGGTGCCCTCGACTTTCGCACAGGCGGCCTTTTTCTGCCACTTATGGCCTCTTGTCAGCAAAATGCGCAGTAGGCTGCTGTCACTTAGCGCTCGCCCAGCACATCGCGAGCGAACAAGATGCGCGGACGCCAATATGAAGAGGCGTGCACATTTTCCAACACGACGCCGCGGCGTGTGCTGTGAATGCAAACGATGCCCCCGGGCGTGTGCTCAACTACTAAGGCTACATGTTGGATGTAGCCGTTGCGGCCAAAAAACAACAGGTCGCCAGCTACCACCTCGCTCAAAGCCACACGTCGGCCTTGCAAGGCTTGCATGCGTGAACTGGGTGAGAGGGGAACATCGAATTTGGAGAGGATGAAGCTGGTGAACCCGGAACAATCGAAGCCTTTTTCAGGGCTGCGGCTTGCATAGCGATAGGGCGTGCCAACAAACGTCTGGGCATACTGCACGATTTGTTCGCGCATCTGGAGCATTTCGGCGTTCAAAGTACGCACTGGCCGAAACGCAGCACCCAGACCAACAACCAGCAACAAAAGGAACGAGAGGGGAAGAAAAGACCATTTGGTGGGGCGACTACTGCTTGAATCGCTCATGGTTAGAAACGGATTTTTGTCGTTAGCCTCCTGGCAGAGGAGAAGCTAAGGAGGGCTGAACGGCAGTGAAAGAGGAGATGGATTAAATAGAAGACGGCACCTCAAAACCGATTATCGGCGCCTAAAGCAAAGGCAAAGGTATAAAAGTCAGTATATTAACCAACGGGCGGAAAAAAATATGAAGAAAATTTCGGAATAAAAAAACAAAGGGCCATCCCGAAACGCTGGGATAGCCCCTTGTGCCCATGCGGTCTGAGGGTAGGTCTATTTTTTAGAGGCTAGGCTGTTGAGCCGAATCATGTCCTGCATGATGCGCAGGGTTTCGTACAGCTGGATGTCCTTTTGGCGCTCTTTCAGCCAGGCTTCATTACGCGAAGCGCGCGAGGTGTCACTTTGAATGTGGGTTAGGTCAGCAGACAGGTTAGAAATAGTGAAATCTTCGATAGGAGTGAGCAAGTTTTCAAAACGCTTCGACTCTTCTTCCATCTTTTTTTCCTGGCTTCGGAAGGTCTGCAACTGCACGGAGATGCGGGTTCTGTCTTTTTGCTGGCGGAGGCGCTGGGCGTTTTCCTCTATTTTTTTAAATGTCGAGTCGGCCTTGACGCGGCGGCTGCTTTCTTTTTTCAGCTGGTGGAGCACAGGACCTACGTTGTACACCTTCTGGCTAAAGGTCAGCGGGTCAATGCTGGTAGCGGGCAGCGCGTAGTCGTTTTCGCGTTCGCCGTAATCCAGATAGTTATAGTTGTCGGGCAAGATGATATCTGGCTTTACGCCTTCCAGTTGGGTCGTCTGTCCGGTGATACGGTAAAACTTTTGAATAGTGACCTTCATCTGCCCTAAAGGCTTGACGCTAGGGTCGGAAGTAGAGTAATCCAAATCCCAGAAGCGCTGTACGGTGCCTTTGCCATAGGTGAAGTTGGCGCCTACGATGACGGCTCGGCCGTAATCTTGCAGAGCTGCGGCAATGATTTCTGAAGCGGAGGCGCTTCCACCATTAACCATAATGATGAGCGGGCCATTATACTGCACGCGTGGGTCGGTATCTTCATTGATTTCGGGGGCACGGCCGCGGCTCTTCACCTGGACGATAGGGCCGTTTTCGATGAAAAAACCCGACATGCGCACTACGTCGCGCAACGAGCCACCGCCATTATTGCGCAGGTCGAGAATGATACCCTTTACATTTTCACGCTTGAGTTTCTCGATTTCCTTGGCTACATCTTCGGCGCAGGAGGTGACGCCTTGCGGCGTAAAGTCGGCGTAAAACTTGGGAAGGTAGATATAGCCAATTTTGTCGTTGCTGTTCTTAGTGCTGATTAGCAAGGACTTGGCCATGGCTTCCTCTGTGATGACGACATCGCGGACAATAGAAATCACTTTAATGGCGCCGTCTGGCTTTTGCACTGTGAGTCGAACGGTAGTGCCTTTAGGGCCGCGAATTTTGGCCACCACGTCTCCAATTTCCATACCCATGACGTCCACAGGTTCTTCGTCGCCCTGACCCACTTTGAGGATGACGTCCTTAACTTCCAGCTCTTTTTGCTTCCATGCTGGGCCACCGGGCACGATCTCGATGACAGTGGTCTTTTCTCCGTCGCTTTGTAGGCGGGCGCCAATACCCTCTAATTTGCCGGACATATTGACGTCGAAATCGGCTTTTTCTTGAGGAGAGAAATAGCCGGAATGTGGGTCGAATACGCCAATGAAGGCATTTAAGTAACTTTCCAAGCGGCGGTCGCGATCGCGTCGTTGAAGACGCTTAAACCAGCGATCGTATACTTCAAGCACCTTCTGACGCGCTTCTGCTTCCAGCACTTCTAAGCGTTTCTTTTCGCCAGTGAAGTCAGGCTTTTCCTGTGCGTTGAGCATCTCGTGCAGCCGATTGAGCACTTCGTATTTGAGCCACAATTCCCAGCGCTGGCGCAGCTCCTCTTCGTTGCGTGTCCAACCGACTTTTTCCCCATCCACTTCGACGTAGGCTTCCGCGGAAAAGTCCATGGGCTGGCTTAATAACTGGCGGTACCATGTTTGCGTCTTTTGCAGCGCCTGATCGTACAGCTCCATGGTGCGGTCAAAGAAAGTAAAAACACCGGCACGTGCCTGGTCGTCGAGTTGGGTTTCATAAGCAAGCAGCTGATCAATGTCGGCCTGAGTGAAAAAGCGCTTGCCGCTGTCTAATTGCTTGAGATAGAAGTGAAAGACTTGGCGAGAGAACTGGTCGTCAATGGCCTTCGGCTCGTAATGGTAGCGCTGTAGCCCTTCCAGAATCCCACGCATGAGGAGGGCCTCTTTCTGAGGATTATACCCAGTGGTATTGGGCCAAATTTCCTGGCGGTTCAGCCACAGTACAGTGCCCAGCAGACCCAGGAAAGAGAAGAGCAGCAAGGTGGGTTTCCATTTCATGTCCGTGTAGCTTGGTTCATAGCCATCGTCGCCCGCGGCTAAAGGAAAGCGTGTCATAGTTTCGTAAAGGCGATTTAAAAATGAAAGTAACAAAGGTATGGCTTCTCCGGTTGCATTACTGCTTGGGCCAGATGATTACTCGCCCATGCAGCCAATGCGACCACAAACGCAGCGGTACCTCCTTTTCTGACATCGAGGCAACAGGTATTTTTTCAACATCATGTAGTGGTCAACGCTTCAGGTGAGGTAATAATACAATGTAGCGCGGCAGTGCGTTGGGCGGCTTACTTTTGCCGAAATGAAACGAGTCATCTTGATCCTCTTTTCTCTGACAGCCATGGGGGTGAGCCTGGCTACAGCACAGCTCATGCCCGCTGAAGTGAAGCGGGTCATGGGCAAGTATGCTTGTACTACCTGCCATGCTCACGAAGCGCGGTTGATAGGGCCCAGTTGGGCAGAGATGTCGAAGCGCGGATACACTGCCAGACAACTGGTCATCCTGGTGCGTCAGCCTAAGCCAGAACGCTGGCCCGATTACCCGCCCATGCAGCCTATCCCACACTTTACCTCCGAGGATGCTAAAATCATTGCCGATTGGCTTAAACAACTTAAAAACGCGAGCGCCCATGCAAAAACAGGAAGCCTTTACCGCTGAAATCACTAAAGGATACACCTTCACAGGCCCTTCCTTCGTGTTGGGTGGTGCCATGCTCGACGGGGAAGCTATACCGGGCTTGCAGGTAAAAATTCCGCTGCGTACTATGAACCGCCACGGCCTTATTGCAGGTGCTACGGGTACCGGCAAAACCAAAACGCTGCAGGTTATTGCAGAGCAATTGGCGGCTAATGGCGTGCCTACCTTGCTGATGGATATCAAAGGCGATCTTTCAGGTATTGCTATGCCGGGCACAGAAAACTCCAAAATTACGGAGCGCGCAGCCAAAATCGGCCTTACCTGGAAGCCTGCCCGAATTACAGTAGAATTCCTTTCCCTTTCCGAAGAAAAGGGCGCTCGGCTGCGGGCTACCGTTAGCGAGTTTGGGCCGGTGCTCTTCAGCCGCATTCTTGGCCTTAACGATACTCAGGGTGGAGTAGTGGCTGTTATTTTCAAGTTTTGCGATGACCACGGTCTGCCATTGCTCGACCTGAAAGACTTCAAAAAAGTGTTGCAATATTTGGGCAATGAAGGAAAGAAAGAAATCGAGGCTGAATACGGACAATTTAGCTCCGCTACGGCTGCCACTATCCTGCGCAAGGTCATCGAGTTAGAACAGCAAGGCGCTGAGCGCTTTTTCGGCGAGCTGTCCTTCGATGTGCAAGACCTCTGTCGCACCGATGAAAACGGAGGGGGCGTCATGCATATCGTCCGTTTGACCGACATTCAAGACCGCCCCAAGTTATTTAGCACGTTCATGTTGCAGATGCTGGCTGAAATTTATGCCTCTTTCCCCGAAGAGGGTGACCTCGACCATCCCAAGCTGTGCATTTTCATCGACGAGGCACATTTGGTCTTTCAAGAAGCTACCCCTGCGCTTATGCAGCAAATGGAGGCCATCATCAAACTTATACGCTCTAAAGGCGTGGGCATCTTTTTCATTACTCAAAACCCGGTGGATATTCCGCAAAGCATCTTAGCGCAACTGGGCTTGAAGGTACAGC
Organism: Saprospiraceae bacterium; assembly: GCA_041640515.1. Classification (GTDB taxonomy): domain Bacteria; phylum Bacteroidota; class Bacteroidia; order Chitinophagales; family Saprospiraceae; genus M3007. The sequence goes on along the minus strand of JBEQAD010000002.1, from coordinate 59,964 downwards.
ATGCTTTGCGTGCCTTTACGGCTAAAGACCGAAAAGCCATCAAACTGGCTGCGGAGAACTATCCCATCACCCCTTGGTACAAAACAGAAGACCTGCTCACCCATTTGGGCATTGGTGAGGCGCTGGTGAGCGCGCTGAACGAAAAAGGCATTCCTACGCCGCTAGCGCATGTGCTGGTGCGTCCTCCTGAAACGCGCATGGATGTACTTACACCGGCGGAAATTGACCAAATCATAACCAGGTCGAAACTTATCCGCAAGTACAACCAGGAAGTTGATCGCCAAAGTGCCTATGAGATTTTGGCCGAAAAAATTCAAGAAGCACAAGAGCGAACCCCGCCCAAGGAGGCGGGATCGGGTCGTGGCACTCGGCAGGAAAAGAGCACGTTCGAAAAGGTGCTCAATAGCCCAACGACGCGTCAGATAGGCAGCACCATCGTACGCGAGCTCACGCGCGGCCTGTTAGGAGTGCTGGGAGTGGGAGGCGGCAGCTCGCGCCGGCGCAAGACTAAGGGCTGGCTGTAGAGGGTGCGCTCCCTCTGTGGCGGAGGCAACACATTGAGGATACTCCTCTTATCACTATATAACGAAACGAACCTACTGTGCCTATCAACAGTGCGCCCATTAAACTCCAGAAAAACGATCGACGCGTCATTCGCGGCTGGGCTTTTTTTGATTGGGCCAACAGTGCATATGCCTTGGTGATTACGGTAGCCATTTTCCCTCCCTACTTCTTGGCTTTAGCTCCTGACCGCGTCAATATCAGCGGTATTCGTGTGCGCGACGAGTCGCTCATGGCCTGGTGTATTTCGCTAGCCTATCTGTTTATTGCAGTGCTATCGCCCATTCTCTCCGGCATTGCCGACTACGGAGGGCGCAAAATGCGCTTCATGCGCGTCTTCACCTTCTTAGGAGCGCTTTCTTGTGCTAGTCTCTTCTTTTTTAATGGCCCACACATGCTCTGGTTAGGTATAGCAGGCTTTGTGTTGGCCACTGTGGGCTTTGCCGGTGGCATCGTGTTCTACAACGCTTATCTACCCGACATTGCTACAGAAGATCGCTACGACATCGTCAGTGCGCAAGGATTTATTTATGGCTTTGCGGGCAGCGTGATTCTGCTGCTGGTCAACTTAGCCATGATACTGAAGTACGACTCATTTGGCTTTGCTTCAGAGGTGTCGGCCATTCGCTGGGCTTTTGTTAGTGTAGGTGTGTGGTGGTTAGGGTTTGCACAGATTCCCTTCCGGCGGTTGCCCCCCGACCGTTCTGCCCCCATGTCGGACGGGGTGTTGAAAAAGGGCTACGAGGAAATTCGAAAAGCCTTCCGCATCTTGCGACAGAGCGGCAACACCGTGCGATTTTTGGTTTGCTTTTTTTGCTATAACGCTGGGGTACAGGCCATTCTCTTTTTGGCTTCGAGTTTTGCCGACAAAGAGATGCAGATGGAAAAATCGCGCCTTATTGTGTTGGTGCTCCTGTTACAGCTGGTGGCCATCGGGGGGGCCTACTTATCGTCGCGATTATCGGTCTGGAAGGGCAACCGGACTTCTTTACTCACTATGTTGGTTATCTGGACGTTAGTTTGTGTGTTTGGCTACGGCGTCCGAACGGAGGAGCAGGTCTTTGCCTTAGGAGGAGCTATTGGGTTGGTGATGGGCGGTGTGCAGGCGCTTTCGCGCAGCACGTACGCCAAATTCTTGCCGGAGGATACAGGGGAGACGACGTCTTTTTTCAGCTTCTACGACGTCATGGATAAGGTGTCCACTGTCTTTGGTACCCTGGTGTTTGGCCTGGTGGCCCAGTTGTTTGGCGGAATGCGCAGCAGTGTATTGGTATTGGGTAGTTTGTTTATCGTTAGCATAGTCCTTCTCCTGACCGTGCGCGTGCGCCGCATGCCTGCTCCTTAAGGGAGTATGGGCAAAAAAAACCGCGGCACTCTTTTGTGCCGCGGCGGTTTCCCGTATAATCTCATGAAAAGTCTCAAATCTTCAGGTCAACAATAACCGCTTTCTTCTTCACTACATCCGTTTGTTATCATTGACGATACAAAAGTGCTGGGGTAACAACCGGTAAACAAGAACAATAAAAAGCGTTTGTTTTTGATGTTTTAGGGCTGATTAAGCAAGTTTTTTTTATAAAAAAAACATTTACAGTGTTTTGCAAAGTAATCTAACTTTTGTCTTTCTGCACTTTTGTTGAAAATTAGGCGTGAAAATTTTCTTTTTTGCCCTTAAAAAAAATTAGTGTGAAGGCTTTTCTGCGCCCTAATGCAGCCGCTCCTCCTGGCGTCGGGGTGCTTCGGGGCGCATTTGTGGGAAGAAGAGCACCTCCTGAATGGAGGTCTGCCCGGTGAAGAGCATGGCTAAGCGGTCAATACCGAAGCCGATGCCTCCCGTGGGCGGCATGCCGTATTCAAGGGCGCGCAGGAAATCTTCGTCTGTGGCCATGGCCTCTTCATCACCGCGCTCTGCCCAGCGTCGCTGCTCTTCGAAGCGCTTGCGCTGGTCTATGGGGTCGTTGAGCTCGGAGTAGGCATTGGCTACCTCTTTGCCATTGACGTACAGCTCGAAGCGCTCGACCAACCCGGGTTTGGTGCGGTGCTTTTTGGTGAGCGGCGACATTTCGAGGGGGTAATCCAGGATAAAGGTGGGCTGTATGAGGTGCTTTTCGACTTTTTCGCTAAAAATTTCATCCAGCAGCTGGGCTTTGCCCATGCTTGGCTCAATCTCGATGTTTTGTTGGTCGCAATAGGCGCGCAGCTCGCGCTCTGTGGCAGTTTCCATGTCGAGGCCTGTATATTTCTGGAGGATGTCGGCCATCGTAAAGCGGGGATAAGGTCCTTCGAAGTTGAGCAAGTGCTGGCCAAAAGGCACTAAGGCGCTGCCGTCGTCGCTAAGGGCGCGAGCGACGCGTTCCAGCATTTGCTCAGTTATACTCATGAGCCAGAGGTAGTCCTTGTAGGCAACGTAGAACTCCAGCAGGGTAAACTCGGGGTTGTGTGTGCGGTCAATACCCTCGTTGCGGAAAACTTTGGCAAACTCGTACACGCCATCAAAGCCGCCTACAATGAGGCGCTTAAGGTATAGTTCATTGGAAATGCGCAAGTACAGGGGCATGTCCAACGCGTTATGGTGCGTGATGAAGGGCCGTGCCAGCGCTCCGCCGTAAACCGGCTGCAGGATAGGCGTTTCTACCTCGAGCAGCCCCAGTTCGTCCAAGTAGGCGCGCATGGTGCGTATCATCTTGCTCCGTTTAAGAAAAATCTGACGGTACTCCGGGTTGACCGTCAAATCCACGTAGCGCATGCGATGGCGCAGTTCCGGGTCGGTGAAGGCGTCGTGAACGTTGCCCTCGGCGTCGCGTTTGACAATGGGCAAAGGACGCAGGCTTTTGGCAAGCAACTTTAGCTCCCGTACGTGGACAGTCACCTCGCCGGTACGCGTTTTGAAAGCAAAGCCGCGCACGCCGATGTAGTCGCCCAGGTCGAGCAGTTTTTTAATGACCACATCAAAGAAAGTGAAGTCGTCGCCCTGAGCAAAGTCGTCGCGACGCACATACAGCTGGATGCGGCCACTGCTATCCTGCAGGTTCATAAACAGCGCCTTACCGGCCTCGCGCACGGCCATGATGCGGCCGGCAAGCGATACATCTTGATAGTTGAGGCGATTCTTCGAGCCGTCTTCCAGTACTTCTTCACGGTAGTTGGCCGCAATATCGGCCGCCGAAGCCGTCACATCAAACAGCTCAGCGGGATAAGGCTCAATGCCCAATTCACGGAGCTTCTGGAGTGCTTCTCGCCGTATCAATTCCTGGTCGGTCATACGATGTTATAGATTCGCAATAGTTTGTTAGTCAGGCAAGTAGGCAATGATGTCGCGGTTGCCGCGGACGTTTTGTTCCATCTTTACGTTCACCTTGGCGTGGAGGGGCAAGAAGAGGTCAACACGAGAACCGAATTTGATGAAGCCCATTTCTTCGCCCTGCGTTACCCTTTGCCCTTCAGATACGTACCACTTGATACGTCGGGCTAGGGCGCCAGCAATTTGGCGCATGAGGATCTGGTGGTTGCCGATATCGTACACCACTGTGGTGTGTTCGTTTTCGACGCTGCTTTTAGGATGCCAGGCCACCAGGTATTTTCCAGGGTGATATCGAAAGTAGCGCACAACGCCGCCCACAGGGTTTCGGTTGACATGAACGTTGAGCGGTGACATAAAAATGGATACTTGCAAGCGCTTGTCGCCAAAGTACTCCGTTTCAATGACCTCCTCTATGGCACAGATACGACCATCCGCTGGAGCATACACTATGCGGTTATCCATCTGCGAGATGGGACGTGCTGGGTTTCGGAAAAATTGCACGAACAGGCCGTAAACAATTACGGACAGCACCAACACCGGCCAAAAAAAGACCGAGCCAGAGGCTCGCACCACCACGTTGACAAACAGGAGAAAGAGACCAATTGCCAGCAAAACGGCAAAGCCCTCTCGATGTAAGCGTACGAACATATCAATCATTTTCGGAGGCGAAGGTCGGTAATCCGGCCTATTTCTTAGGTGAACGGAGCACTTTTTGCCTTGTACCTTTGCCTCCTGTTTTTACTGACACTTCCATGAGAGTAGCCGTTGTGGGAGCTACCGGTCTGGTTGGCTCCAAAATGCTTCAGGTGCTCGAAGAGCGCCACTTCCCTGTTAGCCAGCTGATTCCCGTTGCGTCCGAGCGTTCGGTAGGCAGGTATATCCGTTTCAGAGGCACCCGCCATCGGGTTATCGGTATGCAAGATGCCATCGCGCTGAAGCCAGACTTAGCCCTGTTTAGCGCAGGTGGAACCACGTCCAAAACCTGGGCGCCGGCTTTTGCTGAAGGGGGCACCATCGTCGTGGACAACTCTAGCGCTTGGCGCATGGAGCCAGACAAGAAACTGGTAGTGCCCGAAGTGAACGCTCACGTGCTGACAGCCGCCGACCGCATCATTGCTAATCCTAACTGCTCAACCATTCAGATGGTAGTGGCGCTCAAGCCATTGCACGACCGCTACACCATTCGGCGTATTGTGGTCAGTACTTATCAGGCCGTTACAGGCACTGGCGTCAAGGCCGTTCGGCAACTCATGGGCGAGCGCCGCAATAGAACAGTGGAGCGTGCCTACCCACATCCCATTGACCTCAACGTGCTGCCGCACATTGACGTGTTCCTGGAGAATGGCTACACCAAAGAAGAAATGAAAATGGTGCTGGAAACTAAGAAAATCATGGGTGATGAGCGCATTCGCGTAACAGCAACTACCGTGCGCGTACCCGTGTTGGGCGGCCATTCTGAAGCGGTCAATGTCGAGTTTGAACGCGACTTTGACTTGGATAGCGTACGCCAACTGCTGCGCGAGGCGCCCGGCGTAGTGCTCATAGATGAGCCTGCCCAAAACCAGTACCCCATGCCCTTGTATGCTCAAGATAAGGACGAGGTCTTTGTGGGCCGCTTGCGCCGCGATGAAAGTCAGCCCAACACCCTTAATCTCTGGATAGTGGCCGACAACCTGCGCAAAGGTGCGGCTACCAACGCCGTACAAATTGCCGAATACCTCCTGCAATGCGGAATTTTAAAGCCAAGCGAGCCAAACCGAAATTGACCTGCTAAATTTGCCCACTCAAAACGCAGGACAAACAAGAGATTTTACCTCAGATCTTCCCTTCGTATCTCGCCTTTAACCGCCCGTAAGCAATGAAGAACAAAATTGTCGTTTGGGGAACAAATGCTGCCAACGAGAGAGTCCTTATCGCCCTCGAATTGAAAGCAGAAGACAACAAGGTGTTGCTTTACACTTTCCCGGAAGCCGTCGTTACGGAAGCCTTTTACAACCAAATGATGAACGACTGGAAGAACGACAAGCCCATCGAACTTCCAGAGCACAGCCTTTTGGAGCGCGAACTGGCCATAGCTGACAGTCTGCTTCCCGAAGACCTCAAGGCCGACGACCGAAGTGGCGTCGTTCAGCGCGCTCAGACAGAGTGGCACTTCGTGGTGCTATCTACCAAGCTCCATCAGGCTTATCAGCAAGAACTGGAAGAGTTTAGAGAGAAAATAGCAGCCCTCCAGCATTTTGACAATGGCCTTTGGGAAGACTTGCGCGCTTTTTGGGACAAGGTGCAAGAGCAAACTCGGGAGCGCAACCTCTTCCGTGCTCATGCCGACAATCTGCGCGACAACATCAACAACCTATTCGAAAAGCTCCGTCGGTTGCGCAATCAAATGCAGGATGAGGCCCGTAGCGCCTCCCAGGTTGTTTACGACGCCTTCATAGCGCGCTTGGAGGAGATTGAAAAAACCATTGCTGCAGGTAGTGCGAAACTCAACACCGTTTTTGAGGAATTGAAAGTTATTCAGCGTGATTACCGCGAGGCCAAGATGACTAACGAGCACCGCAACCGCCTTTGGGATCGCATTGACAAGGCTTTCAAAGCCGCCAAAGAGCGTCGTTTTGGCCCCTCTGCCAACGAGGGTTCTCTGACCGAACGCTTCGACCGACGTATTGCAGGCCTCAAGGAAGCTGCTCAACGCATCCAGGACAGCATCCGCCGTGATGAAGAAGATCTGGAGTTCCAAAACCGCAAGATTGCGACGACAGAGGGCCAACTGGAGGCGCAGATCCGTGTGGCTAAAATCAAGATGATCGAAGAGCGCCTCAATGTCAAACGCGAAAAACTCAAGGAGATTCTCAATACGCTCAGTGGCCTAGAGCGCCAGGTGGCTAAAGCCAGGGAAAGAGAAGCGCAACGCCAGGCCAAGGAAGCCGAGCGTTTGCGTATAGAGGCTGCTAAAGCAGCTGCGCAAGCGGAGATTGCTCAGCAAATTGCTTCCCGAGAGACAGCAAGTACGGCCGAACCCGCCCCGCCTGCAGCAGAGCAAGTCAAAGAAGTGCCGGATGATCATCCCATCGAAGTTGCTGCCCGCCTTGCGGGTGAAGCCCTTCAGGATGCCGTGGATACTGCCCGGGCCATAGGCCAAGTGTTGAGCGAGCAGGCCGACAAGATGGCTGAACAGGCGGAAGAGTGGGTGGAGAACGCCCTGGAAAAAACGGAAGACCTGCTCGAAGATCTCTCCGAAAAAGCGCAGGAAACCGCAAAAGATTGGATAGGCCAGGTAGCTGAGATGGCCAAAGGCGTAGTAAAAGAAAGGCGCGAAGAAGAGCCTCGTACGCCCCAGGATCCGGTGAAGGAAGAGGCTGAGGGATCAGTCGAAATAATCGTGGAAGCAACAGATAAAAGCGAAGATTTATCTGCGCCCAAGCCATCCTCTCGAAAGAAGACGTCTTCAGCCCAGACAGAAGAACCGCCAACCGATAACGACAGTGGCGCTTAGTCAGTCAGCGTTATTCAGTAGATCATGAGAAGTTACGCCCTCCGGAGGTGTTCTTAGCCCTCTGCTTCCAGTGCTCTTTGGGCAGCTAAGCAGAGTCTTTCCCAAAAAATACCCTCACTACTAGAAGAAGAGAAGGGTACGATGTCGTTGGCTTGCCGATAGCAAGGTAGGCGACTTTGCCACAACAGCCGTACGGCTTGGGCATCTGCATGAGTTAGCAGCGGACGCCTACCTGCGTCCTTCTGTAGCCGCTGGAGCAGTACCTCCCACGGCACGTCAAGAAAGAGCACCGCTCCGTGTGCTCGCATCCAGGCCAGGTTGTCAAAAAAGCATGGTGTCCCGCCGCCTGTGGCCACGATGCTGGGCGAGTGTACAGCCAGCTGGTGCAGGTAGCGGCGCTCGATGGTTCTAAACTCGGCTTCGCCGGCGCGTGCGAAAATCTCGGCAATGGTGCTTTTTTCGCCGGCTTCAATCTTTTCATCCAAGTCTACAAAGGGCTTATTCCACGCCACTGCTAGCCGCTCGCCCCAGTATGTTTTGCCACTGCCCATGAAACCAATAAGAAAAAGGTGTCTTTTCATAGGGAAGTGACTTGCTCGGGCGCTGCCGCCATCTTCGAAAAGCGAACCCAGAAGTCGGAGCCTTTACCCTCTTCGCTATGAAACCCAATTTCTCCTCCCATAAGTTCTACGTATCGTTTCACGATGTATAAACCCAAACCCGTGCCTTGTACATTAACGGCGTTGGCTGCGCGGAAGAAGCGCGAGAACAAATGCTTCTGGTCGGAGGTAGGGATGCCCAAGCCACTATCCCTCACGTGCACCTTGGCACCTGTTTCGTCAATGCGCGAGTACACGCGGATGATGGCGCCTTCGGGCGAGTACTTGCTGGCATTGGAGAGCAAATTGATAAGCACATGCTTGAACAGCGCTGGGTCCAGGCACACCCGTCGCTCACCTTCGTGGTGGTGCTCTATGGTTTGACCGGGGCGCAGCACCAAGGCCATTTCGCCAATAGCTTCTTCGATGAGGGCGAGCAGGTCTGTTTCCGACAAGTGCGGTTCGGTTTTACCTTCTTCTAACCGGCCTAACGACAAGAACTCTGTCAGAATGGTGTTCAAATTGTTGACAGCCGTCTGGATGCGCAGGGCATGCTTGCGGATGTTGTCCAGATCGCCGCGCTCTGCGTAAGATTTGATGAGAGCAGCAGAAGAGAGCACGGTGCTTAGGGGAGTACGGAACTCGTGGGAGGCCATAGAGACGAATCGGCTTTTTAATTCTCCGACTTCGCGCTCAGCAGCCAACGCAACGGCTAGTTCGTTTTTGGCGCGTTCCAATTCCTGAGTACGCTCTTGAATTTTTTCTTCCAACCTTTCATTGAGGCTCTGTAGCTCGATGGCGAGTTGTTCGAGCTGTTGGTTTTGGCGCACGATACGTTGCTCGTTCTCCTTTCGAAGGGTGTCATCTATTACAAAAGCTACAACAAAATCTCCTTTCTCAGTGCGAAAAGGGCTTAAGCTGACGGCCACAGGAAACTCGCTGCCGTCTTTACGCAACGCATACAAGTCAATACCTGTACCCATAGGGCGCACTCGTGGATGCAATCGGTAATTATTCCGGTGGTGTTCATGCACTCGCGCAAAGCGCTTGGGTATAAGGGTCTCGATAGGGCTTCCTTTTAATTCCTGCGCTTCGTATCCGAACAGTTGGGAGGCTGCTGGGTTGATTCGGACAATGCGTCCATTGGTGTCTGTGATAACAATGGCGCTAGAGGCGCAGTGAAAAAGTGCTTGAAGTTCCTCTTGTTGCGCGTTCTCTTCCTGCCGCATGCGTTGAACAAGCGACACAACGTATGCCCCAGCCCACAGGCTAATGAGCGAAAAGGTTCGTCCAAAAAGGATCTGCTGTAGCGGAAAGGCTGTGCCTTCGTAGTGGCGTGCCACCGCAGCCCCTATCACGAGAGCTGTCGCTGTCACTGCCACCAGTATTACATCGTTGCGCTCTCGAAAAAAGATCCCCATTAGCACGGCCAAGAGGTGCAAAAACGGTATGCTCTCGCTCTCCCAAACCCAGACGTCTAAGATAAAAACGAAGAGCATGATAATTACTGCCGCACCCCTTGGTAAAAAGGGCATGTGTGGTACAGACGATTGGAAGAACGTCTCCCTTTGCATAGCGGCAAAGGTGCAAATAGCCGACTTTCCACGCAACAGCTCAAGGCTCGAGGTACGGCATTACTTCACTCCCAATAACGCCTTTGCTTGGGCAGAGTAAGGATGGCGAGGCTGTGCGGCTATTTGCTGCAATTGCTCTATGGCTTGCGAGCGCTGCCCTAATTGCAAATAAGCCAGCGCTATGTACCATTGAGCTTCGCGATGAACTCCCCCAGCTATGGGTGGCACTTGGCGCAGCGTCTGAAGGGCATCGGCCGCCTGGCTCATCTCTAATAGGCAACTTCCTTTGAGCAGCAGCGCCATGGCGCGGTTTTCGAAAGTCGGCTCTGCCAGGGCTTCGTCCAAGAGCTTTACGGCTTCGGCACAGTGCCCTTGGATATACTGCTGACGGGCTTGGGTGTAGCTATCTTCTTCATCAGCCCCCAATGTATAGTTAATCTCTAAACGCTTGTAATGCATCTGGTAGAGTTCCTGCGGTGGCCGAAGGACTATGGGTGCTTCACTTTTTTGAGATACTTGCATTAGCCACCAAGTTCCTAAGGCCACAAGGAGAAGGGATAGGCTGACCAGCGTTAGGCGTCCCCATTGGAGGTGTCTGAAGCCCTCGGGGTTATGTTGCGCAAAGGTATCCTCGGCCCAATCGCGTATTTTCCACCACCATAGGTGCCTCCGCAGCAAGCGGCGGCCCTGGGTCTGGAGACGCTCACGGCGCTCGAGAAGGCTCTCCATGTTTACGGCCAACCGCGCCACCCGGTGCAACCGCACCTCGGCATCTAATTCAGGGTCTGTACTTAGCGCCGCCTCGAAGGCAAGGCGTTCTTCTGGTGGCAGAGTGCCGTTTAAGTAGTTTTCGATGCGAGCGGTGCGAGGGTCGTTCATGGTGTGTTTTTTAGTAGGTGAGCGATTAAAGTTGCTTGCGTCGAAGCCAGGCGCACAAATCGCGACATGTGGGCTGTTGTTGCGAGCAGGCTTCCTTCAACGCACTGCGAAGGCTCTGCATGGCACGGGAAACCATTTCACGAGCGACATCCTCGGTTTTGAAGCCGTGCAGTTGGGTTAGTTCTTCATAGTCGTAGCCATCTAGTTTGTCTACCAGCAGGGCACGGCGCTTAGAAGGCATGCTGTCCACCACCATTCTTACACAGGCGAGGATGCGTTGTTGGCGCTGCTGCCTTTCGGAGGCTTCTTCTACTTCGAATAATTCCTGCATAGCTTCGGTCGAATGCTGCAATGCGTCCAAGAGCCACTGAGGTAGATCTAAGGTTAGCTGCCTTTGGTCTAACGGCTCTGCTTTTGTTTTTGTCGTACGCTTGCGTACGATATCAACGCATCGCCGATATACCAGGGTGTAAAGTATTTTTCCGATGTCTTCAATCGCTACGTTTCCGCGCACCATACTGTCCAACTCGGTCACTGCATCGCTGTATGCCATTTGGGCGTCCTCATACGATAGCCGTATTTCGCGCACGCCTACCGTTCGGACTAAATAAAAGAAACGCCTATGAATAGTTTGGATAGCTCGCTCACGAGCATAGCCTCCGCGTCGGATACACTCACATAGCTGGTCACCGGTCATATTTGTTCTGATGGAAGCGGCTCCGTGAGGTGATGCAAAGATATTAGGAGTTGCTGTTGCACATCGGTTCTAATGTCTCTGAGGGGTACCGTGGGCGTTTGCGGTGGCGGCTCTAATCAAAAGGACAACTCCTGAGTCCAAGACAGTAGCCAATTGAAAAGATCTATAGAAGATGTAAGGTGCTGGTTTTCATCAGATTAGTAAAGAACTCTATTGCTTGCCGAGATATCTCCGATGCAACAAAACCCTTTGAGGGAATATTTTTTAGCCAAAAACGTTGAGAGCTCTTTAAAATCTACGACAAAAAAGATTCAGTTGCGGCTAAGAACCTCAAGAACTCAAGTGCGAATTTTCCTCCAGCAGCTTTCCTATGGAGATTTTCTCGCCCTTTTTACTAACAAACCCTTTGCTGGAACAACCTTTGGCAACCAAATGAAAGCAAACTTAATCCCCAAGCCGCCTCGAATGCGCTCCCGCACCTCGAGGCGACTTTTGCTTTTAGTAATCTTAAATATCGTAGGTAATTTCGACGACCTCACTTTCCGGATGGGCCTGACAGGTTAGGCAATACCCCGCCTTGATTTCCTCGTCATCTAAGGCATAGCAGGCATCCATGCGCACTTTACCTTGTAGCACTTTGGCCATACAGGTAGAGCATGCGCCGGCGGTACAAGAGTAAGGCACGTCGTGTTTTTCCTTAACCAACACATCTAAAATGGTAGCTTTGGGAGGGACGACGGTCTCGATGCGTGTGCGATGGAGGTGGACAATGAGCCGAGCGCTGCCATTAGCACCGCCTGGCGTCTCGGCGAATTCGCCCGGCGTGTGGGTGGCATTGACGAAATACTCGGTATGTATTTGCTTGCTCTCAATGCCTTGGGCCAGGAGGGTGGCTTTCACCACATCTGCCATATTGCCAGGGCCGCAGATGAAATAGTCACAATCCTTAGGCGGCGTGTGCGGTGGGTTTTCTTCTAAAAACTGTTGCACCACTTGACCAGTAATGCGGCCTGTGCGTCCATTCCAATGGCTTGTGTATCGCTTAAACAAACCTAAAAAGCTACCTGCTTCTATCTTTTTAGGGCGGCTGAGGATGTATTCCACATTGAACTGGCCCGCATAGCGCTGGGCGAGGGTATGCAATTCGTCCCGAAAGATGATGTTGTCCTCATCGCGATTGCCATAAAGTAAGAAGAGGGTACTCATTGGCTCGGCCTCCAAGGCCGTTTTCAGAATGGACATTAGCGGAGTAATGCCACTGCCTGCACCAAAAAGGTAGAGGGTGCGTCGTCGTTCTGCATCGAAAGAGGTAACGAAGCGCCCCTCTGGCGGCGCTACCTGTAGGGTGTCGCCTTCTCGAAGCACATCGCACAAATAGGTGGACATACGACCGCCCTGCACTTTTTTGACTGTGATAGCCAAGCGTTTTTCCAACGGGCTAGACGACATAGAATACGAACGGCGCACCTCTTGGCCGCCCAGAATATGTCGCAAGGTGACGTATTGTCCTGCCTGATAGGTGAATAAATCGCTTAGTTCTTCGGGGATGAGGAACTCGATGGTGCGCGTGTCGGGGGTCTCAGGATGAATGCGCGCGACAGTGAGCGGGTAAAATTGCATGGATAGGCCGGATATATCGTAACAGAGTAATACCTCCTGCGAAGGCATTGCATAAACCGTCGGGCATCAATCCGGTTCAAAACCAAGCACGATATTGAAGCGGGCAAACTCCGTCCACTTCGCCTTGCGGGCGATGAGGTCGGGCTTGTCGAAGCCAAAGCCGTAATCAAAGCCCAGCGTGCCGAACATAGGTAAGAATACGCGCAGCCCTAACCCTGCTGAGCGCCGGAGGTCAAAGGGGTTGAAGTTGCGCGCTTGCGCCCAAGCATTACCTCCTTGCAAGAAGGAAGTGACGAAGATGGTGCTCTGTGGGTTAAGTGAGATGGGGTAACGCATCTCTAAGGTGAATTTACTGAACACACCTGCCCCTCCTGGGAAAGGCTGCATAATATCTTCTACCCCATAGCCGCGCATGCTGATAATGCTGCGCCCAAAAAGGCCAAAGTTCTGGTTGTTGAGACCGTCGCCACCGACGTCGAAGCGCTCGAAGGGGCTGAGGCCCGTCTTCTTTGACCAGCGGCCCAAAATGCCTACTTTGGCCTGCGAGCGAAGTACCAGCTTGCCTACGATGGTCGTATACCATTCGGCATCGAAGCGCCAACGCACGTACTCAACATAGCGGTATATCAACGAAGGCTCGTTACTTTCATAAAAGCTGGCCGGTCGGAACCAAGAGTAGGGCGGCGTGGCCTGGATGTTCACAGAAAAGAGCGAACCTGCCCGCGGGAAAATGGGGTCATTAATGCTGTTGCGGGCCAAATTGAGGTTAAAATTGAAGTTGTTGTATTTGCCGCTGCCGAGGATACGCCCTCTGTCGTCGCGGAAATTGGCCCAATTGAGCAAGTCGTAGGTCTGCACCTCTACACCGGCGCGGAAGATGAAGTTATCGTCGGGGATTTTGAGTCGTGTACCAAAGTTTACGGCTCCACGCAGAATGCCCAGCCTGCTGTAGTTAGAGGCGCCCTCAAAGCCCTGGGCAAAGCGGTTATATACGCCAGCCACGGTGAGCGAGTTGGGCTTGCGTCCACCCAGCCAGGGTTCTGTAAAGGAAAAGTTGTACGACTGGAAGTTTGGCCCAGAAGTCTGTCCGCGCAAGCTTAAGCGTTGCCCGTCGCCTTGGGGCAGCGGGTTCCAAGCTTCGCGGTTGCGGATGTTGCGCAAGGAGAAGTTGTTGAACGTTACCCCCAAAGTGCCAATAACTCCACCCAGCCCGAAGGCCGTGCGCGGCTGATAGCCGGCGCTCAGCTCAAGCTGGTCAGAGGGCTTCTCTTCCACCGTGTACTCGATGTCCACCGTGCCCCGGTCAGGGTTTACAGGCGTGTTAATGCCTAAGGTCTCTGGGTTGAAGTAGCCTAAGTTGACGATCTCGCGTTGAGAGCGAATGATATCGGAACGGCTAAATTTATCACCGGGACGAGTGAACAGTTCGCGTCGGATGACGTGCTCATGGGTACGGTCGTTGCCCTTAATGACGACGCGGTCGATGGTGGCTTGCGGGCCTTCGAAGATGCGAATTTCCAAATCCACAGAGTCATTTTCAATGGCTGTCTCGATGGGGTCTGCCCGAAAGAACAGATAGCCATTGTCCAGGTATAACGAAGACACATCACGGCCGTCTTGGCTAAAGCTGAGGCGATTGTTGAGCAATTCTTGATTGTATACATCGCCTTTAGAGATGCCAAGCACTTGTTGAAGGACCCGCGTTTCGTAAATCGTATTGCCCTTCCAAGTAATGTGGCGAAAGTAATAGCGTCGCCCTTCGTTGATGGTTAATTCTAGCATCAGCTCGCCTTTAGCTGTGCGCCAGATGGAGTCGCGTATCACCCGCGCATCGCGGAAGCCTAAGGTATTGTAGTAGGCCTCAATAGCGCGTTTGTCTTCTTCATATTCCTTTTCCAGTAGGCGAGACTTCTTAAAAATGCGGCTTTTGCGCGCCGTATTCTTCATTTTTCGGCGCAGTTTAGACGCTTTCACCTGCTGATTGCCCAAGAAGCGGATGTCTTGAATCTTGACACGCTTGCCTGGCTTGATAGCCACCTCCATCTTTACCCCATTGATGGAGCGCTCGTCAGGCTGAGTCTTGATGATGACGCTGGCATCCAAGTAGCCCTTATCGGCGTAGTAGTTTTTGATGCCATTGATGACCGAAGTTCGCGCGTTTTCTGTCAGGATGGCGCCGCGTTGCAGGTAGCGGTTGATGATGTTGTTGAGGTCTTCGTGCTTGCTTTTTTTCACGCCTACAAACGAATGCCGCGTGTAGCGCGGCAGTTCTTTGACAATGATTTCCAAAAAAATCTCGTCGCCTTTTTGCTGCTCTTGAACGACTTGTACATCTGTGAAGAGGCGTAGATTCCATAATGCCTGCACTGCGCGCGTAATCAGCGGTCCCGGGATGCGTACCTGATCTCCTACACGCAGCCCTGAGATGGCTACCAGCGCCTGAGCGTCGGCGTACTGTGCGCCACTCACACGTACCCCACCGATTTTATACTCTTGCGCTTTCTCGTAGGGGAACAGCGGTAGTTGTGAGGTGTCGGCTATAGAAAAGGTTTGGGCATTCAGCCCATGCAACGTCAGCAAAAAGAGAACAGGGATGGGCAATCTCATGGGCGCTGTAGATAGAAGTGGGTTCGCAGGTTTTGGGATAAAGAGGGAGGAAATAGGCATAACAAGAGAGTCGAGGCTTAGAAGCGCTGGGTTTGGGCAAGGATTTCCTGGAGGTTTGGGCAATTCAAGAAAAGCGGATCAATAGCCAGATGTGTCTTGCGCAGGCGAGCAAGCATCCATTCTTCCAAGTAGTCGTTTTTCTTCTGTTCCAGCGCGGCTGCCTGAATTTTGTTGTAGTCCTGACGTAAGTCTGCGCGGTGGGGCTTGCTTCGACTTTCGAGCAAAATAAGTCGGTAATAGCGCGAGCCATCGGGCATTCGGAAAGGAGTGGGTTTGGAAATGCCGCCCACCTCCAGTTCATCAATAGCGAAGAAGACATTGGTGTCCAGATCGCCCACCTCAAAGAAAGTATTGCCGCTGCGCGGGTTGGCCACGCGGCCGTCGTTGCTGTAGCTGGGAGCGTTCTTGTCCCCGTAAAGTTTAACGGCATCGCTGAAAGTCAACTTACCTTCTAAGATGAGCGTTCGCACAGAGTCCAGCTTGGCTGTTGCCTTAGCCAAGTCTTCGTCCGTGATTTCGGGTTTGATGAGGATATGGCGGGCATGTACGAGGTTGCCGCGCCGCTCGATAAGTTGGATAACGTGAAAACCGAATTCTGTCTCGACGACGGTGCTAATCTGGCCAGGGTCAAGTTTATAGACGGCGGCCTCAAATTCGGGAACGAAAGTACCGCGCTTTTGCCAGCCCAAGTCGCCGCCTTGCGCAGCGCTGCCGGGGTCGTCGCTGTATTTTTTAGCCAACTCGGCGAAGCTTTCCCCTTTGTCCACGATGCGTTTGCGCAAGTCCTCTGCCCGGGCACGGGCTTTTGCTCGCTCCTCGGCGTTGACAGGCGGCTTATACACCAATTCGCGAATCTCCACTTCTGCGTTGAAAAAGGGCAGCGAATCCGGCGGGATTTGCTGGAAAAATGCTTGCACCTCTAACGGGGTGATGGTCACCTTCTTGGTGATTTCCTGTTGCATGCGCTCGGCCAGCAGCTGATTGCGCATATCGTTGCGCATTTGGTCTTTGATTTGGGCCACCGTCTGGCCGTAATACTCCTCGATAGCCTTGTCGTCCTGGTTGAAGTACGAGCGCAACCGCTCAATGCGGGCATCGAGCTGGTTTTCTACCTCGTCGTCTTTTACGAGGACGGAGTCTACCTTGGCTTGATGCACCAGCAGCCGCTGAACAATGAGATTCTGGAGCACCAAGCAAGGGTAGTCAGCGCCTATTTTGGAGGTTTGCTGGCGAGCGTAGGCTACTTGTTCTTGCACTTCGCTAAGCAAGACAACCTCACCGCCTACCGTAGCGACGACCTTGTCAATGAGCATCCGCTCGTTTTGGCCGCTTAGCGGCAAAGCAAAGGTTAGGAAAAGGGCAAAGGCCAGGGAGGAGGCAAAAGACTTTAGCATGGGCATGGTGTTCGCAGTCGTCAGGCAAGCCCGCCGTGCTATGCCTGGATGTTTACGGTTATCGTCGGGTTGTCTAAGTCGAGGTGAATTTTTGGCTCGGCAGCGCATAGGCGGCGAGTGGATTATTGGTTAATCCAAATGTTTTGGCGACGCAGTTCCTGCTGATAGAGTTCTTCTTTCCAGCGCTCGATCAGTTCTTGTTTGCGCTTGTGCAGCACGATGGCCCGCGCTTGGGCACGGGCGTATTCGAACGGAGCGGTTTCCTTGCCGCGCACCACTTCGAGCACGCGGTAGTAATAACGAAAATCGCCGTCGCCTATCGTACCCTCTCGGCGCGCCGCCACATTCTCCGAGGTGAGGGTGCCCCGTGGCAGCAAAGCCGCTATTTCTTCTAACCGATGCCACCGCTCGGTGTCGAGCAGTGCTTCCTTGGCCCACTGCTTGCATAGGGCGCGCAGGCGGTTTTCGTCAGCTGGGTTCTTGCTATACCACAAACGGTTAAACTCATTCTGAGGCGCCTTATAGGGAATCACCATCAATTGGCACTTCAGGATGGTACTTTCCAACTGAAATTGGTCTTTGTTGCTTTCGTAGAAAGCACGCAGTTCATTCTCCGAAATGGTGCTGTCCAAGCGCTCAGCAATGATTTGCTCCTCGAAGTTGAAGCGCACTAAGCTAGCCCGGTAGTCACGCACCAGTTTGTCAATGTTAAGGTCTTTGGGAATGTTGCGCTCTGCTTCGTACATGAGCAATTGGTCGTGCACCCAGCGCTGGATATAAGCCCTGACCAGCAGCACGCTGTCGTCAGGAGAAGTCCCCGGCGGCATGATGTCTTTTAATTCTGACAAATAGAGGCTCTTATTGTATACTTTAGCCAGCAACATGTCGCCCTCTCGGCTATCGGCATCCGAGGAATGGCAGCGCCACAACAACGAGGCGACACCTACAAGAACGACCACTCTGAGCATGCGTATCATAAAAAGCGTTTCCGGGCACCGAGGAGGCCGGATACCCGGAAACGCGGCAAAATTAGCCTGAAACTTTAGAAAATGTGCAGTCGTTATTCAGCAGTAGCGCTCAAAGGCAGTATCAGTCGCGGTCAAAGCGGAGCTCTTGCACAACAGCGGAGCTGCCCGACGTCTTCAGGTAAACGTACACGCGGAAGGTACCATTAGCCGTGGCCAGGTTGCCGATGCAGTACTGGTCGCTGCTGCCGCGACTGGTGCCCTGGTGCACCTGGTTGAAAGCGCGTGGTTTGTTGGTATTGAAAAAGCTACGCAATAGCTCAGTGGCCTTGACTTTCGAGCACGTTTGCTCCTGGTTAAGAATAGACAAGTCTACGTTGTCGGCCAAATGGCGGGCCAGGGCATCCGCATCGCCTGCGCCTAAAGCGCGTGCCACCGCCTCCAGCACTGGGTTACTTTGCGCCGCAGCCATGGCGGTTAGGGGAAACAAAAACAGAAAAACAAGCAGATTTTTCATAGCCGTTCAAAAAAGGGTGGTGTCCAAAATCGGTATTTATACGAGGATGTTCTTGCAAGGAAACTGCCAAACTGACGATCTTAGTGTTAATGGTCGTCAAAAAATACGAGGGCCCTCCTGCACAACGCTCAGGAGCCTTCCACTCCAACGAATTATTGCTCCTTTGTTCTTCGCACTCAAAGGCTTTTTGTTCGCCCCCCGTCCACCGGCAAGTTAATGCCGTTGATGTACGCAGCTGCTGGGCTAGCCAAAAACGCCACAGCAGCTGCCACCTCTTGGGGTTCAGCGAAGCGGCCAATGGGTACCTGACTTCGGAATTGCGCTTCCATCTCGCTAACAGATATGCCTGCGGCTCCAGCGCGTTTCTCTATGAGGTCGTAAAGCCGAGCAGTGCGCGTGAAACCCGGCAGGACGTTATTCACCGTAATGCCATATGCACCTACCTCGCCGGCTAGTGTTTTGGCCCAGGCAGCCACGGCCCACCGCGTAGTGTTGGACACCCCAAGGTTTTCGATGGGCTCTTTTACGGACGTGCTGATGATGTTGATGATGCGACCGTAGCCCGCTTCTTTCATGCCAGGCAACATCGCCTGCGCCAGAAGATGGCTACATATGAGGTGGTTGTGATACGCTTTGAGGAACTCTTCTGGGCGCGCGCTAATGATAGGTCCACCAGGAGGGCCACCAGTGTTATTGACCAAAATGTGCACTGTTTGCCGGCTGAGGAGTGCTGACACCTGAGCAAGTAGCGCTTGACTGTCGGTGAAGTCAGCCACCAGATATTGGTGCTGCTGGCCCTGCGAGCTGTCCAGCTGCTGCCACACTTCCTGTAGCGCGCTTTCCGTGCGGGCTACTAAGGTGACATTGGCACCCAAGGTGGCTAGTTCTAAGGCTATGGCGCGTCCAATACCGGCGCTGGACCCGCCCACAAAGGCGTTTTTGTGTAAAAGAGACAGATTCATGGTGTATGTGGCAAGAACGATTGGAAATAAGCGAGTTCTTCCGAGAAGTCTAATCCTGGGTGTCGCTGCAGTAGCTCCTGGATGGCCTGCCACTGCTGCTGAGCAAAGGCCTGGTGTTCAGGAGAGTTAGGATGAAAGGGCCGGTGAGCTGCTGCTGCGCGTATGCGGGCGATTTGGCTGACCAGTTGGGTGGTCTCTGGCAGGAAAAAAGTCTGGGCAAAGTACTCCCAAATGTAGTCTACTGCTACGTCAGAGGGGTGTACCATGTCGGCAGCGTAAAAGCGGTAGTCGCGCAGGTCGTCGAGTAAAAGTTCGTAAGCCGGGAAATAATGCACGAAGGGATATTGGGAGCACAGTTCGTCGCAAGCAAGCAGCAGGATGGCTTTGCTGCGCTGGTTTTCTATTAACCCTAAGCGCAGGTGCCGCACCGGGCTAACGGTAAGGAGCACTTCCAGGTCAGGATGGATGCTCTTCCATCGCTCCAGGGCAGCGGCCAATGCTTGCGTAGTTTCCTCCACGGAGAGACGCCGCTCCTCGAACCACTCCGCCGGTGCTTTGTGGTTGTTGGCTACCACCTGCCCGCTTGTCCGCAAAACAAAAACATGCGCCGTGCCTAGCGTAAGGAACAAGCGGTTGGCCGATGCCGAAAAGGTCCATGCCTGCCGGTGTGCGTCTCGCAGCTGCTGTTCAAAGACGTAGCGCTCGGGATGCGACCAGCGCCCGTGATGCTCCCAGCTATGCCACAAGCCCTGGAAGCAGAAGACATGGCTGCCCAGGTCGACCTCCTCTTCCAGTAAGCGCTCCAGCAGGCGTGCGATGGAGAGCGGGTTGTACAGGATGCCCGAGGGATTGACCAATATTGTGAACTTGTGCGCCTTCAAGCGCTCGCCCAGGTGCTCAGAAAAGCAGGAGCCAATCACTACCGTGCGGTCGGTGTGCCTCAGCAAGAAAGGTGCTTTCAACGGTGGTAGAGCAGTGCGGAAGGTTCTCACCCGAGTCCAATCTTTTCTGGGCAAACATGCTACTTTTGCCGCTACCGCTGACCGAAAAAACACCGGACGCTTCGTGAATTTTTTAGCGCGCCTTTTCTTGCCCAAGGCAAAGCCCGATCCGCCTGACCTGCTGCTAGGTCGTTACACGGATGCATTCAAGACAGAAAAACAACTAGCGAATTGGGAGCGCGCACAGGCCTGCTACAAGAAGGGCCAAGTGGTAGAGGCTGGAGAAGCACTCTTGCACTACCTGCGCGATGATACACGGCAAAATGTGCAATGGGAAGGTTCGGAGGAGGGCATCCGGTTTTCGCTACTGCAAGGCTCGCAGCGCATTGTCGGACAAATCACCCCTGAGCGCGTACGCGCTGAAAGCACGCTGGCCCAGGCGGAAACCTTGAGCGTGGGCTTTATGCGCCGCCTCATGGAGTTTAATTTCCAACTCAACTTCTGCCGCTTTGCCCTGTCGCCTAACAATGCACTCGTTCTTTGCTTCGACACACCAGCTGCCGATGCCTCACCCATTCGGCTGTCGCGTGCGCTGCGCGAATTGGCCATCTGGGCCGACAAGCACGACGACCTGCTGGTAGACGAGTTCTGTGTTTTGGTGCGCTCAAATGCCGAAAGCAAGCCGATCCCGCAGGCGGAGAAAGAGGCCAAATACCTATTTATGTGCCAGCAGATACGCCAGGCATTCGAATGGATGGACAAAGGTGATCCAGACCCTGGGCAGCATCCCGTGTGGTACGCCTACCTTCTGCTTGCGCTCATCTATCGGATCGACTATTTAGTGCGTCCTGAGGGCTTTGTTATGGACGTGTTGGAGCGCGCCTCACGGGCGTATTTTGCTCAATCACAGGCCGAGCGCGATGTGAGCGCGAGGGTGCAGATGTTGCGCCGGGAACTGCAAAAGATTCTCGACCGCCCGCGGGAGCAAGTGTTGGCTGAATTGTATCGCACGGAAAGTACGTTTGGTATTGCCTTGCCCACGCCGTTCGATCGCTTAGTGCAGGTAATAGACAATGAGCTGAGTGCCATGAATTTGCCTTTAGAAAAAGGTTATAATGCTCTGGCTATGGCGGTACCGCGGTACATCGTTGGTCGCACGCTGTTCCAATATGTGCCGCCCAAACCCGTATATGAATTGCTCCGCCTATTTATGCGCGCTACTGAGCCGGAGTTTTTCAGAGCCTTAGGGTTACCAGTGTGGGTCAAGCCCAACGGCCAGATGGACAAAGGGTATCTTCTCCAAGCCGTGGAGGAGATTGTCCGCCGCAATCGGTCTGAATATCCCAATTTCCAACCGCAAGTCAAACGTTTAGACTTTTCTTCCTTGCTGCGGTTTAGCAAGACATTTTTGGAGATGATTAGCCGTCTTAATCTTGCAAAATAATGCTCCCTGCCTTATGACCGACTTCATGGATAACTACCGCGATGTCATTGTCCAGATTGCCACGCCTCTTTGCACAGGCACGGGTTTTTACCTCAAGGAATGGGACGTTATTGTCACCAATCACCATGTTGTGGAGGGCAACCGGCGCGTCGTCATTGAGGGCAGGCGCTTTGCTAAACAACTAGCGACCGTACAGTATCTCGACCCTAAATACGACCTCGCCTTTTTAAGCCCTCCAAAAGACTGCCCCGACTTGCCGGCGGTACACCTGGGAGCCGATCAGCCCATACGCGAGCGCGATGCCGTGATGGCCATTGGGCATCCTTTTGGGCTGAAGTTTTCCGTCAAAAGCGGCATCATCTCCAATGCGCACGAGGTCGTGAACGGTGTTCCTTACTTGCACATTGACGCGGCGTTGAACCCGGGCAACTCGGGGGGGCCTCTGGTGGATAAAGAAGGGCGGGTGCTGGGGCTCAATACCTTTATCTTGCGCGATGGCGACGGTATGGGCTTTTCACTGCCAGCGAAGTTTCTCCTGGAGGCTTTAAATGCCTTTAAAGCTGCCCATTCCGAGAACACGTGTCGCTGCCCGGCTTGCCTTAACGTGGTGAATGAGGAAACGGTAGAGCGCAGCTTTTGCAGCCATTGCGGTCAACGCGTGCAACTGCCCGCCTCTGTAGAAGAATACCAGCCTACGGGCGTGCCGCGCGTCATAGAGTCCATCATCCAGCGGCTTGGCTTCCATGTTGCCCTGAGCCGGAGTGGCCCGCACCAATGGGAACTCAGACATGGCAGTGCCAAAATACGCCTGACCTACCACGCTGCTAACGGCATGATTTCCGCTGATGCTCTGTTGTGTCGGCTTCCACAGCAAAATATTAAACCGCTGTACGAATATCTCCTCCGCGAAAATTACACCTTACAATGGCTGACCTTATCGGTCTACGAGCAAAACATCTTCCTATCGCTTCTTGTTGTTGAGCATTACCTCACGGAAGACAACGGCACCGCTACTCTTCAGTTGTTGCTTCAAAGAGCAGACTATTACGACAATTTATTGGTGGAGCAATACGGAGCTATGTGGGCGGAAGAGGAATAACCTGGCCGCTTGATTTTGCGTGTAAAATAAAAGAGGAGCGCCTGCTACTTTTGCTGGCAAATGTTTCATGTTTTTGCTCGCCTTAGCCCCGACACAAATTGTTGACCTGGCTGTCAGCGCCGTACTTGCCCTGATTATGTTTGGCGTAGGGCTGACGCTTACGGTGGATGATTTTATGCGCATTGTGCGCTATCCGCGGGCGTACTTTTCCGCCTTATCCGCCCAAATGATAGGACTGCCGTTGTTGGCCTTTCTCATTAACCTGCTTGCTCGTATTTCGCCGGTGCTAAAGGTGGGTTTCCTCATTCTGAGCGCTAGCCCAGGAGGCGCCACCTCGGGCTTTTTGACCTATTTGTGGCGGGGGAACGTGGCTCTTTCCCTTTCTCTGACGGCAACCAACAGCTTCCTGACGCTTTTCACCATCCCGGTAGTAGTTAATGCGGCACTGCAATTTTTTTTGGGCAAAAGCACCGAGCTGCACCTGCCGTTTTGGGAAACTGTGCGGCAAGTCTTCTTTATTACCATCGTGCCTGCGGCGTTAGGAGTGATAGTGCGCCACCGTTTCCCCCATTTCGCACAGCGTGTTAGCCGGCCAGCGCGCTACCTTATGCTTACGCTGTTGGCCATTGTCTTCTTTATCAAGATGTTTGCAGGCGAACAGCACGGTGGTGCAGGGCTAACCTTGGACGACTTTCTGACCATCACACCGGTGGCGCTGGTGCAGAACGCAGCCAGTCTGTTTTTCGGCTATTTTTTCCTGCGCAGCACCGGCCAGCCGCATCCTTCGCGTTTGACAGCCGCTTTTGAATGTGGCGTGCAAAACACTACACTCTCCTTTCTCATTGCCAGCGTCTTGCTCGGTAGTCAGGAGATGGTCAAGCCCGCGCTGGTGTATTCCTCCTACTCGTTCTGGACAGCTTGTTTGTTTGGCATCATCTCTAACCGAATAGTGAGCAAGCGGGCGTGAGTGCTTGGTGCATCAAGCTTGAGGGGTGGAGGCGACAAATTGCTTCTCGTATAGCTCGCGGTAACGGCCGCCCTCTTTGGAGAGCAACTCGTCGGGTGGCCCAAATTCGCGTACTTCACCGCGTTCGAGTACTAAGATGTTCTTAGCGTGTCGCACAGTGGAAAGGCGGTGAGCGATGACGATGCTGGTGCGTCGCGCAATGAGCCGCTCGATGGCGTACTGGATGACGCTTTCCGTCTCTGGATCGATGGATGAGGTTGCCTCGTCGAGGATAAGGATATCGGGGTTGAATACCAAGGCTCGCACAAATGCTATCAACTGACGCTGCCCCATAGAAAGGGCCTGGCCGCGTTCCCGCACTTCGTATTGATATCCGCCAGGTAGCCGCATGATAAACTCATGGGCGCCAATGGTCTGGGCGGCTTCGATCACCACCTCTTCTGAAAGATCGGAGTTGCGAAGGGTAATGTTTTCCAGCACAGTACCAGAGAAGAGGAATGGGTCTTGCAAGACCACGGCCATGCGCCGGCGCAAAGCGTAGAGGTCGTACTCGTGTAGTTGTCGCCCATCAATGCGGATACTGCCCGACTGAATCTCATAAAAGCGGTTGAGCAGACTGATGATGGTTGTTTTGCCGCTGCCCGTGCTGCCTACGATAGCTAGGGTTTCGCCAGGCTCGATGCGAAAGGACACGTCCTTGAGTACCGCCTCGTCCATGTGCCCGGTGTAAGAAAACCACACGTGCTCAAACTCTACTTCTCCGCGTAGGCGCTCCGGCAGGATATGCCCCTTATTGGCAGCGCTACCTTTGTTTTCTAACAACAGAAACACTCGCTCAGCAGCAATGAGGCCCATTTGCAGAGTGTTGAACTTATCAGCTAACATCCGGATAGGCCTGTATAACATACTGATGTACAGAGGAAAGGCAACCAATGCGCCAATGGTTACTTCTTCAGAAAGCACACCACGAGCACCATACCACACCAGTAAGCCTAATGATAGCGCCGAGATGATGTCCACTACAGGGAAGAAGATGGCGTAAGCTAGGATGGAGCGCAAGTTGGCCTCGGTATAGGCACGGTTTATCTGTCTAAACTTCTGGGATTCTTGCTCTTCGGCGTTGAATATCTGCACTGTGCGCATGCCGCTAATGCGCTCTTGCAGGAAACTATTCATTGCAGCAATGTGATTGCGCACCTTTTCATAGCTTTGGCGGACGCTCTCCTTGAACCGATAACTGCCCCATAACAGCAGGGGGAAAGCCGTCAGTACGACAAGAGAAAGCTTCCAGGAAGTGTAGAACATCATGCCTAGTACCGCAGAGATGGCCAGCAGGTCGGCCAGGATGGTTATGCTGCCTTCGGCAAAAACCGTGTTGATGGCCTCAATATCATTGATGGTGCGCGTAGTACTCTGTCCTACAGGAGTGCGGTCGAAATACGAAAGATCAAGGCGAAGCAGGTGGTTGAACACGCGTACCCGCAGATTGCGGACAATCATTTGCCCTAACCAATCGGTGTAGTAAAGGAATATGTACCGCAGCACCACCTCCACCAACAGCAACCCGGCAATAAGCGCCGCTACCTTAGCCATGCCGCCAATGTCACTGCGGAACACATAGTCGTCTATCATGACCTGAAGCAATCGAGGGCGCGCAACCGCTAACAGGGCCAGCACTACCGTCAGAGAGGCAGTCAACAGCATTACTCTCCGGTATGGCCTGACTAGACCTATGAGATGGCGAAAAACCGAGAGGCGAGAGGAGGTAATAGAGGTGCTTTCTGCTTTCATAGAAGAACCGTTCCGTTTGGCCAAACGCAGAAACCTTAGAAAGGTTGCCTGTCGTGAAGCGTTAGCCGCCAATGCCAAGAGCTAATAGGGTTTCAATATCTAAGTTGCCATCGGCAGGCAAGTCGTTTTCTAATTGGAACTGGCTGATGGCCGCCCGGGTTTGCTCGTTGAGCACGCCGTCTATGCGCCCTTTATAGTAGCCGCGCACTTTGAGCACCTCCTGAATTTGGCGAATGTTGAGCTGAGCGATTTTTTCCTCGCAGAATACTTCTCGCCAGAACCAATAGCCCCCCGGCACTACCAGTTTGCGCTTTAAGACGGTAGTATACTCAGCAGGCATGCGTCGCTCCTCCAGCATGCCGTGGCTAATAAGCACTTTGCGTTGGATGGGAGCGTATACGGCAGGCACCGTGTCGGCCTTGATGTGAGCCTCTCTTCGGAGCACTCTGCGGCGTAGCGTCAGGTACTCGTCTTGAGCACCTGGAGGTACGGGCGGTTCGCTTTCACCAGGGCGCAGTTGCCAGCGCGTAATCAGTTGAAAGGCGCCCGGCTCTGTGCGCTCTACAGCTCGAGCAGGCTCTTTAACGCGCTCTACGGGTTTGAGCACCGTTTTGGCTGGCACCATGAAGTATCGCACGCAGTCGTCGGGGTCTTCGCTGTCGCAGCCCACAGGCTCCTGCCGGTAGATGGTTTGGTATTGCGCAGGCGTCTCTACCAGACACCAAACGGCGCAGTTGTCTGGGTCGGCATCCAGACAGCCTTTTTCGGGTTTTTTGCGCACCCATCGCCGGCTGGGCGGACGCACCATGACCGGCTGCGGCTCCCATCGATATTTTACGGGCAAAACCTCGACGTTTTGATGCGCAGGCTCCACCTCTACCGCCTCTTGTACCGTCTCCCATACCGGCTCCGTCACGGAATACACCCGTACGGGCGGTCGTATCCAGAAGGTGTCTTGCACAGCCATGTACGCGCTGGGTGCCGCTTGGCGGCCAGCCGGAGAAATGCGCAAACGCACCTCTTCTTCGTCCCACTCTGGGCCAATGGGGTGAAGCCGAACATATGCCTGGCGCACCACGTAGCTGTCCATTCGAGTTTCGAAACGCGGAGGAATGGCTATCTGCTCGTCGTGTTCTGGCCGCAAGACGATGTTTTCAGAGACCAATTCGTAGCGGTCGGGCATTAGGCATTGCACATAACAACGCCCTGGCACAGCCTCCGGAAACTCAAATTTCTTTTGAGCTATCAGACGCGGTGAAGCAAGAAAAATCAGCACTAAAGAGGGCCACCAATACATCATCTTAAACATGCGTAAACAGGTTGACGATAGAGGCAAAAGTACACAGCCCCACGACCACCCGGCGACCCTTGATGAGCGGCCTACTCAAAAAGAGCAGGCTGTTCGCGCTTATCGCTCGAGCAGCCTGCTCCGCAGGGAGGCTGAAGGGACTCGAACCCTCGACCCTCAGAACCACAATCTGATGCTCTAACCGACTGAGCTACAGCCTCCGTAAAAGGGAAGGCAAAGTTATAGCGGCTAATGAGTAAAAAGCAACGGCTAACACCGATTTTTTTAAGCCTTCCAAAGGCGTAGAAGCAAAGTTTCCATGGCTAAAAACAGCAAAGCAAAGGCCAGGCACCAGCGCCACAGCGCTACCCCGCGGTCTTCTTCTGTGACGACGGCTGTGAAGTCGGCCTTGGCGTTGCGGGTGAGTATTTTCATGTTAGCGGCCAGCTGTTGCTCCAGATCCTCGTCGGACAGGCAGCGCAAGTCGCTTTCGGTGCGGTCATAGTTGTAGGCAAAGACAGCAGTCACAGAGTCGCGCAGGGTAACCTCGTACCAGCCGGCCTCAGTTAACTGTGTTCCCGGAGTCAGCAGGGCTTTAGCGCCGAGGATGCGTTGCTCGGGAATAAATTCGGGCGTGGAGGAAACGGAAGAACCGCTCTCTGCAGCTGGATTGTCTGCGCGGCGGCGCATTTTGTAAATGATTTCGCCTGCCGCTGACACCGTGTGTGGGATTTCCAACACCTCATCGCGGCCTAACGTGTAAGCTATTTGGCGGCCTTTGGAGCCAGCAATAGCCGTTTTGAATAGCAGCGGCACGAAAATTTCGCCATGGCGCACCAAATCGCTGGCGCGTTCGTCCAGCGGCGCTGCCGATAAGTAGAGGGCACCCTCTCCTAAAGCATATTTAGCCAGCATGGCCGAGCCGTCGCGATAGGTCAGGATGTGCTCTCCACGCTCAGGCGCTATGCGGAAGTTGCCACGGGTAGTGGGCAATCGCAGGTTGGCGTTGGCGTTCAGGAAGACATCGCGAAAAACAAACTCTTGAGTATTGATTTGTGCTGTCTGGCGCTCTGCGGGTTGATATGCCCCTAAATTGCCGGCCTGAAAAAGTTGCAAAAAGCCATTATAGGCATTTAAGTCGCCATTTTGTGCCGGAAAGAAGAGGACGTTGCCGCCGTTTTGGGCGAACGTTTTCAACTCTTGCGCCAGGCCAGAAGAGAGGATGGTTGGTTCATTTAAGATAATGAGCTGATAGTCCGCGAAACGGGAATAATCCAGGGTGCGCACATCGGCGTTGTCCACGCGGAAGTAAGCGGCGCCCGCAAAGGCATTGGTGAGGTAGCGGTTAGGTTGTTGTTCATTGATACACAGCACATTGATGCGGTCAGCGACATAAAAGGTCAGGTAGTAGTCGTCGTCAAATTGGACGGGATAGTCTGAGAGAGTCAATTTGGCAGAGTGCCATCCTGGGCGCAAGATGTTGAAGCGGATGGTATCGGTGCGCGTACTGCGCGCGGGCAGGCGAAGGGCTGCGGCAGGCTTTGCTTGGCCTTCGTGATAGAGGGATAGGCGCACCTCGTCGGCGTCCTCCACACCGCGGTTGCTCACTTTAACCAGTAGCATTGCTGGCTGGTTGAGGATTTGTACTGGGCTTTCAAACCAGGCCGAGTCAACAGACAAATTGTTCTCCTGCACCGCGCGCAAGGGAATCAGGTTTATTATCGTGAGGGTATCCTGCACGTTGGCTAAGTCGACCTGATTGGCTTGGAAATCGCTAATAAGGTAGGCTACGTGGTTTTCGGCTTTGCCCGAATAAAGGCATTGTTGTTGGCGCAGTATTACTTTAGACAACGAGCGCGAAGCAGAGCCAATGCGAATTTCATCGATACGCGCCAAAGCATCCTCCTGGCTAATGAGGCGCTGGTCGCGGCCCTCAAAGTCAGCCGTAAGAATTTGAAATTGGTCAGACGCGCCATATGCCTTCACAATCTCCCGGGCGCGCTGCTTGGCCAGCTCTAACAGTGGAGCGTCCTCACTTAGCGCAGCCATGCTGAACGAATTGTCCACATATATCGACACGGCGCGCAGGCCTTGGCTCACCGCTGATGAGCGCGGCAAAAAAGGCTGGGCAAAAGCCAATACCAGGAAAATCAACGCCAGACACCGCATCAACAGCACCAGCAAATTGCGCAACCGCTGCCGGCTGTTGGTTACCTCTTTGACCTCTTTCAGAAAGCGAACGTGCGAGAAATACACCTTTTTAAATCGCCGGAAATAGAAGAGGTGGATGAGGATGGGAATGGCTATGAGCGCAGCGGCAGCCAAAAAGCCAGGAAAGACGAATTGCATGGGCGTCTTGTATTTAAAGAGGGCGACAAAGGTACACGCTTTGGCTGTTGTCCTTTACAGCACTACCAAACGCACTGCGCAGAGGAGATGCTCGGACAGCCCGATAGAATAGCCTACATTTGCCCGTCTTTATTTTTTAACTATAGACAACATGGGACAACAACCGCTCGATGATTGGAGACTGGAACAGGAAGAATGGCTAGAGGCACTAGAAGAGGTTTTAGAAGCGCATGGAAAAGCCAAAAGCGCTGAGCTCATCCAACGGCTGCGCTACTGGTTGGCACGGCACGGAGTGCCTATTGGCGGTCCGGCGCTCAACACACCTTATCGAAATACGATACCACCTGAAGAGGAACCCACTTACCCGGGCGACTTGGCGATAGAGCAACGCATCGAGAACATCCTCCGCTGGAATGCCCAAGCTATCGTACTGCAGGCGCAGGATAAGGGTCTGGCTTTAGGTGGCCACATCGCCACTTACGCCTCGTGCGCTACTATGCTGGAAGTGCTGTTCAATCACTTTTTGCGCCATCGCACAGCCGACTATGGCGGCGACCTGCTTATGTTTCAAGGACATGCTTCGCCGGGCATTTATGCCCGTGCCGTGTGGGAAGGCCGCCTAACGCTGGAGCAAATCGCTAACTTCCGCCAAGAACTCGAGGGCGGCGTTTCTAGCTATCCTCACCCGCGTCGAATGCCTCGCTTCTGGCAAGCACCTACCGTCAGCATGGGCCTAGGGCCTATGACCGCTATCTATCAGGCGCGCTTCATGAAATACTTGGAAAGCCGCGGTCTGAAGCCCAAAAACGGCGGAAAAGTGTGGCAATTTGTCGGCGACGGAGAGATGGATGAACCCGAAGTGTATGGCACCATTGGCGTAGCGGCGCGCGAACAGCTGGACAACCTCGTCTTCGTCATCAACTGCAACTTGCAGCGCTTAGACGGCCCAGTGCGCGGCAACAATAAAATCATCCAGGAAGTAGAGCGTCACTTTTACGGCGCTTCTTGGGAGGTCATTAAAGTTATCTGGAGCAGCGACTGGGACGAACTGTTTGCCAAAGACACCGAAGGCGCACTCTTAGCCCGCTTGGAAGCACTGGTGGATGGCGAATACCAGGAAATGTCCGCCGTTAGTAGCGGTGCTGAAATACGCCGGAAACTCATTGGCGATGACCCGCGCATTGCCGCCTTGCTGGCTGACTACTCCGATGAGCAGCTCAAAGCCCTGCGCCGAGGTGGCCACGACGCGCTAAAAATCTATGCGGCCTACGAACGCGCCATGCGCGCCGATAAGCCAGTGGCTATTATCGTCAAAACCGTCAAAGGCTATGGCATGGGTAAGGCCGCCGAAGGAAAAAACAAAGCCCACCAGACAAAAGACATCAGCGCTGAGGCGCGCGTGGAAACCAAAGAGCGCTACGGCATCCCCATCACCGACGAAGAAGCTAGGCAGGCCAAATTTTGGTTTCCAGGTCCCGATGATCCGGCTACGCAATACCTGCATGCCCGCCGCCAAGCCTTGGGCGGCTATTTGCCCGAACGCTCCGAAGAATACACACCCATCGCCCTGCCGCCAATAACGCTCTTCGAAAAACAGCTGAAAGGCAGCGCTGCCGCCGGCAATAAAGACTTCTCCACCACAGCGGCTATGGTGGACATGCTTACCCAGCTCATCCGTCACCCAGAAATAGGCAAGTACATCGTGCCCATCGTCCCTGATGAAGCCCAGACTTTTGGCATGGAGTCCCTCTTCAACTCTGCTCAGATTTGGAACCAACAAGGCCAGAAATACACGCCGCTGGAGATTGGTATTTCCGTTATCAAGTACAAAGAGTCGAAAACAGGGCAGGTACTCCAGGAAGGCATCAACGAAGACGGTGCACTGGCCTCTTTCACAGCCGCAGGCACGGCGTATAGCTTGCACGGTGTGCCGACCATACCTTTTTATATCTTCTACTCTATGTTCGGTTTTCAGCGCGTGGGCGATATGGTGTGGGCGGCTGCCGACATGATGTGCAAAGGCTTCTTGTTGGGAGCCACTGCTGGCCGAACCACGCTGAATGGAGAAGGGCTACAACACCAGGACGGTCATTCGCACATCATCGCTCAAACCGTACCCGCCGTAATTAGCTACGACCCAGCTTTTGCTTACGAATTGGCGGTTATCGTACACGACGGTATCCGCCGCATGTACGTCAACAACGAGCACAAGATTTACTACATCACCCTCTACAACGAAAACTTGCTGATGCCACCCATGCCTGAAGGGGTGGAGGAGGGCATTCGCCGCGGCCTGTACTGCTACCGGCGCTCCAGTAAAAAGTCGGCAAAGCCGAACGTAAAAGCCCACCTCATGGCCTCCGGCATCATTATGGACCAGGCCCTGAAAGCCGCTGAGCTCCTTGAGGCCGAAGGGGTGAGCACCGATGTCTGGAGCGCAACGTCGTGGAGTGAGCTATACCGCGATGCCTTGGCATGTGACCGCTATAATCGCCTCCACCCTGACCAGCCCTCCCAGGTACCTTACTTGAGGCAAGTGTTGCAGGGCGAAAGCGGCGTCTTCGTAGCCGCTAGCGACTGGGTCAAACTCACTGCTGGCTGCTTGGCTCCGTGGATGCCCCAACCTTTCACTGTGCTGGGCACCGATGGCTTTGGCCTTTCCGATAGCCGCAACAACCTGCGCAACTATTTTGAAGTCAGCGCTAAATACATTGCCTTTGCCGCTGTTCGGCTGCTACAGCAGCAAGGCAGCGTATCGGAGAAAGCGGTGTTGGCCTTTATGAAAAAATACGGCATTGAGGCCGACAAGCCCGATCCCATGGCCGTGTGAAGCCGCCAGACCGTGTGCCTGTTTTCGGCGTTAATGCCGGAAATGCCGAATGCCGGTGAACACCATAGCCATGCCGCGTTCATCACAAGCGCGGATGCTGTCTTGATCCTTAATGGAGCCACCAGGCTGCAGGATGGCTGTAATACCTGCCTCATGACCAATTTCTACGCAGTCGGGAAAGGGGAAAAAGGCATCAGATGCCATGACGGCCCCGTTGAGGTCAAACCCAAAAGAGCGCGCCTTAGCGATGGCTTGGCGCAGCGCATCCACGCGCGAAGGCTGGCCACAACCCATACCGATAAGCTGACGCTCCTTGACCAAAGCGATAGCGTTCGATTTCAAGTGCTTAACACAACGCGCAGCGAAAAGCATCTCGCCCACCTCCTTGGGTGTGGGCAGGCGCTTGGTTACAGGGCGCAAATCGGCCTCCGTTTCTGTTTTGAGATCCGTGTCTTGCTCCACTACGCCGTTAAGCAGGCTGCGAAAACTGCGAGGGCGCACATAGAAATCCCGAATTTTTAGCAAAATACGTTGCTCTTTTTTTCGCAGCACCTCCAACGCGTCAGGCTCGAAATCAGGAGCAATCAGCACTTCATAGAACAAGCGGTTAATCTCCTCGGCGGTAGCCAAATCAACACGGGTGTTGGTGATGTAGATGCCGCCAAAGGCCGATACAGGGTCGCAGGCTAGGGCAGCCCGCCAGGCTTCTATTAAGGTGTGCCGACGCGCTACACCGCAGGCGTTCGTGTGCTTCAGGATGGCAAACGTCGGCTTGCCCAAGTGAAACTCGCGCATCAGCTGCACGCCCGCATCAATATCGAGCAGGTTGTTGAAAGAGATCGCCTTACCATTGAGCTTTTCAAATATCTGGCCAAAGTCGCCAAAAAAGACACCCGCTTGGTGAGGGTTTTCGCCATAGCGCAAAATATCCGAGCGGTGGATAGAGTATTTGAAGGCAATGTCCGCCGTGCCCTCGTTGAACCAGTTAAAAATGGCAATATCGTAATTAGAGGTAACTTTAAAAGCTCGGCGGGCCAACTCGCGGCGGTCGGCGGCGCTGGTGTGGCCGTCGTGGCGCTCCAAAGCCTCTAAAAACATACTGTAATCATCGCGCGAAGCCACAACAGCTACCTCGGCCCAGTTCTTGGCGGCTGCGCGGATGAGTGACACACCGCCAATGTCAATTTTCTCGATGATTTCTGCCTCATCGGCCACACTGGCTACCGTTTCTTCGAACGGGTAAAGGTCCACGATGACGCAGTCAATCTCCGGGATGTTGTATTGCGCCAATTGATCCAGATGCTTCTTTTCGCGGCGCGCCAGGAGCCCGCCGAAGACGGCAGGGTGCAAGGTTTTTACCCGCCCGTCCAGAATGCTAGGATAGCCTGTCAGCGCCTCCACCGGCACTACGGGGATGCCGAGTTTTTCCAAATAGGTCTGAGTGCCGCCCGTGCTGTAGAGCACTGCACCCAAGGCATGCAACCGTCGCGCTACGGGTTCGAGGCCGTCTTTGGCATACACAGAAAGGAGGGCCGTGCGAATTTTTCGCAGGTCGGTAGTTGGGGAAGAAGTCTTTGTCATGTACGTTTTTGGGCGCAAAGGTACACGGAGCTCAGAGGCTTGGCGAGGCGTTAGCCAAATAAATGAAAGGCCCTTCCTGAAGAAGCGATAAAAAACAAGTGCACGAAGGCTCAGACCGATTGAACTCGGGCTTGCCAGAGGCGCTCGTACGTCTGGAGTTGCTCCTGGCATAAGGCGTAAACCGACTCTGTGCGGTAGCGGGCGTACCAGTCGGCTGTAAGAGCTACCATTTCCTGAAACGAAAGCACGGGTTGCCAGCCGAGGCGATGCAGAGCTTTGCTGATGTCCAGCATAAGCAAACCTGCCTCATGGGGCTGCTCCGGCGAGGATGTATCGCGCCAGCCGGGGTGCCCAGTAGCCGAGGGCAGGTGTTGGCGGAAATATCCAAAAAAAGCATCACACACTGCGCGGACGGGCCGAATGCTGTGCGGTAAGGGTCCGAAATTCCACGCATCGGCAAAAGACTCAGGTGCCTCCAACAGGCGTTGGGCCAGGAGCAAGTACCCCCCTAATGGCTCTAACACGTGTTGCCAGGGTCGCACTGCCTGAGGGCTGCGGATGGAAAGCACCTGGCCGCTTTCGATAGCGCGCGCAATGTCGGGCACAAGGCGGTAGTCAGACCAGTCGCCCCCACCGATGACATTGCCTGCGCGTGCCGAGGCAATGGCGGCGCTACCCGACCGGTGGAAAAACGAACGGCGATAGGCGGCAATAACCAATTCTGCAGCGCCCTTGCTGGCACTGTAGGGGTCGTGGCCACCCATAGGATCGCTCTCGCGGTAGCCGTAGACCCACTCTCGGTTTTCGTAGCACTTATCGGTCGTTATCAGCACGGCCGCACGTACGGAGGGGGTGTGCCGAATAGCTTCTAAGATATGTACAGTGCCCTGCGTATTAGTAGCAAAGGTGCCCACCGGGTCATCGTAGCTGGCCAACACCAGCGGCTGGGCGGCTAAGTGGAAAACCACTTCCGGTTGCTCTTCGGCAAAGATGCGCAGCACGGCATCCAGGTCGCGGATATCAGCGCGGTGGTCGCGCAGGCGTTCCCCCAGACCGCTTAGCACGAAAACGTCGCGTTCGGTACGCGGGTCGAGGGCAATACCCGACAGCTGAGCGCCCAACCGGTCGAGCCAAAGGCTAAGCCAGGCGCCTTTGAAGCCTGTGTGGCCAGTGACTAACACGCGCTTGCCGTGAAAAGAAAAATCCATGTGTCTGCAACGCGGTATTTTACCGACCAAAGGTAGCGCACCTCGCCTCCTTCGGGTGACCTTTTCAGTGTTTTGACCGCTGACAGGCACTTTTAGCCGAAAAGAACCAGCCCAAAAAATGTCCACAATGAGTTATCCACATTGTGGACATTTTTTGCCGCCTAAAAAAGTATTTGATAATCATATATTTATAATAATTACCAACGTTTTGTGGAAAAATAGTCTTGCTGCAGTGGCTCTACTCGGTACTTTTGTTGTCGCTATCAGTGCAATCTATTCTATCGCCTTCGCCCCGGGCAAGTTCCCCTCTTCTTCCAAAGAATAGAGGGCTTTTTTCCTCTAACTGCACGCTTCATCACCTATTGGCCTCAGGCTATTCTACGCTGGGAGCCCTTTTGTTCTTTAGCAAACGTTTATCAACGATACGGTCATCGCTATGATTAAGGAAGACTATCAATATGCCGAGCCAATTTTGGCAGAAAATCCCAACCGCTTTGTGTTGCTGCCCATCCAGTATCCTCGTATTTGGGAGTGGTACAAAAAGGCGGAAGCCTCTTTTTGGACTGCCGAGGAAATTGACCTACAACAAGACCTACACGACTGGGAACGAAAGCTGAACGACGACGAGCGGCACTTCATTAAACACGTGTTGGCCTTCTTCGCCGCCTCAGACGGCATTGTCAACGAGAACCTGGTGCTCAATTTTATGCGCGAGGTGCAGATACCTGAGGCCCGCTGCTTTTACGGTTTTCAAATTGCTATCGAAAACATCCACTCGGAAGTGTATTCGCTGCTTATTGACACCTATATTAAAGATCCGCAGGAAAAGGCCTTTCTGTTCAACGCCTTGCAAAATTTGCCCTGTGTGGCCAAAAAAGGGCAGTGGGCGCTGCGGTGGATTGAGAATGCGCCGTCGTTTGCGCATCGCCTCATCGCTTTTGCAGCTGTAGAGGGTATCTTCTTCTCAGGCTCTTTTTGCTCCATCTTCTGGCTCAAGAAGCGCGGCTTGATGCCTGGACTGTCGTTTTCTAACGAGCTGATTAGCCGCGATGAGGGCATGCACTGCGACTTTGCTTGCTTGCTTTATTCCATGCTTCACCACAAGCTGAAGCCTTCAGAAGTACAAGCTATTATTACAGAAGCGGTAGAGTTTGAAAAAGAATTTGTCATGGACGCGCTGCCCGTCTCGCTCATCGGTATGAATGCTGAGCTCATGAGCCAGTATATCGAATTTGTGGCGGATCGCCTCCTGGTGGCGCTGGGCGTGCCCAAAGTATTTGGCACGGCGAATCCCTTCCCCTGGATGGACATGATTTCTATACAAGGCAAAACGAACTTCTTCGAAAAACGCGTAGCAGACTATCAGAAGGCTGGTGTGCTGGCCAAACGAGAAGAGCAAACCTTTACTACAGACGCCGATTTTTAGTTTTTCACTAAAACACACACCATCTTGCTATGGGTAAATTTGTTATTAGCAAGCGAGTTAATGGCGAGTTCCAATTCAACTTGCTGGCAACCAACGGCCAAATTATCCTGTCGAGTGAGGGCTATGCCTCCAAGGCGTCGTGCCTCAACGGCATAGAGTCAGTCAAAAAGAACGCTCAAGACGACAGCCGCTTCGAACGAAAGATAGCATCTAATGGTAAACCTTATTTTGTATTGAAGGCAAGCAATGGCCAAGTAATTGGCCAAAGTCAAATGTATGCCTCTGAAGACTCCCGCGACAACGGTATTGAGTCGGTCAAAAAGAATGCTCCCGATGCTGAAATAGTGGATGAAACGGCTGTAGCCTGACCTTTTTGTTGCTGCCGTGTCTTATCAACCGTGACAGGGCACGGCAGTTTTCCTCCTTGCATTCCTCATCTTTCAAATACCTGCACTTCCTCCGCGCTTCGGTGCGGAGATTAAGCTCTTTTTCCATGGGATTTTCCTTAAATTATCGTAATTGATATGCAAGTTATTAAACGCTCTGGACGCCGAGAAGAGGTGTCGTTCGATAAAATTACCGCGCGTCTGCGCAAGCTCTGCTATGGGCTAGATACCCGCTATGTAAATATCATTGAGGTGGCTAAAAAGGTCATCCTGGGCCTCTATGACGGAGTAACTACTGTCGAGCTCGACAACCTCGCAGCAGAAACAGCCGCTACCATGGCCACCGTACACCCCGACTATGCTCTATTGGCGGCACGTATTGCCATCAGCAACCTGCACAAAGAAACAGAAAAGGCGTTTCATCGGGTGGTGCATGCCCTGTATCACTATGTAGACCCCAAAACAGGTGAGCGCGCCGGCCTCATCGGCGAAGACACCTACCGCATCGTCATGGCGAACAAAGACCGACTGGATGCGGCTATCATTCACGACCGAGACTTTGACTTCGACTATTTCGGCTTTAAAACACTGGAACGCTCCTACCTTATGCGTATGAACGGTAGGGTGGTGGAGCGCCCGCAGCACCTGTTCATGCGCGTGGCTGTGGGTATTCACGGAGAAGACATCGAGGCCGCTATCGAGACCTACAACCTGATGAGCGAGCGCTGGTTCATCCACGCCACCCCTACACTCTTCAACGCCGGCACGCCAAAGCCGCAGCTATCCTCCTGCTTCCTGCTCTCCATGACGGAAGACAGTATTGAAGGCATCTTCGAAACGCTCAAGCGCTGCGCGCTCATTTCGCAAAGCGCTGGCGGTATTGGCCTAAGTATCCACAACATCCGCGCCACTGGCTCCTACATCAAAGGCACCGGCGGCACATCGAACGGCATTATCCCCATGCTGCGCGTATTTAACGATACCGCTCGCTACGTAGACCAAGGTGGTGGCAAGCGCAAAGGCGCCTTTGCCATTTACCTGGAACCGTGGCATGCCGACATCTTCGAATTTCTTGACCTGAAGAAAAACCACGGAAAAGAAGAATTACGGGCGCGCGACCTGTTCTACGCCCTGTGGGTGCCCGACCTATTCATGGAGCGGGTCAAAAACGACGAGGCCTGGTCGCTTTTCTGCCCCAACGAGGCTCCTGGGTTGTTTGACGTTTACGGCGCCAAATTTGAGGCCCTCTATTGCCAGTATGAGCGCGAAGGACGCCAACGCCGTACCGTGCGGGCGCGCGATCTGTGGAATGCCATCCTGGAAAGCCAAATTGAAACGGGCACGCCATACATTCTTTATAAAGACGCCGCCAACGAGAAAAGCAATCAAAAGAACCTGGGCACCATCCGCTCGTCAAACCTCTGCACAGAAATTATTGAGTACACCTCACCAGACGAAGTAGCGGTATGTAATCTGGCTTCCATAGCCCTGCCCAAGTTTGTGCGTGAGGGGCAGTTCGACTTCGAGCGGCTGTATGAAATTACCCGCGTCGTAACGCGCAATTTGAACAAGGTCATTGACATCAATTACTACCCCATTCCTCAGGCAGAGCGCTCCAACCGCCGCCACCGGCCTATTGGCCTGGGCGTGCAAGGGTTAGCAGACGCGTTCATTCTCTTGGGGCTGCCGTTCGATAGCGAAGGGGCGCGCCAATTGAATCGCGACATTTTCGAAACCATCTACTTCGCCGCTGTTACCGAAAGCTGCAACCTGGCCGAGCAATACGGCCCCTATGAAACGTTCGCGGGCTCTCCCATAAGCCAGGGATTGTTCCAGTTCGACCTGTGGGGTGTTCGGCCTTCTAACCGGTGGGATTGGGAAGGCTTGCGCGAGCGGGTAAAAAAGGTTGGTGTGCGCAACTCCTTGCTCATAGCACCTATGCCGACAGCCTCGACCAGCCAGATTTTGGGCAATAACGAGTGCTTCGAGCCTTACACCAGCAACTTATACACCCGGCGCACCTTGGCCGGTGAGCATATCGTTGTCAACAAACACCTCATGCGCGATTTGGTCCGACTGGGCCTATGGAATGAGGAAATGCGGGAGGCCATCATGGCTGCTAACGGCTCGGTGCAGGGTATCGAAGAGATCCCTAAAGAAGTGCGCGATATTTACAAAACGGCCTACGAAATCAGTCAGAAAGTTATCTTGGACATGGCCGCCGAACGCGGGGCATTTATTTGCCAAAGCCAGAGCCTGAACGTGTTCATGGAGTCGCCGACGTTTGCTAAGCTGTCTTCCATGCACTTCTACGCCTGGCAAAAGGGGCTGAAAACGGGTATGTATTATTTGCGCTCCAAAGCGGCGACAGACCCCATCAAGTTTACGTTGAGCGAAAAGCACCAGAACAAGTTCGCCCGCCAGGTTACTCCGCCGCCCGTGTCGGAGAGCCACGGCCATACACCGCCTGCCATGGACGCCTTGCGTGTGGAAGATGTTCAGGGCAAGGTGTGTAGCTTGGACGATCCAACCTGTACGGCCTGCTCGGCATGAGTTCGGCGGAAGCCAAAGCCAGAGCCATTCGGATGTGCGGCCCCGAGGCAAGTGCGTGCAGCAATGTCCCTCCGCGAAGTGGCATAACTGTCCTGCAGTGCCCTTCCTGTTTTCCTACCATAAGGCTGCCGTCTGCTTCGGGTGCCGTCACACCGATAAACACGTAAAAAAGCCGAGACCGCCTGTTGCCAGGTCGCTCGGCTTTTTTTATGTGCTCTCTAAGGAGTTATTCGTTGACAAAAAGCCGGCCGGCTCGCATGACTGCTACCACGTGCTCTAAGGTGCGGATATTTTCAAGAGGATTGCTGCGCACGGCCACCAGATCGGCAGCATAACCAGGAGCAATGCGCCCAATGTATTTTTCTAAGCCCAATAGCTCGGCGGCATTAACCGTAGCCGAGCGGAGAATATCCCACGGCTTTACGCCAGCCTGGGCCATGTAATGGAATTCAAGCGCATTTTTACCGTGAGGAAAGACTCCCGCGTCAGAACCAAAGGCGATTTTCACTCCTTGTTGATAAGCACGCCTCAAGGTCTCGGTGATTTTAGAGCCAATACCAAGCGCTTTTATGCGCACTTCCTCTGGAAAGAACCCTGAGGCATGCAGGGCGCTATCGTTCACGGCCCAACCGGCTGTAAGCGTTGGCACATACCAAGTGCCCGCGTTGCGCATCATTTGCAGCGTTTGGTCGCTCATGAACGTGCCATGCTCGATGCTGTGCACCCCAGCAGCGATAGCCCGGCGCGCTCCTTCGTCGCCGTGCGCATGGGCTGCTACGCGGAGGCCGAGGTCTTGGGCTGTACGTACAATGGCCACTAGTTCGTCTTCGGCGTAATGGGGTAAGAGGCCGTCTCGAGCTAAGCTGAGCACTCCACCAGTAGCGGTTACTTTGATGAGGTCGGCTCCGCGACGCGCCTGGTGGCGTACGGCAGCGCGGCAAGCATCGGGGCCATCAGCAATACCTTCGGTAAAGCCAGGCGGAGGGTCAAACAGGTCGAAGCGCGAGCCGGTCGTATGGTCGCCATGCCCGCCGGTGATGCTGATGGCTTTGCCTGCCGTCAGCACACGCGGTCCAGGTACCCAGCCTTGCCGGATGGCATTGCGCACGGCAATATTGGCGCCGCCTCCACCCAAGTCGCGTACAGTAGTGAACCCTGCCCGCAAGGTCCGCTCGGCGTAAACGACGCCGCGAATAGCCGAGTCGGTGTCGTTGAGCTTATAAACATCGGTGTAAGACGAGCGGCTCTGCTCCCACTCTATGTGGACATGGCAATCAATGAGGCCAGGCAGTACCGTGTAGTCGCGCCAGTCTACTATCTGAACGCCTGCCGGGGCGCTTAAGTACCCCGCTTCCACGCGCGCGATAGTGTCGCCTTGGACCACCACAGTCATTTTCTCTTGCACACGCTCGTCATTCATGGTTAGTAGGCGGCCACAGTGCACATAGCGCGTTTGGGCTAGAATTAAGGGCACTTCCAGCAGGAGCCCTGCGAGCGTTAACAGGTAGCGTTGTTTCACTCTTCGTTTTTTTTGTGAATGCCTTCTAAAAAAGGTACAAAACGGAAAGCCTCGAACACTTCGTCGCGGTACTCGGTCTCTGAGAGCCGGGTGAAGCGATGCATGTATTGCACTTCTTCTCCTACTGGAATAACCAGCCGCCCTCCTAGCGCTAACTGTTGGCGAAGTGGCTCGGGCACCGTAGGAGCGCCTGCAGTTACCAAGATGCCGTCGTAAGGAGCGTATTCGGGTAAGCCGCCAAACCCGTCGCGCAGAAAGCAGCGCACGTTTCGAATGCCCAACTCGGCCAGCAAGGCCTTGGCGCGCAGGTAAAGGGCTTCTTGGCGCTCTAAGGTGTACACCTGCGCGCCTAGAGCCGCTAAAATGGCTGCCTGATATCCTGACCCTGTACCTATTTCAAGAATGCGGTTATTGGGCTTTACGCTGAGTAACATCGTCATGTAGGCTACCGTGAACGGCTGTGAGATGGTTTGTTTTTGGCCAATAGGGAAGGGCTTGTCCTCGTAAGCATGCTCTTCAAACGCTTTGTCCAAGAAAAAGTGTCTCGGTACAGCCATCATAGCAGCCAGTACCGTTTCGTCCGAGATGCCGCGTTGCCGCAACGCGTCTACCATGCGCTTGCGCAGACCCTTGTGCCGATACGTGTCTTTCATCTTGTTCTTTCGAGCGCCTAAAAGCTCGACAGAATGTTCCAAAGGTAGGCTGACTTTGCTTTTCTGCAAAGAGCGCTTTGCCGATAGGTGACCTGCTGCCGTTTTGCCGTCTCATGAGTGGTTTGTCGGCAAAGGCTGCGCCATTTCAGACCTTTTTCTTCTCTTTGTACTTGAAAACAGTCTGGCATCGTTCACCGACAAACCTTCTCGCCTCACTCTTGACGGAAGCAGTCTCGCCATCTCCCACTGGTGCGCAGCCCTTGGATGCTGAGCTAATTGCTCGCTTTCTGGCCGAGCAAAATCCGCACTATTTCGCGCTGCTATATCGGCGCTATGCGGGTAAGGTGTATGCCAAATGCCTTTCCATGCTGGCCGACGAAGCCCAAGCTCGAGATGCTGTTCAAGATATTTTCATCAAAGTCTTTCTGAATCTTTCGCGTTTTAACGAAAAGTCTGCGTTTTCCACTTGGCTGTATTCAATTACGTACAACTATTGTATTGACCTTATCCGACGCAAGAAAAAGATGCCGGTGTCGATCGCTGAAGATGTAGGCCGTGTGAGCGACGAGCCAGTGCCAGAAGTACCTGATAGCGTTTTGTTGGAGATGAAGCAGGAGCGCCTCGAAGTGGTGCTCCGCCACTTGAACGAGAGCGATCGCATTGTGCTGCTGATGAAATACCTGGACGACATGCCCATTAAGGAAATGGCTGAATTTTTTAAGAAAACGGAGAGCGCCATCAAGATGCAAATCATGCGGGCCAAGCACCGTGCCCAGCAGGTGTATGAACAGCTGTACGGCCACGACCCCCTCGAGTCCTAAATTTTCCCAACCGATTTAATAGATTATGAATAATTTCAACGCCTTCAAGAGATTGGAAAACGAGTGGATGGCGCAGTTGCCACCGGATGTGGAGTTTCAGGTATGCAGCCAGGTGCGCAACGCTACGGCCGCGGGCCGCGTGGCCGACATCTTTCTGCCCTGTGCGCTGCGCATGGCGGCCCATCTGTTGGGTGGTCATGCGCCGGAGGCATGCCACGGTCTCCCTTCGAGCAGGGGCAACGACCTACCATTGGACTGGCGTCAGCCGCCTGGTCGGTTTTGAGATGAAAACCATTTTTACTCCTCGTTCATTCTTCACCTTTGCCTGCTCTTATGTTCCGAGATTTTTGGGAAAAAATTAAAGACGGTGTGTTTACCGAATTGGTGAACCGCTTTTCTGAGGCTGCGCCCAAAATCCTCTTTGCTCTGCTCATCTTAGTGTTGGGTCGTGTCATTGCAGGTTTTTTTCGGCGAATTGTCCGCCGCGTGTTAGCGTTAGCAGGCATTGACCGACTGGCCGAGCGGCTTAATGATATTGACTTAGTACAGCGCACGGGTGTGCGCATTGCGCTGTCGGCAGTGGCGGGGCAGATGATTTTTTATCTGCTTATGTTGGCCTTTATCATCTTCGCTACCGATATTCTCGGTGTTCCGGCCATTACCGACATGGTGCGCGATCTGATTGACTATTTACCTGCGCTTTTCTCGGCTCTGGTGCTCTTCCTGCTTGGGCTTTTTCTGTCGGACATGATCCGTGGTGTTGTCCAGGGGGCCTGTCAGAGCATGGGTATCCCTTCAGCGCGGCTGATAGGGACGGTGGTGTTCTATTTCTTGTTCATTACGGTGGCAGTCAGCGCTTTGGCGCAAGCCAAAATCAACACAGGCTTCATTGCTTCTAATTTGACGGTCATAGTAGGTGCTCTGGCTTTGGCTTTTGCAGTGGGTTATGGCCTGGCCGCCCGGGACCTGGTGGCGAATTACATCGCGAGCCATTACAACCGCGACAAAGTGCAAGTGGGGCAGGACGTGCGTATTGCTGGCGTGCGCGGCAGGGTGGTGCATATAGATGCGACCTCGCTCATTCTGCAGACGCCCGAACGCGCTATCATTGTGCCCATGAGCAAGATGATGACCGAAGAAGTGGAAATTTTTTACCCCGATGGTCAGGATGACCACTTGCTACCGCCAGAGACTGCGGAGTCGTAACTCAACAAACAAAACCCATATCCAGGATCATGCGCATTTTAACTTTCTTTTTTGCTTTCGCAAGCACGCTGGCCACCACACTTTCGGCGCAAGATAACGCTACTGCTGCTGCTCATAAGGATACCCTCTGGCGTTTCGGCGGGAGCTTGGGCTTCGACCTTAGCGGCTTAGGCATCATTAACCCGCGCGTCGGTGCAGGCACCAGTCGCCTAACCGTTGGCGGTATAGGCACCTTGGCTGTTAGCCGCTTATCGGAGCGATCATTTTGGAAAAACCAACTTATGCTGCAACTGGCCTTGCAACAGCAAGGACGCACATCGCCAACCCAGCCGTCTGGATTTCTGAAAAACCTGGATGTCCTACGGCTGACCTCTACCTATGGCTATAAAGTGGACGCAGCCAATAAGTGGTTTGTCTCGGCTGACCTGCTCGCCCAGTCGCAACTCCTCCAAACGTATCGGAGCAATTTCCTTCGCCCTACGGTTATTGATAACAGGCCCGACCGCATTGTGGCCGACTTCTTATCGCCGCTCATCGTGCAGTTCTCGCCAGGTATTACATACAAACCCAACTCTCATCTCAGCCTCCAATACTCGCCGGTGGCTGTGCGCCTTATTTATGTTAGTGACGACTCGCTGGCCGTCTTAGACATTCACGGCAATGAGGTCACAAAAGATGCTCAGGGCAACGTTATCGAGTACAATAACTACTTCCTCGGCATGGGCTCGGAGCTGGTAGGCCGCTACGAAAACAAGTATTTCAACAACCGCCTTTCCGTGAGTAGCTCGCTGCGCTTGTTCTCCAACTACCTCAAAGAGCCACAAAACCTGGTGGTGCTCTTTTCCAACAACTTCAGCATTCAGCTCTTCAAAGGTTTGTCGCTCGACTTGTTGGGTGAAGCTTTCTACGACCCCAACTTGAAAATGATCATTGATGCCAATAAAAACCGCATTTATGGTGACCAGGGAGATCGCGAAGCTCCAGCTACGCAG
Source organism: Saprospiraceae bacterium (assembly GCA_041640515.1). Taxonomy (GTDB): domain Bacteria; phylum Bacteroidota; class Bacteroidia; order Chitinophagales; family Saprospiraceae; genus M3007. The sequence goes on along the minus strand of JBEQAD010000002.1, from coordinate 15,681 downwards.
CTGACGGGGGCCTTTATGCTCAAATACAGCACGATTTTCTAATGCGCATCCTCATGGTTTGCCGCGGCAATATTTGCCGTAGTCCTTTAGCGGAAGGTATTCTCAAGTATAAAGTCCGTCAGCACGGGTTAGATTGGATAGTGGACAGTGCTGGCACTGACGCCTGGCATGTGGGAGAGTTGCCCGATGTGCGCTCTATTGCTGTGGCGCAGCGCTTCGGTATTGATATCACCGATCAGCGTGCGCGGCAGTTTAAGCCTGAAGACTTCGAACGTTTTGACGATATCTTCGTCATGGATAAGCGAAACCTTCGCGACGTACTGCGTTTGGCTCCGTACCAGAGGCATCGCCAAAAGGTGCGGCTATTGCTCGACGTGCTTTATCCCAGTGAGGGGCGCGAGGTGCCTGACCCTTACTATGGTGATGCTGATGGATTTGAGTCGGTCTTCCGGCTTATTGAGGCGGCTTGCGATGGGCTGATTGCTGAGCATCGCCGCAAGGCCGGGCTGTAAACGCTTCCGTGAGCAGTAAAAAAAGCCCCCACAGGGCAGCTGCTCCGTAGGGGGCTTTGGTGTATTGTTGTTGGTTTACACTTCCAGATGTGCCGTGGTAACTTCCTTGCCATCCATCACCCAGCGACGGCCAAATACCAAACCGGCGCCATCAGCGTCTACTAAGACCGTGTCGCCTTTGACGTAATTGCCTGCTAGCAAGTGCTTAGCCAGCTCGTTGACAAACTCTCGCTGTACAGTGCGCTTGAGCGGGCGAGCACCATATTGCGGGTCGAAGCCCTGCTCTACCAGCCACTGCGCTGCTGACGGCGTCAGTTCGACGTTCAACTCTTGGCGGGCCAGCATTTCGCGGATGTCCTTAAGCAGGATATCGAGGATGGCGCGCACTTGGCTCTTGAGCAGCGGATGGAACACGATCACTTCGTCAATACGGTTAAGGAATTCAGGCCGTAAATTCTGCTTCAGGGCGTCCATCACTTCTTGTTTAGCGCGCTGATAAGCGGCATTTAGGTCGCTATAGTCCTCAAATACTTGCTGGATGCGGTCGCTGGCCAAGTTGGACGTCATGATGATAATGGTGTTTTTAAAGTTCGCTGTTCGGCCTTTGTTGTCGGTCAGGCGGCCATCGTCGAGTACTTGCAGCAGGATGTTAAAAACGTCGGGGTGAGCCTTCTCGATTTCATCCAGCAGTACGATGGTGTAGGGCCGACGGCGCACGGCTTCCGTCAGTTGACCACCTTCATCGTAGCCGACGTAGCCTGGCGGTGCGCCTACCAGGCGCGACACGCTGTGGCGCTCCTGGTATTCGCTCATGTCGATGCGCACGATAGCGCGCTCGTCGTCGAAGAGCACATCGGCCAGGGCTTTAGCCAATTCTGTTTTACCTACTCCTGTAGGGCCACAGAAAATGAAGGACCCAATAGGCTTATCTGGGTCGCTCAGTCCGGCGCGGCTGCGCCGGATGGCGTCGGCTACGGCTGCTACTGCTTCATTTTGGCCTACAACGCGTTTGTGCAGTTCGTCTTCTAAGTGCAAGAGGCGCTCCTTTTCCCCGCGAAGCATCTTGGCTACCGGGATGCCCGTCCAGCGCGCTACAACTTCGGCGATGTCGTTAGCAGTGACAGCCTGGTTGGTCATGCGGTTTTCGGGCGAAAGCTCGGCCAGTTTGGTTTCAGCGGCCTTCAGCGCAGCTTCTTGAGCGGGTATTTCACTGTATTTGATGCGCGAAGCCAACTCGAAGTTTCCCTCTCGCTCAGCGCGTTGATACTGCAGTTGTAAGTCTTCCAGTTTCTGTTTGCTGGCTTGAATGGCCTCGGCTATTTCGCGCTCTTGTTGCCATCTGCTGCGCAGGGTGTCGAGTTTTTCGCGCAAGTCTTCGATTTGCTTAGTTAGCGCCTCTAATTTGCGCTCGTCTTTTTCGCGCTTGATGGCTTCCCGCTCAATTTCGAGTTGACGCAATTTGCGGTCGAGTTCGTCCACCTCTTCTGGCACAGAGTCCAGCTCTAAGCGCAGTTTAGCAGCGGCCTCGTCGATGAGGTCAATAGCCTTGTCGGGCAGTTTGCGTTCGCTAATGTAGCGGTGCGACAGTTCGGCGGCGGCGATGATGGCCTCGTCGAGGATTTGCACCTTGTGGTAGTTTTCGTAGCGTTCGCGCAGCCCCCGCAGGATAGAAATCGTGTCTTCCACGCTGGGTTCATCTACAAATACCGACTGGAAGCGACGTTCCAGGGCTTTGTCGCTTTCGAAGTATTTCTGGTATTCGTCAAGCGTCGTGGCGCCAATAGTGCGCAGTTCCCCGCGCGCCAAGGCTGGCTTAAGGATGTTGGCTGCATCCATAGCGCCCTGGCCGCCACCGGCGCCCACGAGTGTGTGAATTTCGTCAATGAAGAGGATGACTTGCTCGTTAGACTCGACAACTTCTTTGACTACGGCTTTCAGGCGTTCTTCGAACTCGCCCTTGTACTTGGCACCAGCAATCAGCGCCGCCATGTCTAAGGCGAAAATGCGTTTGGAGCGCAGGTTTTCGGGCACGTCGTGGCGGGCAATACGCCAGGCAATGCCTTCCACAATGGCTGTTTTACCCACGCCGGGGTCGCCAATCAAAATGGGGTTATTCTTTTTCCGACGGCTGAGGATGTGCAACACACGCCGAATCTCTTCGTCACGTCCAATGACAGGATCTAATTTGCCCGCTTCGGCCAGCTCAGTGAGGTTGATGGCGTATTTCTGCAGAGCGTTGTATGTCTGCTCGGTGCTCTGGTCGGTTACTTTGCGGCCCTTGCGCAGTTCCTGAATGGCCTTACTCAAGATTTCTGGCGAAGCACCTTCTTCGCGCAGAAGGCGGGCGGTTTTGTCTGTGCCTTTGGCAATTCCAAGCAACAAGATCTCTAGCGAAATGTACTCGTCGCCGTATTCTTTCAGCAGTGCTCTAGCCGTGGTGATGGCCTTGTTGGCGTCGGGGGTCAAGTATTGCTTGTCAGCACCTTTTACTTTAGGTATTTCCCAGATCAATTGATTGAGCCGCTCTTCTATGCGCTTGGGGTTGGCGCCTACTTTACCCAGTAAGAAGCCAACTACCGACTCGTCTACTTCCAGCATGCCTTTGAGCAAGTGGGCTGTGTCCACATTTTGCTGCTCGTAGCCGGCAGCAATTTGCTGAGCTTGCGCGAGCGCTTCTTGGGCTTTAATCGTGAAATTATCGTAAGTCATAGCAATGTTTTCAGGCCTCCTCCGCGGAGGTGAGGTTTTGTGTTCAAAAATTAGATACGTTATCCGCCCTTCAAATTTACTTCCAACACCCGTAAAGCCTATACTTTAATGTCAAAATGGCGCTTTGTCAAAATGGGAGCGACTTTTTGGCAGTTATGGCTGCGCTTTGTGTGCTACTTCGTCAGGGTATTTTGCTCTCCTGCTCTTGTAGGCAGCAGGGCGCTGGCTTCACTCCGATAACAGACGGTAAGCCGCTGCAGCTAGTAAGCCCGCCGTTTCGGTGCGCAGGCGGGAGGTGCCGAGGCTAACGGCAGCTAAGCCGTGGGCCTGCGCCAAGGCAACTTCTTCCAATGTGAAGTCGCCTTCTGGCCCGATGAGTACTAACGCGTCAACGCCCGGCCGGAGTAACTGCTGCAGAGGAGTGCGCACAGTGTGACTACACCAGGCAATGCAACGCACAGGTTCGACCGCCTGCCTAACTACGTCAGCCAGTGGCGTTAGTGGCTGCAGTTGAGGTAGCCATGCTTGCAGCGATTGCTTCAGAGCTGCGATAAGGATTTTTTCTAGCCGCTCTGTCCTAAGGGACGTGCGCTCTGAACGTTGACAAAGAAGAGGAGTAATTCGACCTACCCCCAACTCCGTAGCCTTTTCCAGAAACCATTCAAATCGGTCTATTTGTTTAGTGGGTGCAATAGCTACATGGAGTCTGCTTGTCGGTGTGGGTGCAGGATAGCTAGCTACGACGCGAACGAAAGCCTGGCGTCTTGTCGCCTCCACCAATTCGGCGTCGTAGAACATGCCTTGCCCGTCCGTCAGCCGCACCGTATCGCCGGTGCGGTGCCGCATTACGGTCAATAAATGGCGGCTTTCCTCTTCATCCAGGGACACTAAGTTGCCCGTTGGTTGGGAGACGTAGTACAAGTGAGTGTCGGGCATAGCCTTATCCGTTCAAATCAAATGTGCACACGCAAAAGCACCTTGCCAGTGGGCACTTGCAAAAGTAGAGCAGCGGCTTTCAGAAAAAGCCGACGAGCCACATTCCCAATAAATGACGTTGTATAGGCCTACCTTTGCAAGCCGGTAGTGACCCTAGCGCCTTCATGACGTTGCAATAGCCGGTCAAAAATCGCCTTGATCATGCTTATTCAGGTATTTAAAAGCAAAATCCATCGGGTGCGCGTTACGCAAGCTGACCTGAACTACATTGGCAGTATCACTATAGACGAAGACCTACTCGACGCAGCCAATATCGTAGAAGGCGAGCGGGTACAGGTCGTCAATAACAACAATGGGGCGCGCTTTGAAACATACGTTATCCGCGGCGAACGCG
>JBEQAD010000002.1:0-11120 GCA_041640515.1 Saprospiraceae bacterium | reverse complement strand
CCGTGGCGAACGCGGCAGCGGTGTCATTTGCCTCAACGGTGCCGCCGCTCGACTGGTTCAAGTAGGCGACGTCGTCATCATCATCTCTTATGCCTTCATGACGCCCGAAGAAGCCCGGAACTTCCGCCCAGTGGCGGTATTTCCAGATGAAAATAACCGCCTGAGCAAGGGCGCTTAGGCTGAGCATCCTGCCGCTTTGCCTGCCGGTTTTCAACTAGCAGAGCATTTTGAAGAATGTTAAACCGTTGAGTTTCTTTCACCGCCTCATTGGCGCCGCGCTACTTTCGCAGTATTATTCAATAGACTTTTTCACAGCAAAAAACAACCTGTCATTATGCGCCAATTATTGCTCCTTGTTACCCTGCTCACGGCCGGTCTGAGTACTCTATCTGCTCAGCGCATTCCTAAAGTGGAGGTGTATTTTCAGCGCCATTATACTCAGCAAGATCTCCGTAACATCCAGGAGGAACTCTCCGTCATGGGCGTTCGTATTGAGTACGACCGCGTGGAGTTTGACAGTGAGGGCCGCCTGTTAGGTTTAGGTATTGCTGTAGATTGCAACGACGGTTTTTCGGGCAGGGCCTATGCACGGCCAGTGCCCGAAGGCAATAAGTTTGGCTTTGTTCGAGACTATCGCCAGCAAGCAAAAACACCTTTCCTGATTGGCCACTTAGACAAGACCGATCAGTGACAGAAAAAATGCCACTGCCTTTGTGTGCTTTTCTGCGGGGGAGGGCCGGCTAAATGGCAGGTTCTTCCTCGTTGCTTTTAGGGCTGGAAGCCTCTGGCATAAGGCGCCACGTCTTGGCCGCAGAACTCTCCGCGGAGGTACTTGAAATAAGCAGCCATGCCAATCATAGCAGCATTATCGGTGCAGTATTGCAAAGGAGGAATGTAGGTGCTCCAGCCTTCCTCACGGCCCAACACCTCAAAGCGCTGTCGGAGTTCTGAGTTGGCACTTACACCACCCGCTAGCGCCACTTCGCGAATGCCCGATTGGCGGGCAGCACGCTGAAGGGTTCTCAGTAGCATGGAGACGATTGTGTGCTGCACGGACGCGCAGAGATCGGGTAGGTGTCTATCAATGAACTGAGGATCGGCTGCCGTTTGCTCCCGCAAGAAGTAGAGAATAGCAGTTTTCAGACCACTGAAGCTGAAGTTTAGCCCAGGTACGTGGGCCTCGGGAAAAGCAAAACGCAGCTGCCCTTTTTGCGCCAGGCGGTCAATCGCAGGGCCTGCTGGGTAGCCCAACCCCAGCAATTTGCCTGCTTTGTCAAAGGCTTCGCCAGCGGCATCGTCCAGCGTTTGACCTATCACCTCCATGTCATCGGTCTTACGCACCAGCACGATTTGAGTGTGCCCACCACTAACGGTCAAACACAAAAAAGGAAAGGTGGGCTTAGGTTCCTCAATGAAATGCGCCAGCACATGCGCCTGCAAATGATTTACCTCTATAAGGGGGATCTCCAAGCTAAGGGCAAGTGCTTTGGCAAACGAAGTACCTACAAGCAACGAGCCTACTAATCCAGGCCCACGCGTGAACGCTACTGCAGACAGCATTTTCTTGTCTACTCTAGCGAGCCGAAGTGCCTGGTCTACAACAGGGATGATGTTTGTTTGATGTGCGCGAGAGGCCAGCTCAGGCACCACTCCACCATACTGCCGATGGGCCTCTTGGTTAGCCGTGCAATTGGATAATACCCGACCGTCCTGTATCACCGCGGCGGAAGTATCGTCACAAGAAGATTCGATGGCTAAGAGGGTTACCGAATGATTCAATGGTACATTAAGGTAATGAACAACAAGGGCAAAGATAGGCCTTTGCTCCTGCTTGGTTGCAAATCAGTAGGGTGCTTTATTTAGCCGATGTGCAAGTGCTCATATATGTAAAGTAGGATTAATGTAAATAATTTGCAATTTTATTTAAGTAAAAACTTGTTTTCTGCAAAAAAAAAGCTTTACTTTGTCGTAAATAAAAAAGACTTGCTATGAAACGGATTGTCTTTTTGGCCCTATGTTTAGCCGGGCTGGTGAGTATCGCTCTTGCCCAAACAGGAGTGAAGACTTTTACTAAATCGTTCAACGCCGAAGGAGTTAGTAAAATAAAGCTTGACTTACCTGGCGCCGTAGATCTGAAAATTTGGAGCCAGCCTACTGTACGGGTTGAGATACACGTGGCTTTGCCCTCAAGCAATACCTCCACCGTAGAACAATTAGCAAAAGTGGGTCGTTACGACCTGAAAGGCGACTTGGTCTCCAACCTTTTAGTGATCACAGCGCCTAACTTACAGCGGGTGGTCAAAATCAAAGGGGAAGAAGTCCGTGAAACAGTAACGTATGTTGTATTTATCCCAAGAGACATCGAGGTGGAAGTAAGTGGTACGCCTTTGGGCATGGGGGCCGTATCTGTGCAAAAGAAACCTTAAGCTACCTCAAAGTCTTGCAGAGGATAGTGGAAAAAGGTTGAACGCTCGGGTCGCATCGTAGAATCTGGTTGAGTGCATTGAGGGGAAGAAAGCCATCTTTGCTGGCGCGGAACTCAAAAGAGGGATAGAACGCTATGCAATATTGGCTCATCAAGTCCGAACCTAATGTCTACAGTTTTCAGCAGTTAGAAACCGACGGTGTTACGCGCTGGGACGGAGTTCGCAACTACCAGGCACGCAACAATCTACGGGCAATGCGCGCCGGTGATTTGTGTCTGTACTACCATAGCAATATCGGTTTGGAAGTGGTAGGGGTGGCGCGTGTGACTCGTGAGCATTATCCCGACCCTACAGCGACAGAAGGCAACTGGCTAGCAGTGGACATATCGCCGGTGCGTGCGTTAGAGCGTCCAGTGCCACTGGCAGAGATCAAGGCACATCCCGGGTTTCAGCAGATAGGGCTAGTGCGCAATCCGCGGCTATCCGTCATGCCGCTCACGGAGGCAGAGTTCAACCTACTGCTCGAATTAGGGCAGACAAGCCTTTGAATTTGCAGGTGGCCCTCACGGCAGGCAAAAGACGCGGAAAAAGGGAGTCTCTTCCAGCACCTTGCCCTGGTCGTGTAACTGCTTAACCAGGGCAAGCTCAGCGTCAGAGTCGAGAGCAGGTAGCGCTGTTTTTTCCAAAAAGAAAACAGGTTTTCGGCGCTTTGCTTCGGCTTCTATAAAGTTAGCATAGCGGCCCATTTCACGCAATACCACCCAGTCTAAAGGCAAGGGTGGGCGGGTTCGCGTTAAAAAATTTGCCTGCGGAAAAGCCGGCAGCACAGTTGCCTCTGGGCCATAGCGTTGCATGAGGCGGGCCAAGTCAGCGTAGAGAGCGGCTTTTTGCGGCGTGCTGTAGATGCCTCTTAGTGCTGGAAATATGTCGCCTAAGGGCATAGTCATATCGGAACGCTTGCCGTCGCGGTAAACCCACTCACCGCTGACTGCAAACACGGCGAGCAGCCCCACAAACGTGGAAAGCCCAACCTGCCAGAGCAACACGTGTTTCGGCGAACACAATCGCTGAGTAGCATCCCAAAGAGCAAAGGTCCAAGGCACGCTAAAAAGTATAGGCAAGTTGTATCCCCAACTCACGGCCGCACACCAGCTTAGGCTGACTAAGGCGGCATAATGGGCCAAGCGGCGGCTCGACCACGCGCGGCGGTGCCATTGCCACAGAGCATATGCGTTGGCGACCCAGAACAATAGGCGCAACTGGGCAAACGGCACAGTGAACTCCTGGCGCATAAAAACAGTCCATAAGTATGTGGCGCCCAGCACGAACCACCAAGCCACCCAAATCCTTAATGCCCATAAAGAATATGGTTGGTGTACCCCTAACCACCACGCTGCAGCCAGGCATGGCACGCTGAGTAGCACCACAGCCGGGCGTATGCGAAAGTAATCTATACACCCATGTTGCACGGCCTGAGCAAATGATGTAGCGCCTGTAGTCATTTGCCAGAAACCATCCCAGAGCCCGAATGCCTGCAAGTATACAGCCAATGCAGCCCAGCCCAGGGCTAGCCCAAGCCCTACTTGAGAGGCGTAGCGCCAAGAGTGGAGCCACGCAGCTACGCCTATGCCGATGACTCCCATCGGATAAAAGGACTGCTTGCATCCCATAGAGGCTGCCAGTAAAATACCTGCCACAATGCCACTCCAACGAGTAGGATGGCGAAAAAGCACCCACAAGCCCAGCGCACCCCAAAGCAAACCATCTACCGTATGCCAGGCCATGGCTGGGTAGTGATGCGCCGAAAGGACGAAGGCAAACAGAACAATTGGCCAGCGACCAGGGTGCGTGGGCAAGAGTATAAACGCTCCTAACGCACTGTAGGCTGCTACTTTGAGATAGAAAATGAGGCGCTCGCCTAGTACAGCCCATGCCTCTGGCAGTAACATCAACTCAAAGGCCCGTTGCCACACGGGCAAGGGTGGCCGCACGTACACCACGTCGGCATACAGCGTCTTGCCACTGAGGAGCTGCCAGGCCAGACCAGTGAGAAAACCTCCATCCGTCTCGTTGACACCTATAGTGCCGTAAAACCACAGGTAGGCCAACACCAGGAGTAGCAACACAGAGGGCCATACGTATGAGTGCCATCGGATGGGCATGAGCCTTAGGCTTTTGTCAAAAAAGCGAGCACCCGAGAAAAATAGGGCGCTCGCTCTGCATTATGGCGACGCCCGCACTTGCTCCGGGCGGGCGGAATGGCGGCGGCACAGGGCCACCGCACAGCAAATATACACGCTGGCTGCGTAGTCGCGACCAAATGCCAAGGTAAAAAGGGAGCTTCAGCCCTAAATAAAGAAGCCCAGCAGCCTTTTAGCTACTGGGCCTGAAGCGGAGAGGGTGGGATTCGAACCCACGGTACCCGTAAGAGTACACTTGATTTCGAGTCAAGCCCGATCGACCACTCCGGCACCTCTCCTTTGCGCGGCGGAGAGACAGGGATTCGAACCCTGGATACGCTTTTGGCGTATACGCACTTTCCAGGCGCGCTCCTTCGACCACTCGGACATCTCTCCGAAAAGACGAGTTTTTCTCGCTCAGGCTTTCCATTGAAAGCGGGCACAAAGGTAAGCTGCTGTTGGTGAGTTGCCAACGACCACCAGTATAGAATTTTTGTGTGCACGCTCAACCGGTATGTACTTTGCACCAAAAAAAGTTCTTGATTTATGACTGTACGCGCTTTTCGCAATGCTTTCAGGGGGCTGGTAGATGCGTGGCGAACGCAGCGAAATGCTCGATTCCACACAATGGCAGCAGTAGCCGTGGTAGTGGCCGGTTTATTTTTAAGGCTTTCTTCTTCGGAATGGGCAGTCATAGTGCTGTGCATAGCAGTAGTCATGGCCTTAGAGGCAGTCAATACGGCGCTGGAATACCTAACCGACTTAATCTCACCGACCTATCATCCGCTAGCGGGTAAAGCTAAGGATGCTGCTGCAGGAGCGGTGTTGTTAGGGGCGTTGGGCGCGGCGGTTGTTGGGGCAGTTATTTTTGGGCCTAAAGTTGCTGCGCTTTTTGAGCAGTTCTGAGACCGTGCTTTTGCCGCTTAATCCATTTCCGATATCTGCTTACTATTTTTTACTTTCCATGATCACGATCTCTCGCCACTATTTACTGGTTATTCTGTGGGGGCTACCGTTTGGGTTGACGGCTCAAATGCGGCCGCCCATGCTTTCGCTAACGCCTGCCGACTCTTTTCACGCTCCGCGTTTTTGGTTAGGCATGGGTTTAAGTGTTGCTGCTTATGGCAGTGCTATGGTAGTGCTGCATAACGAGTGGTACAAAAATTATCCTACAAATAAATTTCACACGTTCAACGATTTGTGCCAGTGGAATCAGATGGATAAAATGGGACACTGGCTGATGTCGTACAACCAGAGTCGCTGGATTTATGGCGGTGTGCGCTGGGCAGGCATAAAGCCCAAAACGTCGGCCTGGCTTGGGTTTGCAGGTAGTCAGCTTATTATGACTTCTCTGGAGCTTTTCGATGGCTTTTCTTCTCAGTGGGGTTTTTCTTGGAGTGATGTGGGAGCCAATTTGCTGGGTTCGGGCATGTTTCTGGCGCAGCAGTTGGGCTGGGGCGAACAGCGCATCCTAATGAAGTTGAGCACATCGCCACAGCGTTATCCTACAGAACCGCTCTATCCTTTCTCGCCGCCGGGTAGTGATAACTGGAGCACTCTGGAAGCGCGTGCCCGAGCGATTTACGGTACCGGGTTGCTGGCGTTGCTGCTCAAAGACTACAATGCCATGACGGTGTGGGCTTCTGTGAACCCGCGCTCGTTTTTCCCCAAAGACCGGGCCATTTGGTGGCCTCATTGGCTCAATATAGCCGTGGGCATGGGTGCGCAAAACTTATATGTAGCAAAGGGTTATGAATGGAAGGGCAATCGTAACTGCTATGGGCCTTATTGTGAGTTCTACCGGGTAGACCCGCAGCAATATCCGCGCACGCGTCAGTTTTACCTCTCGCTGGACGTAGACCTAACCCGCCTCCCTCTGCGCAGCCGCTTTCTACGTACGCTAGCAGGAGCGATTAACATCATTAAGATACCGGCTCCGGCTCTCGAGTGGACCGACAGAGGCTCTGTCCGTTTTCATCCGCTCCATTTTTGACGCCGAATAGCCAAAATGCATTTTTAAAGAAAAAATGACGCTCTCCGTGAAGCGCTGTACAGGTCTTATGCATCCATTAGCCGTCCCAATCCACTTTTTACACTTAAAACATTTTATCTTATGAGTATCTTGAAGGTTATTCCGTCTTTATTCTGGCTATTAGCCAGCACCCTGCCGATGGCTGCTCAAGTAGCCCCGTGTGCTATCACTGACCTCGTCGTCGAAATTGGCGACTGCATCTCAGACTCTACGTTCCAGATTGACCTGGATTTCAAGGTTCAAAACCCGACAAGTCACGAATTTGAAGTTTTTGGAAATGGTGCGAACTTAGGTACTTACAACTTGAGCCAACTCCCACTAACCATCAAGGATTTTCCCGCAGGCGCCGGCTTAGGCAGTTTTGTGAGAGTGTGCTTGAAAAGCAGCGTACCTGCTGTGCCACCTTGTTGCGGCGTGAAGCAGTTCTTCGGCCCAAACTGCACACAGTCGGCTCCCTGCGAAATTGACGATGTAGAGGTGGACCTAGTCGATTGCCTGCCCGATGGTCGATACCAGGTAAAGTTGGACTTCGAAGTTGAAAACCCAAACAGTAAATTATTCGAGGTCTGGACAAGCAACAACCTTTCTTTAGGTACTTTTCCTTTAGCTGACTTGCCCGTCTTGCTGACTTTGCCCAACACCTCCTCACCAACAGAGACGCTCCGCATTTGCATCAAAGACAACCCTAACTGTTGCACCGAGCTTACCATCAACGTGCCGCCCTGCACGCCACCGGCCCCATGCGTTATTCGGAACATACGTGTAGAAACAGGCGAATGCACGACGGATTCCACCTATAAGCTCATTCTCAACTTCACCCTCCCCTTATCCATTCCGGGCGCAGCGGTTGACTCGTTCGATGTTTACGCTGCCAATGGGCAGTATCTGGGCCGCTATGCTGTTAAAAATCTGCCGCTTACCCTTGAGTTTCCGTGGAATGGTAAGAATGTGGACGCCATTAAGGTATGCCTGAAAAACAGCAATTGCTGCCGTACTTTCGAGTTTAACGCCCCCGATTGCATTGCCAAGCCCTGCGGCATCGGCAACGTGCAGGTAGGGGTAGGAGACTGTGTTTCACTCAAGTCCTACCGCATCAAATTGGGAATTGAGTTTTTGCCCATCAACATACCTTTCAAGGTGAGTCTGCAAAGTGGAAACGGTGACAACTTGGGCACGTATGCTCCGAGCGAATTCCCTATCAGCCTTGTCTTTCCCACTAGCGACGAGGACGTTGATCGCCTGAAAATCTGTTTACTCAACCCCAATGGGATGCCGTTCTGCTGTAAAATTGTAGAGTTTAAAGCGCCTGACTGTAACGCCTCACCTTGTCCTATTTCCGATTTGAAAGTAGAGGTAGCCGGCCCGTGCAATTCCGACGGCACCTATCCTATTGTTATCAACTTCAAGTACACGGGTTCAACACCGACGGCTTTCGTCGTATGGTCAGGCACAGGTAAACAACTGGGTGTTTTCCCTACTGGCGCTTTGCCACTGAAAATTGCTAAATTCCCGGCTAGTGGTAATCCCACGGACAAAGTGCGCGTGTGCCTTGTGGCTACCAATGTTCCTACTCCCATCAACTGTTGTCTGGAAGCTGAGTTCAAGGCGCCCGATTGCCAGGGTGCTCCTTGTGGTATTGCGAATGTCAAAGTGGAGGTTGGGCCCTGCAACCCGGACGGCTCTTACCGGTTAGTGCTCAATTTCACGACAGCTACCGCGCAAGGGCAGTTTGCCCTTTGGGCTGGCAATGGCCAATTTCTAGGCATTTATCCGCTGAGCGCTCTACCGCTAACCATTCCTCAATTCCCAGCCAGTGGCAAAGATGTGGACGCCATCCGTATTTGCGTGCTCGGCCCGGCAGGCACTATTACCACGACTTGCTGCATAGGGTACGAGTTCAAAGCGCCCAACTGCCAGCCTCAAGGTTGTAAAATTACCAATTTGGTGGTCAAAACCGGCGATTGCAACCCAGATGGAACGTACAAGGTTCAGCTCAACTTTAGCGCTGTGACCCCTTCGCCGGGCTTTTTCAGTGTTTGGGCCAATGGTCAACTCCTGGGTACCTATCCGCTGAGCGCCCTGCCGTTGACCATTCCCAACTTCCCGGCCAGTGGCAAGCCCAAGGATGTGATTAAAGTCTGTATCGTAACGCCCAACGCGGCTCAACCACTGTGTTGCGAGTCGACGGAGTTCTCAGCGCCCAACTGCCAGTCGGGGTGCGCCATTAAAGACCTTGAGGTGGAGGTGGGCGATTGCAACCCAGACGGCACGTTCAAGCTGCTGCTCAACTTCAAAGCGCAGAACACTGGCGGCTCTTCCAAATTTGTGTTGTGGGTAAATGGTGCCATGTTCGGCACCTATGACCTTAGCCAACTGCCACTGACCATTCCCAACTTCCCGGCCAGCGGCAACAAGCAGGACAAAATCAAAGTGTGCCTTGTGACGCCTAATGATGTGAGCCAGCCGCTGTGTTGCGAAGACTTGGCCTTTGATGCACCCAACTGCGCCGGCAAGCCCTGCAAAATCTGGGATGTGCAGGTGCAAGCAACACCTTGCTTATGTGGGCAGTTCTTTGCTGTGCTCACCTTCCGCCACCAGAACGGCAGCGATAAGGGTTTCGAAATCGTTGGGGCCAACGGTGATGTGTACGGCAGCTTTGGCTACGACAAGCAGCAGCCTATCATCCTCGGGCCGTTTGACGATGATGACGAAACGCCGTACGTCTTCCTCGTGCAAGATAAGGGCGACCCCAACTGTGCCGACGGTGCCAAACTGGGCTTAGTGGATTGTCCTGATCAGGCTGTGCCTGTGCCACCTACAGCAGGTGTGCAACTGGCCCTGTCGCCCAACCCGACGACGAACTGGGTAACGGTAGTGGCCAAGTCGCCCACAGGCGCGACACTGGGCCAGGCTGTGGCTGAAGTGCGCAAGCCCGATGGGCGCCTGATGCGCACCGACGTCGTACCTAATGGCAACATGTTCACCCTGAACGTCGCAGAACTGCCCGCAGGCATCTACCGTTTATCAGTACAGACGGCTGAAGGGCGTTATGAAAGCACTTTTGTCAAGCAATAAGTGCTGTTTTTAAAAAGCAACAACGGGCGCAAGGAAGATTCCCTGCGCCCGTTGTTACTTTAAGCCCTTTGGGAGCAAGGTGCCTGCCTATTCGTCGTCTACCAATTCCATCTCAATTTGCCTTTTGCTGCTATCTACCGAAACGATACGTACGCGCACCCGGTCGCCCATTTTGATGGTGTGTCCTGAGCGCCGCGCACGCGCGCGCAGGTTGCCGTCCTCAACAACGTATGCTTCCTGAAGGGTCCTAAAATCCACCAATCCTTCGGCCAACGACTCCGCCAGTTCCACAAAAAAGCCGCGCTCAATGATACCGCTCACATAGCCTTGGAATACTTCGCCAATGTGGCGGCGCAACAGCTCGGCCTGTACGTACTTAATGCTTTCGCGCTCAGCGTCAGCGGCTTTGCGCTCTTGTTCGCTGATGTGTTTGCATTGTTCCTCCAGGCGCTCCTTGTCGGTTCGGAAAATGGCTTCGCCCAGGTTTTTCTCTAAAATTCGATGCGCCAACACGTCCGCGTAGCGCCGAATGGGAGAAGTGAAGTGGGTGTAGTGTGAAAAGCCTAAGCCATAGTGCCCGATGTTGCGAGTGGAGTAAATCGCCTTAGCCATCGTGCGAATGGCCAAGGGTTCCAGGATCTTGAGCCGCGGGTCTTGCTCTGCGGCGCGCATGAGGCGATTGTACGACTCTGCTATCTGGCGCGGTGTGTTTACCTGAAGTGGGTAGCCCATTTCAGCAGCAAACCGGGCGAATTCAGCCACTTTTTCCATATCGGGCAAGTCGTGCACCCGATATATAAAAGGTATTTCTGCCTGGCCAGCGCTTTTGTGTTGGATGTAGAGGGCTACCTCCTTATTGGCCAGCAGCATAAAGTCCTCGATGAGCAGATGGGCATCTTTGCGCTGTTTAATGTAGGCCTCGAGCGGCATGCCATCTTCAGCCAATCGAAAGCGCACCTCTTCCGTGTCGAAGCCAATAGCGCCGTTGCGTTCGCGCTCGCGACGCATCTTTTTAGCTATGCGGTTGAGGGTTGTGAGGGCCCATTCCAGTTGAGGGTAAATGGTCAGCAGGCGAAGCGCTTCGGTAGGTTTACCTTCCAGCACGGTCTGAGCCTCTTCGTAGGTAAAACGCTTGACGGAGTGGATGACCGTTTTCCCAAACCAGCGCGAAACGATGCGGTCTTGAGAGTCGAACTCAAAGACGGCGGAAAACGTCAGGCGGTCTTCGAAAGGCACTAACGAGCACAGGTGGTTGGACAGCTTTTCGGGCAACATAGGGTTAACGCGTCCAACTAAATATACGGATGTGCTACGCTGGTATGCCTCGGCATCCATGTGTGTGCCCGGTTTGAGGTAATGAGTGACGTCAGCGATGTGAATGCCTACCTCCAAGTTGCCATTGTCAAG
>JBEQAD010000001.1:0-2161 GCA_041640515.1 Saprospiraceae bacterium | reverse complement strand
TAGTCCTTAGCGTCTTCAGGGTCGATAGTGAAAGTAAGCACTGTTCGAAAATCGCGTCGGCAGTCGAACTCTTCGGGTGCGATAAAGTCTGGGATGTCCGCCGCTTCAGCCAAGGCTTCGGGCGAGTGTGCCAGTGCGAAGCCAGCGTTGATGAGGATTTTGTTCATCTCGAAGTCGTGCCCACCTGCGGTGCCTAGCGTTTGGGTCACCTTACCAATAGGCACACGCCCTTTTCCCTCTTGCCAGTCGGTAATGCGGACGATGACTTTATCGCCATCGCGCGCTTCACCGCAGGCGTCTAAGGGCACATATACGTCCACGGGCATGTTCGGGTTGTCGGGCAAGAGGAGGGCATACTTGCGGCTTTTGTGCAGGGTACCAATGAAGAATTCCGTGGCGCGTTTCAACACCTTGATCACCTCGCCCTCGGGTCGGCGTGGAGCATTGCGGCGGCCATAGGCTTTGGGGAAGAGCAATACCCGCACGATATCGCCATTTAGGGCGCCGTTGAGGTGGCGCGCGGCCACAAAGACATCGTCTGCTAACTCGTCTGTGACAATATAGGCTGCTCCAGAGCGCGTCATGTCCACGCGCCCTTCCACCATTTTGGGCAGCTCCGGCTGGCGTTTGCGGCGCTTTTCTGCTGGTGGCGCTGGAGTGGATTCTTTCGTTTTGGCGTGTCGTCCTGCGGTGAGGCGGTCAAGGGCAGCACCGTAGCGCCCGTTTTTCTTCGCTTCTACGGAGCCGGCAAGCACGAGCTGCTGCAGCGCATGCTCTACAGAGTCGCGGTTGTTCTCCACACCCAATAGGGCAGAAAGCTCTCTTGGGGCAAATGTTTTTCGAGGATAGGCCAGCAAAAATTTGAGCAGTTCTATTTGCAAAGCCTTGGCAGTCAGTTTTTTGCTGCCGCTTTTTTTGTGTTTTTTCATAAAATAGAGCGCTACACGATGGCAGCGCAAGGTTATGGTATTTTCGTTCCAAAAATTCAGAACACTCTGCTTCTCAAAAGGTTGCTCTTTCTATGCAGTTTCCTTGCTTTTTCCCTCTTTTTCTGCAGAGCGCAAGCCTACTGTTTTTTTGAAGCAGTGCTGCATCTTTGAACCCGATGCTAAGTAGAGTCTCTAAAGGATTGTCTTCATGAAAATAGGTTTGTTAGGCTACGGGAAAATGGGCCGCGCCGTGGAGGAGCAAGCGCTGCTGCGGGGCCATGAGATGGTGTGGCGCATTGGTCAATCGCAGCGGGCAGGGCTTTCGGCGGAGCAGTTACAAAAGGCCGAGGTGGTGGTGGAATTTTCGCGGCCCGAGGCCGCCTACGACAACGTGATGGCTTGCCTGCAGGCGGGTGTGCCAGTGGTTAGCGGCACTACGGGCTGGTCGGAACTGTTACTTGAAGCGGAACGCTACTGCCATCAATGCGAGGGGGCCATGCTGTGGGCGTCTAACTTCAGCATCGGGGTAAACCTCTTTTTTGCCCTTAATCGCCATCTGACGCGCCTTTTAGACGCCCGCCCGGAGTATCGCCCGACGATAGAGGAGACGCACCACGTGCATAAGCTCGATGCGCCCAGCGGCACCGCCCGCACCTTGGCGGAAGACCTGCTAGCCGTCTCTACGCGTCTCGAGCGCTGGGAGCTGGCCTGTGGGAAACCCGTCTCACCGGAGGTGTTGCCCGTTGTGGCCATTCGCCGCGGCGAGGTGCCGGGTACCCACGTCGTCTGCTGGGACTCTCAGGCCGACAGCCTCGAGATACGCCACACTGCCCATAACCGCACGGGCTTTGCCTTGGGCGCTGTGCTGGCTGCCGAATGGCTGCTGGGGCGCAAGGGAGTGTTTCGCATGAGCGATGTACTGAACTTGCCAGAACTATGAAAATCACCTTTCGGCGTGTTGAAATGGGAGATCTGCCGGCCCTGCGCCAATTAGCCGAGCAAACTTTCAGGGATGCTTGGCAAGCCGCCAACGACCCAGTGCATTTTGAGGCCTACTGTAGTGCTCATTTTTCGCCGGAACAACTGGCGGCGGAACTGGCTCACCCGGGTACGGAGTTTTATTTCGGGCTGCGAGAAAATACGCCCGTAGCGTATTTAAAGCTCAACATAGGCCAGTTACCCGCAGCCTCGGCGCGATGGTGGGAGCCTCTGTGGCCGGGCTTGGCTGTACA